>ONWB01000187.1 GCA_900321445.1 uncultured Prevotellaceae bacterium | reverse complement strand
GCGAAATGCGGAGATTCTTGAAACGAATCCGTGTAGAATAGCCGCGAGAAGGTTAAAAATGTGCCCTGATTTGTCGTATTCGAGAACGGCATATTCCAAAAAAATGGCGGAAAAGGGCGGAGGTTTGCAGATAATCACGTATTTTTGCAGCAAATTAGAAATATTACACCCTCAGATATGACAATTCGCAAACTTTTACTTTGTGTCTGGATGGTAGTGCTGTACTTTGCGACGGCATCGGCACAAGTGTGGATGGACGTGACGGAAACCTACCTTGCCAATCCCACGTTGGACAATGGTACGTGGGACGGCTGGGACGTTACGTATGATAATAACGGCGGCTCAAGCGGCGGTCCGCGTTGCTCCTATGGCGCAATGGAACTGTGGAACTGTTCTGCCAGAATGAGTCAGTCGCTGAATGTTCCCAATGGGCGCTATCGCCTGAGTGTGGACGGATTCTTCCGCACGCAGGCACTCTCGACGGCTTACCAGTACTATTCCTCCGATATGGAGGACATTACGGCCTACGTATTCGCAAACTCTAACAAGGTGGCGATTAAGAGCATTTTCAGCGAGAGCCGTAAGGAGCAAAATGGTACGGGTTCGTGGAGCGAGGCTGACAGCTGGGGAGGCTGGGGGCCTGGCGGCAACTGGGGTAATGAGGAGAAAGAATACTATCCCGCCAGTATGGACGCAGGAGAATGGGCTTTCACGCAAGGCATGTACAAGGGCAATGTGGTGGAAGTCGTTGTGACGAACGGCAAATTGGAACTTGGACTTGTAAGTGAGGAGTTCATAGACGACAACTGGTTGCTGTTCGACAATTTCAAGCTCGAATACTATGGCACTCCCATTGCCATAAGCTCCATATCCCTCAATCCCACGGAATTGGAGCTTGCGACTGGCGAGTTGCGCGCCCTGGCGGCGACAATCCTCCCGCAGGATGCCAACGAGGCACCTGTGTGGTCGTCGAGTAACACGAGTGTGGCAAGCGTTGACCAGAACGGCAATGTGCGAGCCCTGCGCCAAGGCGAATGCACCATCATGGCAGCGTCGCCATCGAACAGCAATATCAAGGCTACTTGCAAACTTAACGTTATCCGCAACGATGCCGTTGAGGGCTCTATCGTTATCAACGAAATCATGTCCGACAATGTCGATATGTTTGTCGATCCGTCGTTCAACTACGGAGCATGGATAGAACTGTACAATCCTACCGACCGTAGCGTGAGCCTCACTGACTGCTACATTACCGACGACCCTCAGGACTTGCAGAAACACCCGCTGGATTGGGCAGTGAAGACGATACCTGCAAAGGGCTTCGCAACGGTATGGTTCGACCACTATTCGAAATACTGCACAACGCAGATTGACGACGAACTCGATGCCAAGGATGGTGGCGAGATATACATTAGGCGGCGAAGAGTGGGGTGTGACGACAACTCCTACGCCTGGGGCGTCGAACGCAGGCAGCACCTTTGCAACGGTACGCCTCGCCGACCCCAAGCCGACGGCAGAAGGGCAGATTTTCACGGGAAGGGTTTCGTTCACAGTTGCTATTCCCAGTGGCGCAAAGCTCTACTACACTACCGATGGAAGTACGCCAACGCCGAAAAACGGCATTGAGTCGCGCAATGGAGATTTCACTGTCACTCGCACGTCGGTATATCGCTTCGCATTTTATCAAGACGGAAAGATTCCCAGCAAAGTCGTCACGCGCTCCTTTATTTATCGCGACAAGGACTTTACGCTCCCCGTGCTCTCCGTGGTCAGTGCCCCGGACAACTTCTACAGCGACGAGATGGGCGTCTTCGTAAAGGGCGTCAACGGTAAGAGCGGCTATGGTTCTAGCGAGAAGAGAAACTGGAACATGGATTGGGACCGCCCCGTAAACTTTGAATACATTTCCAACGAAACAGGACTTTCGCTCTTCAATCAGGAAGTAAACCTCAGCATCTGCGGAGGATGGAGCCGCGAATATGTACCACACTCCTTCAAGCTGAAAGGCAACAAAATCTACGAAGGTATGTCCACCCTCGACTATCCCTTCTTCGCACACACGAAACCTTTCATCAAGAACAAGACGCTGCAAATGCGAACGGGTGGCAACGACAACAAGGCTCGCTTGAAAGACCCTGCCCTGCAGACAATCATCCAGACCTCCGGCCTCTACGTGGACGGCCAGTCGTACCTCCCCGTGATGACCTTTGTCAATGGTACGTACAATGGCATTATGAACATGCGTGAGCCCAACAACAAGCACTACGCATACGCCAACTACGGCATCGACACCGACGAGATGGACCAGTTTGAGATAAGTCCCGACTCTCAGTATGTGCAGATGGTGGGAACTGTTGATAGTTTCAACGAATGGCGCCGCCTCTCTGAAGACTGTGCCGACGATGCCGTGTATGAGGAGATATGTAAGATGGTGGACATCGACGAATACTGCAACTACTGGGCTTGCTGCCTTTACTTGGGACCCAGCGACTGGGGACGCAACAATGTGAAAGGCTTCCGCTATAGTGGTGAAGGTGGAAAGTGGCACCACGTCATCTTCGACATGGATAGCAGCTTCGGCAACAGCTTCAGCGGAAACATAGACCGCACGAGCGACGGCGGCGACTATATTTTTGAGACGGGTTCGCGCCTTGGCGGCGAGCTCCCACCCACAATCGTGTTCCGCAATATGTTGCAGAACGAAAAGTTCCGCAAGCATTTCATCGACGCATTCTGCCTTGTGGCAGGTAGTGTGTTCGAGCCTACGCGTTGCTCGGAAATCGTTGACTCTCTTGTGGCAAATGTGATAGATGCAGCGGCATACGAGAACAATTCGAACTCAGTACAGAGCACGGCCTCCAGCGTAAAGAGTAACTTGAGTGCCAGTCGCCAGAGCTCAATGGTGGGTCAGATGCGTAGCCACTCACTTATGAAACTTAACTCCACGCCCAGCATTACGGCAACACTCTCGTCAACGGTTCCTGAGGCGCGTATTCTCGTCAACGGACAGCCAGTGCCGACAGGCAAGTTCAACGGAACACTCTTCGCCCCCATAACGGTGAAGGCCGAGGCACCGAGCGGCTATCGCTTCGTAGGATGGCAGTCGCCGAGTGGCGTAGTATCGTCGAAACTCTTCGACTTCGGCTCAAAGTGGAGCTATTACGACCAGGGTTCCCTCGATGACGAAGATTGGAGGTCGCCCGACTATAAGGAACTTGAATGGCAGGACGGCGAAACACCGATGGGATTCGCTAACAAGGACCTCGGCTACAAGACCAACTTCGACTCTAACGACAAGAAGATAACGTATTATTTCCGCAAAAAGTTCAACCTCTCCAGGAAACCCGCATCTACCGACAACTTCACACTGAATGTAAATGTCGACGACGGAGCTATTGTTTATGTTAACGGAACAGAAGTAGGACGCTACCGTATGCCGACGGGAGACGTCAACTATGAGACGCTCGCATCGTCGTATGCAGCAGATTACGATGCCACATCCTTTGTGATAGACCCATCGCTGCTTAATTCAGGCCAGAACACGTTGGCTGTGGAAGTACACAATGTTGGTACATATTCCTCTGATATTTACTGGGATGCAAGCCTCTCAACGACTATGAGCGATGGCAGTGGAGCAAATATTGTGACGCCAGATGCTGAATACGAACTTCCTACTATGGGAAGTGTAGAACTCATTGCCACGTATGAGCCACTGACGACAGAGGAGCAGAGTGCCCACAGTTATCATCCTGTGAAGGTGAATGAGGTTAGCGCATCCAATAGCGTGTTTGTGAATGAACTCGCTAAGAAGGACGACTGGATAGAACTATACAATACGACTTCTGAACCTTACGACGTAGCAGGTATGTACCTCTCTGACGATGTTAAGAAGCCGCTGAAATTCCAGATTGAGGGTGGCGAAGGCATCAACACAGTCATCCCACCATACGGCCACATCATCGTATGGGCGTCTAAGCGCAATCAGGCGAGCCAGTTGCACGCAAACTTCAAACTCTCTGCTGCCGACAGCGCGTATGTCCTCCTTACGAGTGCCGACGAATTGTGGAGCGACACGCTCGTATATTGTCTCCACAATGGCGACGAGAGCGTAGGACTCTACCCCGATGGTGGCACCGATTGCTATGTATTTAGTAAACCTACGCCAGGCAAGACGAACCTAATGACGACACAGTCGCTCGCATACGAAGAATACGAGCTTCCTGAAATCTTCACAGGTGTTCGCGAGCAGTTCGTGAGCCGTTCAGGAGGCATGAGCATTGCCCACTATGGAACATTCCTTCGTGTGAAGAATGAGTACACGGCGGATGCTGTAGTCTATATCTACTCTGCCGATGGCAGACTCATATCCCGCGAGACCCTAAACACGTCAAGCGGCTACGTCGATGTATCAACATATAGCCTGCCCGTAGGACAGTATGTGGCACGTGCTGAGAACGATGAAGGCGAAGCTTGTGCCGTCAAGTTTGTAAAGAAATAGAGTTTTAGGATAGCTTAGGATAGCATAGGATAGCCTAGGAGAACCTAGGACTTCCAACGACCAAGGAATAAAAAGCATCAAGGTGTTTGAAAGCGTTTTAGGACAAGAGCATATAAAGCAGCAGCTTACACAGCAGGTAGAAGCAGGGCGCGTTCCCCACGCCCTGCTCTTCTGCGGCACGCCTGGAAGTGGACAAATGCCCATGGCGCTTGAGCTTGCGTCGGCGCTTCTTGGTGGTGGTGCGATGGTGCAGCACTTTGTGCACCCAGACCTCCACTTCGTTTTTCCTGTCGTGAATAGCGGTGAAGCTTCG
>ONWB01000186.1 GCA_900321445.1 uncultured Prevotellaceae bacterium | reverse complement strand
GCTCCACGATGTGTATTCGCGAAGGCCTGTACGGTCCACCATGCCGTTTGGCCACGACTGCACGCCCCAATGGTCGTTGTAGGCGTCGCCGAGGGCTGTTGCAAGCTGTTGTGGGTTAGTCTCTGGCAAGGGCAACTTCATACCGCCACCGTGGATGGCGACAGCGATGACGTGGTCCTCGCCGTAGAGTTTCTGCAGAGCGTGGGTAGCATCGGCAGCGTTGGGGCAGTTCAGGCAGTTCTGACCTGTGAAGTCCTCAATCAGCACGTTCTTCAGCGGCGTGAATGTCACGGGTTCGCTGGAGAAGCGCTCGTCCTCAGCGATTTCGTCGCAGGCTGTAAAGAGACAGAGGGCTGCAAATAGGAAAAATATCTTTTTCATTTCAATCGTCGATTAGAAATTAAAGTTATACGATATCTGCACGCCCTTCTGTGCCGGCACCCAGCGGCATACGCCGCCTGAGCAGTTGAAGCCGGCGCGCACCTTGGCATAGCCAAGCGTCAGGCGATGGGCACCCTTCGTCCAGGTGACCATAGCGTTGTAGTAGTGTACAGGATGCGTGGGAGCGCCCATCTTGCCGCCTTCGGGAACGTGGGCATTGAACTGGTCGCTGACTGTGAACATGAAGTCGGGGAGGACGGAGAGTTCGAGTAGCCCGAACCACCAGTCGCCCTGGTCCTGCTTCGTGCTGAGGTACTGCGCCTCGCCGCGGAGCGTGAGCTTCTTGCTGAGCTGGTACTTACCTTCTGCTATGAAGATGTTGCTGTCTATCATGCCGCCCTCGCCCTCTACCACGGTCTTGTTGTATCGCTGGTTGGCATACATGAGGTTCAGCTTGAAGCGCTTCGTGAGCTTCTTCTCTAACTGCACGTTGATGTCCTGATAGTATGTGTCAGGGCCCCAGTTGAAGAAGCGCGTCTTGTAGCCGCGAGTGCCCACGACCTCGTCAGTGCCGATGCTGCGCGGTTCGATGCCGCGGATGTGGCTTGCGTTCACCTCGATATGCGTTCCGTACTTACCACCCAGCGGCGTGTTGCGCTTGAAGGTGTAGCCAAACTGCCCTTGGAAAGCCCATTCGCCTGGCACGTTCTGCGTGGCGTAGGGGTATAGGGCAGCAAGGGCGTAGGTGTGCTGGAAGGAGAATGCTGGCAGGTGGTTGATGAAGCTCGACGTGCCCGTCATCATGCGGCGGCTGCGATAGCTCATGTCCTCGCTGCGCTTAGCCTGCAGGAGCAGGCTGAGCCCCTTCTTCGAGTACGATGTGGAGAGTAGCAGGGTGTTGCCGTGGTGATAGATAAGGCCGTTGTCGAAAGACGGGTCCTGGCCTTTCTGCGCATATTCCGCCAACAGTCCGAAGCCTCCCTTCTGCAGGTTCAGGCGAACGTCGAAGGCGCCCACGTTTTTCGGCAGGTTGAGCTTGTAGGCACCCACGATGTCGGTGCCGAACTCGTCCTGCTCGCCCGTGGGACGTATGGCGAGGAGGTCCTCGTCGTCCTCATGCTTTGAAATTGCAGAGAATCCCAGCGTCAGGTATGTGCCGCTCTCGGCAAGTGGCTTTATCCACTGGTCGAGGCTCAGTTCGAGGTCGCCGCCATACACCCACGACTTGTTGTGTTTCCAGTAGCGGCGCTGCTTGCCGCCGAGGGCTTTCAGCTGCACGCCCTTCAGTGGCGTCAGCACAAGGCGTCCGCCGCGCAGGGCATTGTCGATGCCCAGGCTGCGCTCCTCGTAGGTGCGGAAGATGAGGCCTGAGCCGAACTGGTCGTAGAAGTCGCCAGCCGTAAGCTCAGCCCACTTGTAGCGCCCCTTGGCGTAGAAATACGGCACGCCCCAGCCCTCGAAATCTTTCTCGTAGCCGGGGAGTGGGAATTTTGTAAACTCAAAGCGCGCACCAGCCTCCACATACTTGCTGCGGAGCTGGAGGTCGGCATAGGTGTTCGTCAGGGCGAAGTCGTCGTACGTACCCGTACCTATCTTCTCATCCTCCTGCGGTATGAGGATGTCGCTCTGCACGCTACCCGTTATTACTATCTTGTCTGGACCTTCTTCCTGCGCTACGGCTGCGAGCGCAACCGTAGCCAGGATTGTAAGCGTTAGAATTCGTCTCATAAAAAACGTTTACCAATAACCGTTAACCAATAACCAATAACCGTTAACCAATAACCGTTAACCAATAACCAATAACCCGCGATGCTGCTTGTCACTCGTCACTTGTCACTCGTCACTGAAAAGCGGCTCGTCACTATCTTAATTTTTACTTTTTACTTTTTACTTTTTACTTAAAAGCTTCCTACTCCAGATTCAGCAATTCCTTTACCTTCTCGTAGAGTTCCTCTTCGCCACCCTCCTTGTAGCCGCTGTGGCTGAGGGCGACCTTTCCATTGCCGTCGATGACGAAGGCGTGGGGAATCATGTTCACACCCATAGCGCGCTTGAACTCGCTGTTCGGGTCGAGCAGGATTTCGTACTCCCATCCGTAGCCGTCAACGAGGGGCTTTACCTTGTGGATGTTCTGCGCCTGGTCGATGGAGATGGCAACGACGCGCACCCCCGTCTCCTCCTGCCACTCCTCGTACACCTCCTGGATGGCTTTCAGCTCGCGGTTGCAGGGCTTGCACCACGTAGCAAAGAAGGTGATAATGAAGGGCTTGCCACCGTTATTCAGGGTGTCGGTGCGAACTTCCTTTCCGTTGATGTCCTTCAGCTTAAGGTTGGGGAGCTGAGCGGATGCTGTGCCTGCAAGCACTGTTGCGAGCAAGGCGAGGAGAAAAAACTTTTTCATTTTCTGACTTAATTTTTAATTTGATTTCTAATTTTGGCTGCGAAGATAGTGCTTCGTGCGGAGAAAAACAAACTCTAACGCTTCTTTTTATTATTAGACCACTTTTGCAGGCCTCCGTTTAAGATTTCAGCCGCATAGTACATAAATTCCACTTTCCACTTTCCACTTTTTTCACTTTTCCCTTCTCAGTGGTACCTCATTAGACATTTTATCCCGGTGTCAGGATTACTGTAGAATCTGGCAGTACCTTGTGGATAGGTGGCACATTAGATGGAGCTTCTTTTGACATCAAATCAGGCGCAAAAGTTAAAATATCGCAGAATGCCTACACAAAGCTTTTGCAGAACGAAAGTTTTGTGATACCTTTGGGCGCTGAATTAGAATTCACTTGTGGAACAATAGAATAAAACACAATAACCATGAAACGCATATCTTTTATTATGGCAATGTTCGCGCTGTTTGCAGGAAATGCACTGGCGCAGAAATATCATCCTTTCGTTGAGGAAGGTAAGGAGTGGATAGTGCATTGCGGAGATGTTACGAAGTTCTATCAAATATATACGATGAAAGGTGACACTATTATCAATGGCACAACATGGAAAAAGAGCAGTTTTCATAGATATA
>ONWB01000185.1 GCA_900321445.1 uncultured Prevotellaceae bacterium | reverse complement strand
ATGGTCAATGGTTCGAAGAACCTTCAGTGAGCCTTGCAGTGCACGTCAGCCCTGAGGGACGAAGTTCCGAAGTGGCTGGGGCACGATTGGCAAGGCGAATTAATGGTCAATGGTCAATGGTCACAAAAACCACCCCGTATATGTCACGCCCAGGCTCACACTTGGCTCGTTGTTGTAGGGCTGCACGTATAGCGGGCTGTCGGCAGCAAGGCCGTTGTTGTCGGGCTTCTCGAAGAAGCGGTAGGAGTACTCGCCCTTAATCGTTATCTGCTTTATCGGCGAATAGTTCAGACCCACGGCGCAGCGATACTTCTTTGTGTAGCCGTACATTGCCTTGTACGTGCCTGCCGCCATCGTGTTGTAGTGCTCAAAGCGTCCGAACACGAACATCTTCGCGTTCTTCTCGCGCAGGGCACGAATCTGCGAGAACACGTTGTAGCCAGCCTCGATGCCATACGCAAGGGCATTGCTGCCGATGTTACTGTAGTGGTGCGGATTGCCGTCCTGATATTTATGGTGCGTCCAGTTCGCCTGGTTATAGGCAGAAATCTCGTCGGCATCGGCAAAGTGGGCATAGTCGATGTTGCCGCGCACCGTCCAATTCCACCTGTTCAGCGAGAAGTCGAGCGCCACGATGCCCAAGGCGCCTGTCACATCTTTATATTTATCGCCAGGCGTGCGCAAGGTGTTGCGGAAGGTGTGGCCGTAGTAGCCGCTGAGCCCTATGCGCAGCCCCTTGACGGAATAGTTGTCGATGCGCACGGCGGCGGCATAGCAGTTCGCCACCTTGAACTCGTAGGGGCTCGTAGCGCCGTAATGCACAAAGTTCTCCGCCGTAAAACTCTCGGAGTTTAGGCCTGAGAGCAGCATAGCCTCGTAGCGCCACTCGTCGAGCCTGCCCCATAGCGACACGCCCACCTGGTGCCACGTGTTGGGCATGATGGTAGCCTCGCCCTCAGGACGATAGACGGTGAAGAACTGCATAGGCTCGTGGTGCGCGTTGGAGTAGCCCACGGGCACGATAATCTCGCCAGCCTTCACGTTCAACGCGCCGTTCAGGAATTCCTTGTTTATCCAGAACTGCTCGATGTTCACCTCGCCGCCCTTCTCCACCTCGGCCTCGTATTCGCCAGCCTCCTCGGCCTCTATCTCCACAGCCGTACCGTTGCCGCCATGCTCGAACTCAATCTCTGAGCCCAACGACCACCCACGGCCGAAGTCGTAGCCTATGTTCACGCACACATGCGGCAGGTCGAAGCGCCCATGGCTCGCGTCGTGGGCATAGTTCTCGGGCATCTTGTAGCGGTTGAAGCTCTGGCTGTAGAAATTACGCGTCATGACGGCCTCGCCATAGCCGCCTATGTGCAGGCGCGAGGGAGCTTCCTGCGCCATAGCACACAGACCCATCAGAGCAAAACAGTATGTAGCAATCTTTCTTTTCATGTTGCCAAAAACGCTTGTTTTCGGCTGCAAAGGAACGCAAAGCCCGCAACACCCGCAATACCCAAAAACAATGTTTAGCACGATGCTTGCGAATCATCCATTCATTCTATATGGGTATTCCGACAATGACTTTTTATGCCGCAAGAAGCCTGTTATTCTCAGATTTTTATATTTTTGCACGCAAGGACAACCTAAACATCCCACCCAACAATGATGGACGAACTCAAACAACGCATCCTGACGGAAGGACGCGCCAAAGCCGACGGAGGCGTCGTACTCGTAGGCAGTTTCCTCAACCACCAACTCGACCCTGAACTCATGATGCACTGCGCAGAGGAATTTGCACGCCTCTTCAAGGACCAGGGCATCAACAAGATTGTTACTATCGAAGCCTCGGGCATTGCACCTGCCATCATGACTGGATACCTCATGCACCTCCCCGTCGTCTTTATCAAGAAGAAGAACCCAAAGACCGTCGACGAGTCGTGGAAGTCGTGGGTATGGTCGTTCACGCGAGGCGACGAGACTACGGTGTGCATCGACCGCAAATTCCTCACGAAAGACGACCGCATACTGTTCATCGACGATTTCCTCGCCGAAGGACACGCCTCTGGCAGCGTCATACACCTCTGCCGCCAGTCGGGGGCGCAGATCGTGGGCATGGGATTCCTCGTGGAGAAGGGCTTCGCAAACGGCGGACAATTCCTGCGCGACCACGACATACAATACCACGCATTAGCCACCATCACACGCATCAACGACGACGACACAATCGTGATTGAGTAAAGAGTTTCGCTCTCCCTCTACACCATACTGATTATACTTTTTATACTTATACTTTTTATACTTTTGGCATCTTCGCTCAAATAGTGACAAGTGGCGTATCGCGTCGTAGTCGTCATTCTGCGGCACCAGCCAATGCGTACCGTCCTCGTCCGTGAACAGCGTCTTCACGGTACATCCCCCCCAAAAATGGGAGGATTACTTTCAAATTTTTGTTTTGCATTATTTTCAATCGTTTCTTTTGAACTTACAGGAATTCTATTTACCTTTGCAGCCATAACACAATCACCCGACGTTATGAATACCCTTCAACTAAATGCCGAACTGTTGCGCTCAATGAGCGTGATAGCCGAGGACGAGACGCTGCTCAAGCGGGCTGTGAAATACCTGCATAAGTTGATTGCAGAGAAACAGGCCAATTCCGCAGAGATGACACGTGACGAGTTCCTCGCCCGCGTCGATGAAGGGCGTGAGCAGATCCGTCGAGGAGAAGGCCTCAAGATGTTGCCGAATGAGAGCCTGGAAGACTTTCTGAATCGCGTGGGCTGATGTACGACATTATCTATTCTCCGCAAGCCAAGGACGATTTGCTCACCCTGCAACGTTCTGAGCCTGCTGCTTTCAGAAAAGCGGCAGCACTCATTGAAGAACTGAAAGTTCATCCCCGCACGGGCACAGGAAAGCCCGAACCGCTCTCCGCTGACCGTGCTGGGCAGTGGAGCAGACGCATCTCCAAGAAGCACAGGCTCGTCTATGAAATATTCGATACTGAAGTGCACGTGGATGTCGTCTCTGCCTATGGACATTATGGGGATAAGTGATTCACGCTCCATCAGTTTAATCTTAGCCCATTTCCAACATTTCATTTCTCAAGTCCGCACATAGAAGGGCGTAATACCCTATACTCTTTCGTCTTCTCCTTATTGCCATCGCTTCTTTATACATCCCCCAAAAAGGGAGGATCTTTCAATAGTTTCTTATTTCGCCACAACGGTACACATTATTTATGCATGTAAGGGCATACGATGCGAATATTTTGTGTGGGGGATGTCAGGGTGATTTTCACCAGAGTTTCTTAGTGTACGTCAGCCCGTGCGACGGTCTTTTTGCGGTCAAGAAAATTGACATTTTGCGGTGAAGGCATGTTTTTCACTTTTCACTTTTTTACTCAAAATTCATTGTTTTTGGTGGTTTTTGTCGTCAAAATGCGCATTTG
>ONWB01000165.1 GCA_900321445.1 uncultured Prevotellaceae bacterium | reverse complement strand
TGTTTCGGGGTCAATAGCCTTATACGGTTCCATGATCATAAGACCTGTCGTGAGGTCGAACTCACAGAGCTGTGCTCCTGTGAGGTCGCCGTTGATGTCCGTCAGTCGGCCGTTCTCGTCGTATGCCTGGCTGCTTGTGCCGCCGCTTGTGAGGGCGAATGCGCGGCCTTCGCTGTTGATGGCGAATGTCACGAAGTTGTAGTAATAGAGGCCAGGTGTTATGGGATACACCTTCATCGTGTTGGGATCGAAGACGCAGAGTGCATATCCTGCGTCGCCATCGGTGAGGTCGTCGTCTTGGTCGGCGAAGTATTCGGGGTCGGAAGTGATTTCTTCTGCAAGCTGCTGCCCTGTCAGATAGAAAAGGCCATATACCTTTCCGTCCTTTGGGTTATAGCTCATGCCTGCCGACTCGAGCTTGTCGCTCTTGGGTCGAATCTCGCTGGAGAGAAGGTCGCCGGTCTTTGCGTCCCATTTGCGAACGGCAAAGAGCTCTTCGTCTGGTGTGGACTGTTCGTCGCGAGACATCACGGTGATGAGCGTGCCGTTGAAATATAGGGCACCAGAGTTGGCATACATCAGGTTGAAGTTGTTAGCCCATGTCGCCAGTTCGGGGTCGCTCGTTATATCCGCAGCGTTTACGGCGGGGTCTTTCACGGGAGTGGATAGCGTAGAGCCGTTCCACGTCATGCTATAAAGACCATTGTCAACAATAAATATAGACTTTCCAAGGTCGGAATTCCAACCCACATAGGTTGTTTTCATCTGGTCGCCATCGTCGTAGCGATTGTAGTGCCCCACGGCGCGAATGTTCACGTCCTGTGCAAGTGTTGGCACAGTAAGCAAAGCCACTATGCCGAATAGCAATGTGCGTAATTTGTCTGTCATATTGTTTGTTTTTTGTTTGTGTTTTTCATGGTAAGGCGGGGCAAATGAAGTAAAAACTATCGACACTGCCAAAAGTTTTCTTGTTTTTTTATAAATATGAGAGTCGTGACGTTTATTGCTTGGTTAGTTGTCAATTACGATTTAGGTCTCTGCTTTTGCGTGGGGCAGGAATCAGCCAGCGAAATCCCGATTTTGTTCGTGTAAATGGGCTTACTCCGTGGTTTTAAGGTAAGAAAAACGAAAGAGGCTATCCTTTTTCATTTGTGTGCCTGTAAAAACAGATATGCAATCAGCTCGTGAGCGCCTGATTCCTGAACCTTATGTATCTATGCCATTGCTTTAGGACTTCGGAGCCGTGTTCGCCCAAGAAGAACTCCGTTTGTAGTTCCTCGCGTAGAGGTGCCCAGTTGCCACAAATGATGCCGTCGCATGCAATGATGGGTTGAAAAATGCCGCTGTTGTTATGGGCTTTATGCTTGAAGTCGGGAGAAAGTACTAAGTCGCGGCTCTTGTAGCTGATGAGGTATTCGTCGTAAGGTGGTATAAGAAGGTATTGCCCTTTGCGAAAGCCCCTTGTGCGGCAGTCGTCGGTAAGGTAGAAGACGCGCCCTTTCCACCTCTCTGTATGGAGGTAGCTGCCGAGCAGAGCTATTCCCCTGCGACAGTCGCCTATGTTTAGCCCCGACCACCATACGAAATCCTCGAGCGTGGCGGGTTGGCGACTGCGAAAGTACTTCCGCGCGAGCAGCATTAGGGTTTCGTCGCGATCCCAAGGGTTCCTGCGTGTTTTTATCTTGTTGGCAGTGAGCGAGTATGTGGCTTTCGTGGGCAAAAGTTCGCCGCTGCACAGCACCCCCGACATCTCGGCGAGGCGTATGTGGTACGAAAGCCTGTGGTCGTCCATGTGTATGTTCCTCTGCATCAAAGCCTTTGCGAAGTCGTCCTTCGTGGCGCTACCCTTGTCGTCGGCCGTTCGTATGAGGACTTCGCGAATGTTCGCCACTTCCTCCTCGGATATGTAGATTTTGTTGCTGTTCATCCATCCCTTCGTCACAGCGATGGCTTTGGGCGAGCATAGTTCTATGAGCGGCCAATAGTCTTCGGCAGCAACAAGTTGCCATGTTCCGCGCATCAGGTGGAGACGTATTATTTCTCCGCTATCAAAGGCATTCTTGAAGGCTTTTGCCGAGGGGTTGCGGGTGCGCATCGCCACGGCCCATCGCATCATGCGGTATTCCTGCGCCTGCATGGCACACATATAACTCAGTAGCTCGCCAGGACTCTTGAACTGAGGACTGACAAGCTGCTGGTTTAGAAGACGCATTGAGATAGGCTGCATCAGCAGGGGTTGTTCATGACGTGCTGTAGCTGCTCAAGGAAGCGTGCTGCGTGCGCACCGTCCATTTGTGCGTGGTGGAACTGAAGGGATATGGGGAGCGTGGTCTTTAGCCAGCGGCGGCGGTAGCGTCCCCATGCGAGGAAAGGGTTGTTGAAAATGCCCGTATATTGGTTGACGATGCTGTCGAGTTCCGTGCCTGTCACGGCCGACGTGCCAATGAGCATGGCGTCGGAATCGTTGATATTCTGACATGTTGAGGCTGTACGTTGCGTCAGGTCGTCATAGTCGCGGCAGAACTGCTCCAAACTGTCGGAATAGGGCACGTCGCAGTTGCTGATACCTCCGCCAATGTCGCTCACAATCACGTTAATGGCAAGGCGGTCGTAGAGGAACATCTTTTCCCCTTCTGGCAGGAGATAGAACTCCTTCATCTGGCTTGCAGCCCTTCCGATACACCAGCACAGGAGCATGTTGAACTTCAGTTTCCTGCGCCTACACATCTTATATATTCGCGTGACATCGAATGTCTTTGTCAGCGTCACCATTGGTACTGGCGACTTCATCCACAGTGCGAATGCCTGTGCGCGACTGGTGTCCTGAGGATTTACCTCCCGTCTCATGCTTGGCGAGGCTTAGAATTTGTATCTAAGGCCGAAGAGGGCAACCCCTTGCTCGCCGAATCCGAATTCCAGGAATCCGCGTACCTTAGGACTTCCGGCCTCAATGCCGAGAAGCGATGCCTGCCAGTTGACGTGTACCTTCGACTCGCTATCCCTGGCGCTGGGATCGTCGCAGTTGATGCTCTCTGTTCGCAGCGTGGCGCCAACGGCGAGTTTCGAGTACATGCCGAAGCTCTTCTTGCGCAGCCAGTCGAACTTCACGGCGGGCATCAGGGTGTAGTAGGTGTGCGAGACCGTACCGTCTTTCTTCTTGTCGAGATAAACGTCCTGCTTGCTGTTACCAAGTGTGAACATTCCGCCTACGCCGAGCCACTTGTTTGCATGGTAGAAGTATTCGGCAGAAAGCGGACCGAAGAATTTTTCGTTTTCGCATGTTGAGCCAACCATAATGCTCACCACTTCCTCAAGAACATTAACCCACTGGGAGTTTGAAAGCCAACCATAGCTGACGGCTACCTCATGCTTCGTGTCTTCGTAGCCAGTTTGCGCCTTTGTACCCATAGTTGTCATCATGGCGACAACAGCCAGAATAAGAACTTTTCTCATAATAGCGTTATAGTTATGTATTGCGGCACAAAGATACACAAGTTTTCGTAAATAATGCCGTGTATGTTGAAAAAAACGAGGGAAATGCTGCTGTTCGAATGCTAAGGCTTATATTTGCAGGCAGCAAACAAACCTATACAATTATGAACATCGGAGACAAAGCGCCTGAGATATTGGGCAAGGACGAACAGGGACGGGACATCCGCCTAAGCGACTACAAAGGTCGCAAACTGGTACTATACTTTTACCCCAAGGACAACACAAGCGGTTGTACGGCAGAGGCTTGCAGTCTGCGCGACCATTATGGTGAATTGCAAGGCGCAGGCTATGAAGTCGTTGGGGTCAGTAAGGATTCTGCGGCTTCGCATGTGAAGTTCAAGGAGAAACACGAGCTGCCCTTCCCGCTGATTGCCGATGTGGACAAAACACTTATGGAGGCGATGGGAGCATGGGGCGAAAAGACCATGTATGGAAAGAAAACCATGGGAACCATTCGCACTACCTTCATCATCAGCGAGGACGGAGTTATCGAGAACATCTTCGCAGGGAAACAGGTGAAGACAAAGGAACATGCGGAGCAAATTCTGGGAAAATAGTCATTAAACAAAACGTGCTAAACGTAATGGAACAGAAATTTTGTCAGAGTTGCGGAATGCCGCTCACAGAGGATGTTCTTGGCACGAACGCCGATGGCAGCAAGAACGAGGAATATTGCGTTTACTGCTACAAAGATGGGCGTTTTCTGCAGGAATGTACGATGGAAGAGATGGCGGAGTTCTGCGCACAGTATGTTGACGAGTTCAACAAGCATACTGGGCAGAATCTTGGTCGCGAAGAATACAGGAAGATGCTCCTCCAG
>ONWB01000034.1 GCA_900321445.1 uncultured Prevotellaceae bacterium | reverse complement strand
ACCCTATAATCTGCGTTCCGTCAGTCTGACCCATGATGGCAAGATCCTGATTGGAGGCTTAGGTGGCCTTGATATCATCGATCCCAAACTCGTGTCGAACAGCAGCAGTAAGGAACAACCTATCTTCAGCGGCCTGAAACTCTTCGGACAGCTCGTCGAGGTGGGGAGGAAGTACGAAGGGCGCGTCATCCTCGACGAGGCCCTCGACGTCTGCCGGGAGCTCACCCTGCGCCACGATGAGAACCAGTTTACCATCCAGCTGGCCACCGACAAGGGACAGGTGCATAACACTGCCCGCTTCATCTATCAGCTGGAGGGCTTCAGCGACAAGTGGATCAAGACAGAGGAAAACGATCCTAACATCACCTATATGTCACTCCATCACGGCGACTACGTGCTCCATGTGCGCATGCTGAACGACGATGGTTCGATGGGAGAGAACGAGGCTACCTTGAAGATTACGATCACGCCTCCGCTGCTGCGTAACCGTTGGCTGCTGCTCGCCTTCCTGCTCGTCGTTGGTATAGGTGTGTGGTTCTGGCGTAAACGCTTCATGGAACGCCAGCAGGAGCGTATGCAACTTGAGCAGCTGCGCCGTGAGACGGAGAAGAAGCACTGGATGAGTGAGATGCGCAAGCAGATGGAGGCCGAGAGCCACCACGCTGCAGACGATACCGCCTCACAGCAGGTATCAGCCGGAGAGGCGCCTCACAGCGGTGTGAAGGAACGTATCGACATCGTGGCACTGCTGAAAGACGTCTGCGACCATTTCGATACCTCCAGTGCCAAAAACATACGCCTCACCTTCTTCCCGCTTGCCGACCGTCTGGAGATGTCGGCCGACAAGGAGCGCCTGCGTCGCATGGTCAATATATTGCTCAGCAATGCCATCAACTTCTCACCAGCCAACAGTAAGGTAAAGGTGTTTGCCGAGCAGGGACAGGGCAAGGCCATCGTCCGTGTCGCCGACAATGGCATCGGCATCCCGACGGAAGTGATGCCTCACCTCTTCGAGCAGATCGTGGGCGACGACGACGGTCCTAATCTCCACGAGGTGTTTGACATCGTGACGGCGCACGGCGGCTCGATCTATGCCCAGGAGAACAAGGGTGGCGGCACGGTGTTTGTCATCGAGTTCCCGCTCGACGGTGAGCCGCCTGTTGAGGAGGCCGTCCAGATAGAGGAAGTAACCGACTAAGCAAACTAAAACTATATATTGTAAGTATGAAAAAAATAAGTATGATGGTGTCTGCCCTGCTGATGGTTGGGATAGCTATGGCAGCTGACGTGCAGACAAATGGAAACCGTGTGACGATCCGTCCTGATGGAGGTCAGGCGAAGATCGTCTGTCTGGAAGTGATTAACGGAAACATCATCCGTGTGAGGGCAACCTCGCAGGACGCACTGCCGCAAAAGCCGGCATCACGAAGGGCGACCGCATAGTTGCATTCTGCGGAGAGCCTATTTCTACATGGAACGAATATACCGACAAGACGGCACGCCTGCAAGACATGCTTACAGCCGACAATGCCGATAGCATGAAGATTCGCACCATCACCCTCGCCGTTGAGCGCAAGAGTGGCGAGGTCGATACACTTCAGACGACGCTCACCCCCGAACTGCTGCTGGGCGTGAAGTGGACTCCCCCGCTCACGACCTACGAGACTCGCACGACGGAATACGGCTTCTTCGAGAGCTTCCCCGCAGGCATCACCTACGGATGGAATGTCCTCAGCGGATATGTTCGCGACCTGAAATACATCTTCACCGCTGACGGCGCAAAGAGTGTGGGAAGTTTCGGAGCCATAGGTTCCCTGTTCCCTGCAACATGGGACTGGCAGCGCTTCTGGGAAATGACGGCATTCATCTCGCTCATGCTTGCTTTCATGAACATCCTCCCCATCCCTGCCCTCGACGGCGGACACGCCTTCTTCCTCGTATGCGAGGTTATCACGCGTCGCAAACCAAGCGACAAGTTCATGGAAATAGCAGAGCGCATCGGCATCACTTTGCTACTGATACTCATGGCTTACGCCCTCTTCAACGACTTTATGCGCTTCCTTTTCTAACGCACAGAGTTAAACAAAAGGTCGTGTTTGGCACACTGTTTGTAAGTGCCAAAAGCGCAACAACAGAACTATGACGTACAAACTTTCAGATTCACTAACATCCATACTCTCGCAAAGCAAGACGGAAGCCGACCGTCTTGGTATGGTTTATGTAGATGCTTCATGCCTTTTGCTTGGACTTCTGCGCAAGGCCAGTGCTAAGACAAACGAACTCATCTTCGAGATGGGAACAACGCCGTCTGCCGTACTCACAGCAACGGAGGAGATGGCTATGCGCAACAGCCAGACCACAAACACGGTCTCGATGACGCTACAGGCGAACGAGGGCGAAATCGTATTCTCGTCCGACAGCCAGCGCATCATGCGCCTAACCCTGCTCGAAGCGCGAGTGGCAGGCTCGAGCATGGCCGAGGAGCAACACCTCATGCTAGCCATACTCAGAGACAAGAACAACGAAGCAAGCAAACTACTCGGAACACTCGGCATTACTTATAATAAGATGGCAAAACTGCTCAACATAAAACCCTCTATTCAGGACGGCTACGGCTATGTCTCGGAGGAACCGGAAGAATTCCACGACAACGAGAATGGCAGCAGCAACGGAAGCAACGTAGAGACGAAACAAAAGCCGACGACGGAGACTCCCGTCATCGACAACTATGGTACCGACCTCACGAGGCTGGCTGCCGAAGGGGCTCTCGACCCCGTCATCGGACGCCGCAACGAGATACAGCGCATTGCGCAGATTCTTTCACGCCGCAAGAAGAACAATCCCATACTCATCGGACCTCCGGGAGTGGGAAAGAGTGCCGTCGTGGAGGGGCTTGCAGGCCTCATCTCCAAGAATCAGGTACCGCGAAATCTCGTCGGCAAGCGCATCGTGGCTCTCGATATGGCGTCGATGGTGGCAGGCACACAGTATCGCGGACAGTTTGAGGAACGCATACGACGCCTCATTCAGGAACTCCGCGACCATCGCGAGATAGTCCTTTTCATCGACGAAATCCACACCATCATCGGTGCTGGCGGAGCTGCTGGCTCCCTTGACGCGGCGAACATGCTCAAGCCTGCCCTCGCACGCGGCGAAGTGCAATGCATTGGTGCGACGACTACCGACGAATACCGCAAGACCATCGAGAAAGACGGTGCTTTGGAGCGCCGCTTCCAGAAGTTGCAGCTCGAGCCCACAACGACAGAGGAGACGCTGCAAATCCTGCGCAACATCAAGGACCGCTACGAGGACCATCACAACGTAACATATACCGACGACGCCCTCAGCGCCTGCGTCGCGCTTACCGAGAAATATGTCACGGACCGCGCACTTCCTGACAAGGCTATCGACGCCTTGGACGAAGCTGGCAGCCGCGTACACCTCACAGGTATCGAGACACCAAAGGAAATCGAGGAGATGGAGAAGCGCCTTGCTGAGTTGAAGGTTCAAAAGACGGAGGCTGCACGCGCTCAGCACTTTGAATATGCCGCACAACTGCGCGACGAAGGCGCACGTCTTGAGACAGAACTCGAGAAGATGTACCTCGAATGGCAGAAGCAGCAAAAGACAAACCGCCCCGTCGTGGACGCCCAGGAGATTGCCGAGGTCGTAAGCATGATAAGCGGTGTTCCAGTACAGCGTCTTGCTACGGACGAAACAATCCGTCTGCGCGGCATGCGTGGGGCTCTTTCCTCGAAGGTGATAGCCCAGGACGAAGCCATCGACAAACTCGTACGTGCCATCACGCGCAACCGCCTTGGCCTCAAAGAGGGCGACCGTCCTGTTGGCACGTTCCTCTTCGTAGGCCCCACGGGCGTTGGTAAGACGTACCTCGTAAAATGCCTCGCCGAGTGGATGTTTGGCCGCAAGGATTCGCTCATCCGCATCGACATGAGCGAATACGGCGAGAAGTTTTCCGCAACTCGCCTCGTGGGAGCGCCTCCGGGATATGTAGGTTATGACGAGGGCGGACAGCTGACGGAGAAAGTGCGCCGCCACCCCTACTCTGTCATCCTCCTCGACGAGATTGAGAAGGCGCATCCCGACGTCTTCAACATGCTCCTGCAGGTTATGGACGAAGGACGCATGACCGACGGCAACGGCACGACTGTGGACTTCCGCAACACTATCATCATCATGACCTCCAATAGCGGTTCGCGACAGCTTAAGGACTTCGGCGCTGGCGTGGGCTTCTCCACGACACAGGGCGAGATAAGCGGCAAACTCGCCGAGAGCATCGTACGCAAGGCTCTCAGCCGCCAGTTTGCCCCAGAATTCCTCAACCGCCTCGACGACATCATCATGTTCGCACCGCTGAACAGCGATGACGCTACGCGCATTGTCGATCTCGAACTGGCATCATTCCAGAAGCGACTCGATGCGCAGAACATCAAGATTGAACTTACGCCCGAAGCTAAGGCGCTCATCGTCAAGGAGGGCTTCGACGCGAAGTATGGCGCACGCTCGCTGAAACGCGCAATACAGTCGCACATAGAGGACAAGCTCTGCGACATCCTCATCGACGAGTCTGAAACCAGCGCTACGTCTGCTGAACCGCGCCTCGTTCGCTTCGACATCGAAGGCACCACATTGAAAGCAACGCTCACATGAGCGAATACCGACTCCATAGCGACTACCAACCAACAGGCGACCAGCCCGAAGCCATCCGCCAACTGACGGAAGCGGCAGAGGCGGGGGCGCCTGCTCAGGTGTTGCTGGGAGTGACGGGGTCGGGAAAGACGTTTACGATTGCAAACGTCATAAAGAATCTTGGCAAGCCTGCCCTGATTCTCAGCCACAACAAAACGCTCGCGGCACAACTGTACTCCGAATTTAAGAGTTTCTTCCCTGAAAATGCCGTCGAGTACTACGTCTCCTACTACGACTACTATCAGCCCGAGGCCTACATAGCCTCCACCGACACGTATATCGAGAAGGACCTTGCCATCAACGAGGACCTCGACAAGTTGCGCCTTGCTGCCACGAGCGCCCTGCTCTCCGGCCGCAAGGACGTCATCGTCGTTTCCAGCGTGAGTTGCATCTACGGCATGGGCAACCCCGCAGCCTTCTACGAAAACGTCATCGAGCTGCATCGCGGACAGACTTTTTCGCTGAACGTCCTGCTACGCAAGCTCGTGGACAGCCTCTACACGCGCAACGACATCAGTCCGCGCGCTTCAAACTTCCGCGTCAGCGGCGACACCGTTGACATCTACCTTGCCTATGCCGACGAAATCCTACGCATAACCTACTGGGGCGACGAGATTGACAGCATCGAGGAAATCGATGCCCTGACGGGAGCACGCCGCGCCAGCTTCGACTCATATAAGATATATCCCGCGAACCTCTTCCTCACGACGAAGGAGACGCAGCAGCTTGCCATTCGCAAGATTCAGGACGACCTCGTCGTGCGCCTCGAGGAGTTGCGCGCCCTCGGCAAGGACCTCGAGGCAAAGCGCCTCGAAGAGCGCGTCACCTACGACATCGAGATGATAAAGGAGCTCGGCCATTGCTCCGGCATCGAGAACTACAGCCGCTACTTCGACGGTCGCGAGCCCGGCACGCGTCCTTACTGCCTGCTCGACTTCTTCCCCGACGACTACCTGCTCGTCATCGACGAGAGCCACGTCACCGTGCCGCAGCTTCACGCCATGTATGGCGGCGACCGCAGTCGCAAGCTCGCACTCGTGGAGTACGGGTTCCGCCTGCCTGCAGCCCTCGACAACCGTCCCCTGCGCTTCGACGAGTTCCAGGAGCTCACAAAACAAATCATCTACGTCAGCGCAACGCCCGCCGACTACGAACTCGCGGAGGCAGAAGGCATCGTCGTCGATCAGGTGATACGCCCCACGGGACTTCTCGACCCGCCCATCGACGTTCGCGACACCGACTTCCCCGTTGACGACCTCATGGAGGAAATTCGCGGATGCTGCTCGCGCCACGAGCGCGCCCTTGTAACGACGCTGACGAAACGCATGGCGGAAGAGCTCGCCGACTACCTCACCCGCTCTGGCATCAGCACGGCATACATCCACAGCGACATCGACACCCTCGAGCGCGTACAGATTATGGAGGACCTGCGACGCGGCACCTACGACGTGCTCGTAGGCGTGAACCTCCTGCGCGAAGGTCTCGACCTGCCCGAGGTTGCCCTTGTCGCCATCCTCGATGCCGATAAAGAAGGCTTCCTTCGCGACGGCCGAAGCCTAACGCAGACAGCGGGACGCGCCGCACGCAACGTCAACGGGCGCGTCATCATGTACGGAAAGAAGATTACTGCCTCCATGCAGGCAACCATCGACGAAACGAACCGCCGACGCGCAAAACAAATTGCCTACAACCAGGAGCACGGCATCACACCGCAGCAAATCAAGAAGTCCATAGGCTCTGCACTCGCAGCTGCCAGCACGCAGCAGGAGGAAACTGCTACCAGCGCCGCACATGGAGCCCTGGCCGCAGAAGCTCCAGCAAAGTATGAGGGGCGCAAGGGCGAAACACTCGAACAACGCCGCCAACGCCTCACTCGCGAGATGAAGGCAGCGGCAAAGTCCTTCGACTTCATCCTCGCAGCACAGCTACGCGACGAGCTGCTTTCTCTCGAGTCCAACGGGGAGGCTCCGAAGCTCTGAGCTTCTTTTATAGCCACACAAATTTCACAAGACTATGCACGCTTCAAGTTGCATCGAGAAGCGCGCAAGTTGAATCGAGAAGCGTTCTGCAGAAATCGCAAGTGCTTGAAAAATCATCGCGAGTGCTTAAAAATTCAACAAGATGCCTTCGCGATTCAACAAGATGCCTTCGCGATTCAACAAGATGCCTTCGCGATTCAACAAGATGCCTTTATTTTTCTTTTTTTTGCGGTTTCGTTTTCAGAAAAAAGGAGAAATTATTTAGCCCCCTTCCGCCTGTTACAATCGCGGCAGAGCATTTGGCAGTTCTCGACGACGGTGCGGCCGCCTTCGCGCCAGGGTGTAATGTGGTCGCCCTCCATAAATTCATAGTCGAACTCCTTGCCGCAGAGCGGGCAGATGTGGTTTTGGCTTTCCCATACCGCCATCTTTATGTCCTCGGGGAAGGCGCGGAGGTCGAGGTATCGCTCGTCGCCAGTAAGCACGAAGGGTATTATGCCTGCGGGCTTCTGTATCTCGCCGTCGCGCATCAGTTCAGAGATGCGCTTCGCAAGGGCTACGGTATCGAGAGTCTCGGAGCCATATTTGTCGTAGAGCCAAGCCCAGTCCAAGCCCTTCATTATCTTCTTGAACCTCTTGAGGTCGAAGTTCGTGATTGCCCAATTTAGCACGTTCTGGAAGTACGACCAGAGGTTGTTGGCATTAGGGTCGTGCTGGTGGTCGCCCATATATCCGAGCAGCGTTTGCGTGCTTCCCAGCCTTGTCTCGTGCTCAGCCATCCATTCGAGGGCTTTCTTGAGATAGTCCTGACGTATGGGCGTTCCGTTCACGAGGTCCTTGCCCAAGCGATAGGCTCCGCAGTTGGATTTCGAGAAGTGCCGCTTTGCGTCAGTCACAAACGGGCCTGCATAGATGGCGTTGTTTATCTCCTGGTCGTTGAGGGGCTTGCCAGCGAGGTTGATAGTCTGGAACCAATCCAGCTTCTCCGAGGGCGTACCTTCGCAGATGTAGATGTCGAGCTTATAGTCGAGAATCTTCTGCTGAATATCCTTGGGCTGGTTTGCGAAGAACTTGAAGTCGAAGGAGAACTTTCCCGCCACATATTCGCAAAGCGAGAGCGTGCGCTGCTGCCCGTCCATTATCTCGTAGGGACACTCGGCATCTTCCGAGCGCTTCACCCAGTACATCACGTTCAGCGGGTAGCCGTGCAGTACGGTATTGATAACCGCCCGCTGCTCTTTGTCGTTATAAATGAACTCGCGCTGGTACGGCGGGCGAATGTCGAGCTGTCCGCCAAAGCCGCGAACGCCCTGCTCGTCGTTGTTGATATAACCTTCTACTATCTTGCCGACTGTTATCTCAGTCTTTTTTATTGTCATCATGGCCTTTGGGGGTGTTTGTTGCGGATGAGGATTCTACTATATTGTCTTTTACCATTTATAACTCCACATCCGCCTCTGTCGTCAGGATGCGGTACATAGCCTAGTCTTTGTAATACAGAAGTTGGAGCGGAAGCTCTTGTGTTTCCGCTTGCTTGCCATATAATTTCAAACTGATTAGGATTATATTTATCAAGAAACGTAATAGGGACACCCATGATTCCAGAATAATCACGTGGAATGTCCTGTGTTCTACTAACATTAATTGCGTTATAGTTGTCAAACGTTGGATAATCCTCAGGGGAATAGCGGCACACTAAGTCCAATTCTTCATTTCTCTTCGGTATTTCAAGGTTTGTAAACCAATGAACCCCTGACACCCTTATCATTCCCTCACGATGGTCGGTGGCAGTTGCCGTATCTTGATAAGGCGAAACAAAATGTGCTGCGCCTCCCTTAAAGCCATAGCCTAACCATATTTTATTATTAATTACACATGGAAAGATTTCCTTGTAGATAATTGCACCTTGATTTCCTACGATTATAAATTTCTTTTCATACTTCATCAACTGTCCAACATACTCTCTGAACAATGAAAACGGAGGGTTGGTAACTACTATGTCTGCCTCTTTAAGCAGTTCGATACATTCCTGCGAACGGAAGTCGCCATGTTGCTTGAGCAAAGATATTGCGTTCTTGTCGTTCTTCAACAAGTATTGCACATCCGACAAATCTACTGCTCCGTCGCCATTCATGTCCTTGACTTCCGATATCTCTACTTTGTATGCAGATTTGCGCTGCCCGCCATAAAGAGCGGCAGGTTCCGCAGCTTTTGCAAGCTCGTCCACTTCAGGTTCCCATTCAAAGGGAAGCTGCAGCTCCAGTCCCTGTACGGGCGAGCCGTCGAAGCAGGTGCAGATGAGCTTCTTCAAGCCAAGTTGGTTGAAGTTAAGAGCAAAATACTTGAAAAAATTGCTTTCATAAGGGTCGTCGCAGTTGCAGAGCACGACTTTGTCGCGAAAGTGCGGCCAATAATGCTGCAACTCCCGTTCGATGTCGCCCATCTGCGTGTAGAACTCATCCTTCTTTGCCGTTTTCGCAGCATTAAGGTTTTTATTTGCCATACGCTAAGCATTATGCGTATTGCTTATCTTCGGAGGTGTAGGCTTTGGTATAGAGCATAAGAAAAGCATGGACAATTTTCCTATCCACACTTCTCGGCTCTAGCCAGCCTACAAATCCAGATAAGTCACGTCCATGCCTAACGCACAGACGCTTGCGACTTACTCTTCGGATTTGTTATGAATTGGCTAGATTCAGAAGTGTACCGAATACGAAGCAAACGCTTGTTATTTCTATTATGTCATACCGCCACCCTTCGCTCAGGGAATCGTGCCTCGCGAGCCGAGGCATGCGCCGTTTACGACGCTTTTGGCTGTACTTGCTTGCAAAAATATGAAATGTTTTTCAAACGCAAGCAATTTTTCGCGTATTTATGCTTTTACCTAAGCTTTGGAAACGCACTGTTGCCACGCGCAAATAAAAAACTCCGCAGCCAAGACTGCGGAGTTTTCTATACGACTGCCCTATTACTAATAGGATTTACAGCTTTGCTATCATCTCGCGTATAATGGTGCACATAAGGGGCTGAGCGGCTTCGGCGGCACGCTGCACCTCCTCGTGGCTAACCTCGACGGCGTTACCCTCGAGGCCAAGATCGGTGATGACGCTGATGCCGAAGGTGCGAAGTCCTGCGTGATGGGCTACGATAACCTCGGGAACGGTGCTCATGCCGACAGCATCGCCACCAAGGCGGTGGAACATGCGATACTCTGAAGGCGTCTCAAAGGTGGGACCCTGCGTGCCGACATATACGCCCTCGACGATGCGGATATCATTCTCTTTAGCAACGTCGCGTGCCAACTGAATGAGCTCCTTGTCGTAGGTTTCGTGCATATCCGGGAAGCGCGGACCTCCAGGGAAGTTTGGACCATGCAGGGGATGCTCGGGGAATAGGTTTATGTGGTCGGTAATGACCATAAGGTCGCCAATGCGGAACGAGGGATTCATGCCGCCAGAGGCATTGCTGACAAAGAAATACTCTATGCCAAACTGCTGCATGATGCGCTCAGGGAACGTAACCTGCTGCATGGAGTAACCCTCGTAGTAGTGGAAGCGTCCCTCCATAGCCATCACTTCGCATTTGCCAAGACGCCCGAAGAGGAGGCGTCCGCTGTGGCCCTCGACCGTGCTGACGGGGAAGTGGGGGATGTCCTTGTAGGAGAACGAGTCAACAACTTCAATCTCGCGCGCAAGGTGGCCAAGGCCTGTTCCGAGGACGATAGCCACACGCGGGCGCATCTGCGTGTGTTCCTTTATCCACGCAGTCGTTTCGCTTATCTGCTTCACGTAAGTTTGAATGTCTGCCATTGTTTTATGGTTTAAGATTGTTAGAGTAATTATGTTTTATTTAGTGTATCGAGCCATTTCATTGAATACTATCTCCGAAAACGCCTGTTCGCCGCCAAAAAGAAATTCTACGGCTATATCCTGAACGTAGAGTTTGCGCCGCATATTGTCGGGGAACGCATGCTCATGTTGCAGTAGTCGGACAGCATCCTTCGATGTTGTGACGATAGCATCGGCCTCGGCCCCGGCACTCACTATGCGCTCGATGTCGCGAGCGGAGAAGCGATGATGGTCGGAAAAGCGCAGGAAGTTAGCTACCCCACCCTCCGTCGTCAGCGGCGAACTGCTCAAATACTGCAACAGCGGTTCAGGACGCGCAATACCAGTAATGAGCAGGAGCTTAGATGCTGGCGCAGAGAACGCGGGGCCTCCGAACAGTGGGCGCAGGGGAGCATATCCGAGCGTAGTGAAAAACACCTTCTGGTGCGGTGCAAGGCGCAGGCGGGCTACTATGCTCTGTGCGCTTGCGGTAGAGAGCGACGAAGGGCATTTCGTCACTATTACGACGTCGGCACGCTCGGCTCCCGAGGGAACTTCGCGCAAACGCCCGTAGGGCATAACGCGGTCGGAGACGTAGAGGCGCGAGTAGTCGGTGAGGAGCAACTGCAATCCTGCCCTGACGTAGCGATGCTGAAAGTTATCGTCGAGGATGACGACATCGGGGGTCGGCTGTTCGCCAGAGAGGAGTATTTCCATAGCCTCGACGCGCTTTTCGCACACGCAGACGTCGAGCTCTGGATGCTGGAGTTTGAGACACAAAGGCTCATCGCCGACCTCGTCGGCTGTGCTGTGCTGCTCGACACGCAGAAATCCGTGTGTCTTGCGTCCGTATCCGCGACTGACGACAGCCACCCTGCGCCCAGCAAGCAGGCGCGCGATGTATTCGACATGAGGCGTCTTTCCCGTTCCGCCCACAGCCAAGTTGCCGACACCAATGATTGGCGTCGCGTAGCGGTGCTCACGAAGGATTCCCCTATCGAAGCACCAGTTACGAAAACTTGTTATGAGCGAATACAGACCCATGCGATTTGACGATTTGACAATTTACGATTTAACGATTTAATGGTCAATGCCCAATGGTCAATGGTCAATGGTTAACGGTCAATGGTCAATGGTTAACGGCTACTTCAGGTTCGGCAGGTAAGGGATGCGTGCATACAGGTAGTTACCATTGCTTGCATTGCGGATGAAGCAGAGAGGCTCGTAGTAGATGCCGAGTACATCCTTCAGCTTGCGCTCCATGTAGCCTTCCTTATTCTCCTCCATCAGTTGTTCCATGAAGGACTTGGGAGCAGGATAGGTCTGCAGGCCGTAGTCTGCGACCTTTGCCAGTTCGGCAGCCTTGGCGATAGCATCGTCGAGGGTTCCGAGCTGATCTACGAGCTTCAGGCCGAGAGCCTGCTGGCCTGTCCACACGCGACCTTGCGCGATGGAGTCAACGGCTTCCGTCGTCAGGCCACGCCCTGCGGCAACACGCGAGAGGAAAAGAGAGTAGCCGCGATCGACATAGGCCTGCATGGCAGCACCTTCAGCTGGTGTGAAAGCGCGTCCCATAGCGCCGAAGTCAGCCGACTCGTTGGTCTTTACAACATCGAAATGCAGGCCAAGCTTTTCCGTGAGAAGTCCGCTGGCATCGGGCACCATACCGAAGATGCCGATGCTACCCGTGAGTGTTGTGGGTTCGGCAATGATATAGTTGGCGCCACAGCTCATATAGTATCCGCCACTGGCTGCCAATCCGCTCATGGAAACGACAACGGGCTTTTTGGCTTTGAGAAGCTGGATGGCACGCCACATCTGCTCGCTGGCATAGGCAGAACCACCGCCGCTATTGATGCGCAGCACGACGGCCTTGACGTCTTCGTCGTTAGCGAGTTCGTCGAGGTCGGCAACGACTTTCTGCCCAACGATTTCTGCTTCCTGTGCGAAGCCCGACGTCATCTCATCGACGATGCTTCCTTCAGCGATATATACGGCAATCTTGTCGTCGCCTTTTTTCTCGTATAGTTTCGCAAGTGCCTTCGGCGACACGAAGTTTACCTTCTCGCCACCAAGCGCACGACGCAACATCTCGCGCACCTGATCGACATAGACGAGGCCATCGACGAGCTTCATGCTCTTGTAGTCCTCAGACGCAGCAAGCATTGTGTAGCGGTCGGCATAGGCATTCAGGCTGTCAGCCGTAAGATGGCGGCTCTCGGCGACGTGCTTGACGATGTTACCCCAGATGTCGCTCACGAACGACTGCACCTGCTCGCGGTTCGCATCACTCATCTGTGTGAGAATGTATGGTTCTACGGCACTCTTGTAAGTGCCGACCTTGAACACCTGCATCTTCACGCCCACCTTGGCGAGCAGGTCCTTCAAGTACATGGGCTGTGACGCTATGCCGTGCAGGTCTATCATGCCCTGTGGGTTTATCCAAACCTCGTCGGCAGCAGAGCAAACGTAATATGCTCCCTGTGTATATTCATCGCCATAGGCCACTACGAACTTCCCTTTGTTGTCGCCCTTCTTTTGTGTCTTTATGACCTTGTCCTTCCCTTCCTTGTGGGCAGCGATATCATCGCTGTCTTTGCTGTCTTT
>ONWB01000184.1 GCA_900321445.1 uncultured Prevotellaceae bacterium | reverse complement strand
CTTCCTCTGCGACGAGATGGAGAAGACAGACCTGCGCCTGCTTGACATTCAGAGTGGCGGCCTGCACAATGCTATCCCGCGTGAGGGGGCGGCTCTCATTGCTGTGCCTGCATCCTTCCGCGACCAGCTCAGCGCAGACTTGAACCTGCTGCAAGCTGCTGCCGCAGAGGAGTTCGCCGAGACAGAGCCCGAGCTTGCAATGCTTTTAGAGAGTGCCTCTGCCGAGCGCCTTGAGGCTCAAGATGTGGAAGAGATGCGCCGCATGCTGCTCAGCCTGCGTGCCGTACATCATGGCGTATATGCCATGAGCCAGACCATTCCTGGATTTGTTGAGACCAGTTCCAACCTCGCCAGTGTCCGCCTGCAGGATGGCGTCGTGCGTGTTGTGACAAGTCAGCGCAGCAGCATCATGAGCAACCGCCTGAACATGTCGGCAACGGTGCGTGCAGCCTTCCAGCTTGGTGGTGTCACGAAGGTCGAGACTGGCGAGGGCTATCCTGGATGGGCTACAAACCCAGACAGCCTGCTTGTGAAGAAAGCCGTCGAGAGCTACAAGCGCCTCTTTGGCAAGGAGCCCGTCGTGAAGGGCATACATGCAGGTTTGGAGTGCGGCTTGTTCAGCGTTAAGTATCCGCATCTGGACATGGTGAGCTTCGGCCCCACGCTGCGTGGCGTGCACAGCCCCGACGAGCGCCTGCTCATCCCCACAGTACAGATGGTGTGGGACCACCTGCTCGACCTGCTGAAGAACATCTGATTCATTCACGAATTTTTGCACCGCTGACAATGAAGAAGTTAATATCAATCTTCGTCGTGCTGCTCGCTGTGATGGGCACCATGACGACGTTCACCTCATGCGACGAGGAGACCACGAAGGAGTTCTTGATGGACTTTTACCTCGTACAGGCCGAACGCTACGATGCCGCAATGGTAAAAACCTCAAAAGGTGGCAGTTACGAAAAGTGGCAGACCCACTTCCAGAGCGATACCAAGGCGAAGAACACGAGCATCAAGTTCAACGGCAACAATTTCACCTGCGAACTCACGGGCTTGTTTGCTCCAGAGAAGAACCCCTGCACATTTAGCGCCAAGGGTGATTATGTCACCATCCAGTGCGACGGCAAGGACTTCATCCGCATGACAATCATCGAGCCTGGGAGCGATGTCCTCGAAGCGAAGGTGGAGGTTATGGGCAAGAGTCCGCTGTGGGTTAAGTTCAATCGCATCCTATCAGAATAACCGCTTCTGAAACCACACGAAAATGCGGGGCGAAAGCATGTGTGCTTTTTCCCCGCATTATGTTTTTGCGTGTACGCGTGTTCATTTCAATATCTTTTTATTACTTTTGCGCCCAAATTGTGTGCTATGAGCATAGTAATCCTTGGAATAGAGTCCAGTTGCGACGATACTGGAGCCGCTGTCATGCGCGATGGCGAACTGCTGTCGAATGTGACGGCGTCGCAGAAGGTACACGAGGCCTACGGGGGCGTCGTGCCTGAGTTGGCGAGCCGTGCACATCAGCAGAATATCGTTCCCGTCGTGGATCAGGCTCTGAAGCAGGCAGGCGTCACGCTGGATGAGCTTACGGCCATTTGCGTCACCTTCGGCCCTGGACTAATGGGCTCCCTCCTCGTGGGTGTCAGCTTCGCCAAAGGCTTGGCAATTAGCCTCGGCATACCGCTTATCGAGGCAAATCACCTGCAGGGACATGTGCTGGCGCACTTTATAAAGAGCCCCCTGCGGACACCTTTCCTCTGTCTGCTCGTCTCAGGCGGCAACTCGCAGATAATCAAGGTGAATGCCTATAACGATATGGAGATTCTCGGCCAGACAATAGACGATGCAGCGGGAGAGGCTATGGACAAATGCTCGAAAGTCATGGGCTTTGGCTACCCAGGCGGCCCCATCATCGACCGCCTTGCACGGCAGGGAAACCCCGACGCCTACCATTTCTCGAAGCCCAACATCGCAGGCCTCGACTACAGTTTCTCAGGGCTGAAGACGTCGTTCCTCTATTTCCTCCGCGACCAGCAGAAGGAAGACCCGCAGTTCGTCGAGCACCATAAGGAGGATCTTGCAGCCTCGCTCGAGAAGACCATCGTGGAGATACTGATGAAGAAGCTCAAAATGGCAGTCAAGCAGACAGGCATACGCCGCGTTGCCCTCAGTGGCGGCGTGAGCGCGAACACAGCCCTGAGGCAGGCATTCATGAACCAGCAGAAAGCAGGCAACTGGGAAGTGTTCATACCCCCCTTCAGCTTCACCACCGACAATGCAGCAATGATAGCCGTCACAGGCTACTACAAATATCTCGACAAAGACTTTGCCACCATCGACAAGGCGGCATATTCGCGAACAACAATCTAAAACAAAGTGTCATGTCTGTTGCAATCCCCTTGCAACACCAAATAAACGACTAAACAATGGACTTAGACCTGAAGCTTGCCAGCAAGGAGATAAACCAAATCCTCTGGAAAACGAAAAAGACTCTCTCGACAGCCGAAAGCTGCACGGCGGGACGCATATCCACCATCATCACCGCAGCCCCAGGCAGCAGCCAGTACTATCGTGGCGGACTATGCTGCTACTCGGAAGAGATAAAGGCTCAACTGCTCAGCGTACCCATCGAGATGATGGCGGCGCAGACACCTGTGTGCGAGGATGTTGCAAGACAGATGATAATCGGCGTAAATCGCCTCTTCGGCACCGACTATGCCGTGGCAGTCACAGGATACGCAGGCCCTGGCGGCTCACCAACGGGGAATGTCCTCGTAGGCACAATCTGGATAGCAGTAGGGCAGGAGGGCAATATCGTGACACGCTGCCTCACTGAGGACAATGGGCGCGACCAGAACCTCGCCTCGGCAACGTCCGTAGCCATACACATGCTCCTCGACTACCTGCGCGAAGCCTGCCCAAAGAAAGTCGAGGAAGAAGACTGACAAACAAGCCGCGCGGCAAGCACTCTGCGACTTCAGCGACAACAGCGCGAGAAGGGCTCTTTGCGAAAAAAAGTGCAAAAAAGTTTTGTGCGTAACGAAACTTTGTAGTACCTTTGCACCTCGAATTGGGCATAGACCTCATAAGTATACTATAAAACAATAAGATAGAAATGTCTAAGATTTGTCAAATCACAGGAAAGACCGCGATGGTCGGTAACAATGTCTCCAAGTCGAAGCGCCGCACAAAGCGCACATTCGATGTGAACTTGTTCTATAAGAAGTTCTACTATGTGGAGCAGGAATGCTGGATTAACCTCCGCGTCAGCGCGGCTGGTCTCCGCTACATTAACAAAGTCGGACTTGACGCCGCGTTGAACAACGCCGTAGCCAAGGGATATTGCGACTGGAAGGATATTAAAGTAATTGGATAACACCTCGAAGCACTATGGCAAAGAAAGTAAAAGGTAATCGCGTGCAGGTTATCCTCGAATGCACCGAGATGAAGGAAAGCGGACTCC
>ONWB01000182.1 GCA_900321445.1 uncultured Prevotellaceae bacterium | reverse complement strand
TGCAGTGCACGTCCTTTACGTTAAACATTAAACAATAAACAATAACCGAATCGCGGCGGATAACGGTTCGCTCGGCATGTCCGTAGGACTGACGCTTTGCTTGCAAAAGAACGGTTATTGGATATTGGTTAACGGAATAAGTGGCTGGGGCACGAGAGCATGGTGAATTAAAGGACAAACGAGATAACCATTATTTCGTCACTCAACACTAAGAACTTTTAATTTTTAATTTTTACTTTTTACTTTTTAATTATTAATTCTCTCGTGGCTAAGTCTAAGGTCGTTTATGTCTGCGACAATTGCGGACAGGAAGCCCAAAAGTGGGTAGGGCGGTGCCCCGCTTGTGGACAGTGGAACACGATGAAGGAACTTCGTATCCCTACATCGCCTGCCGCCAGTGTTTCTCGTGCCGTTCCCTCACATCGTACAGCCGCAGAGGGAGGCCGCCGTGCAGGTGCCGTATTGCTTCGCGACGTTTCGACGGAGGCACTTCCGCGTATCGACATGCTCGACGAGGAGTTCAACCGCGTACTTGGCGGAGGACTCGTGCCTGGCAGCCTCGTCCTTCTTGGTGGCGAGCCAGGAATTGGCAAGTCCACGCTATTGCTGCAAACCATCGTACGACTAACGGGGCGGCGAGTTTTATACGTCAGCGGCGAAGAAAGCGAACAACAGATAAAACTGCGCGCAGACCGCTTGGCGCGCGTTCAGGACGGCGTTGCGTCCCCCGACTTCGGCTCGAAGCTATACCTTCTTTGCGAATCGTCATTGGAACGCGTATTTGACGAAATTGAAAACGTCCAGCCCGAACTGCTCGTCATAGATTCCATACAAACACTCTCTACAGAAGCCGCTCCAGACTCTTCCGCAGGAGGCGTTACGCAGATTCGCGAATGTACTACGGCGCTCCTGAAATATGCAAAAGAAAGCGGCACACCCGTCATCATCGTCGGCCACATTACTAAGGACGGCGCCATTGCAGGGCCGAAGGTGTTGGAACACATTGTGGATGTTGTCCTGCAGTTTGAGGGCGACCGCCACTACTTCTACCGCATCTTGCGCGGCCAGAAGAATCGTTTCGGCTCCACCAACGAACTCGGCATCTACGAGATGCGCGGCGATGGGTTGCGCATAGTGGAAAATCCCTCCGAACATCTGCTAACACATGGTGCCGAAGAACTTTCTGACATGCTTCTTGCTGTTTTGGAAAAGAGGGTAGGGTTTAAGATTGGCGCCAAGGACGTATTCTTGAACCTCGCTGGCGGGCTGAAAGTCTCCGACACAGCCATCGACCTCGGCGTAATTGCCGCCGTACTAAGCAGCAATGTCGATACCGCCATTGAGCGCGACGTGTGCATGGCTGGCGAGGTGGGACTCAGCGGCGAGATTCGTCCCGTCATGCGCATAGCACAACGTATTACCGAAGCCGAGAAACTCGGTTTCCACCGCTTCATCCTTCCCGAAGGAAATATGAAAGGCATCGATGCCAAGAAACTACGCATCGAACTCGTTCCTGTCAGAACCGTGACAGAAGCTCTTCGCGCCCTCTTCGGATAATAACGCCATGACGGAATAACGCCATAACGAAATAACGAAATAACGCAATAAAAAAAGGATATGATTCAGATTTCGAGGTTCGGATATTATTGGTTGGATACATGGGTCATGGCGAATGTTATTCAGCTGGCGACGCAGGATTTTTGCAGTCGTTTCCTTAATCGTACGAACGACCCTTGCGGACGGCAGTATGATCAGATGACACAGGCTGCACGCTCAGCACCTGCGAATATTGCAGAGGGGAATTCGCGCCATTCGACCTCGAAGGAGACTGAGATGAAGCTGACGGATGTGGCTCGCGCTACTTTGTCGGAGCTTGCTAATGACTATCTTAACTGGATGCTTAGGCATGAGCAGACGCCGTGGTCCATACATTCGGCAGAATATGCGGCGGTTTATAGTACGCGACTTGATAGGCCCGAATATCAGGACGATGTTCTCTATCAAAGCAGCATACATATTCTAAAGCAGAAGCATCGTTTTGACGCTTGGCTGCTCTCTGACGATTCCATGACAGTAGCCAACTGCATTTTGGTACTTTGCAACAGACTTGTCATGATGCTTGGCAAACAGATAGAGAACCAGCTGGCGACATTCCGTGAGGAGGGAGGATTCACAGAAGCGTTGACGGCAGACCGCTTGGCGCATCGAGCAGAGCAGAACAGGCAAGACAATGCGCCCACATGCCCGCTTTGCGGAAAGACTATGATAAAACGCGTTGCAAAGAAGGGCGTGAACTCAGGCAAAGAATTTTGGAGCTGTTCCGCATATCCGCAATGCAACGGGACGAGGAAGATTTAGAGAGAGGCGCGTTATAACACGGGATAACGTTATGACGTTATAACGTTATAACGGTATATCGAGGAGCGGCCTTTCAGAAGAAAGTCATTGTTTGTTCTTCTTGTAGCTTACCACAGCCCAGCTTCCCATGAAAAGGCCGATGCCGAGGAGCGCGAGCATCTGATGCCAGATGCTTTGTAGCCCGCCACCACGAATGAAGACGGTGCGAACAGCCTCGATGAAATAGCTCATGGGGTTCACGTAGGTTGTTAGATACGCCCATGTGGGCATGGAGCGTGTAGGGGTAAACAGTCCCGAGAGCAAGAGGAGGATTACCACGAAGAACCACATGACGAAGATGGCTTGTTGCATCGTGTCGGAATAGTTGCTGATGACGAGGCCCAAAGACGAGAAGAACAAAGCCAGCAACATTGCCAACAAGTAAACAAGCCACAACGAGCCTGCCGACGTGATGCCATATACGAGCCACGCAAGTACGAGGCATACAGTTATGATAAAAAGCGCAATTAACCAGTATGGTATAAGTTTGGAAAGGATAAATACCCATTTCGATACTGGTGTTACGTTTATCTGTTCGATTGTTCCCGCTTCCTTTTCGCCAACGATGTTCAGCGCAGGCAGGAAGCCCGTCATAAGCATCATAACAATGGCAAACAGGGCGGGAATCATAAATAGCTTGAAGTTTTGGTGGGAGTTGTATAAATATCTTACGTCTGCTCCTTTTATTATTGTCGGCGAGTCTGCCACAATTTGCAATAAATAGGCACTTCCCATCGCACCCTTTGTTCCGTTTACGGCATTGGCAGCAATCAAGTAACGCCCATCGCAAATCTCGAGAATGATGTCGGCGCGTCCTTCTTCAACGTCTTTTAGGGCTTCTGCGTAGGTGGCTTTCTGCCCACCGAAGATGAAGTAATTGCTTGCGGCAACCCTGTGTACGATACGCTGCGAGGCAGGTGTGCGATCGATGTCAACCACGTCCACAACGATATTCTTCACCTCCATGTTCATAATCCACGGCATTACGCACATTATCATAATGGGGAATATGACTATAAGGCGCGGCAAGAATGAGTTGCGACGTATCTGTATGAATTCTTTCTGAATAAGATATCTTAGCATTGTATCATGTATATGTAAAGCCTTGGGGTTCAGCGAAACTATGCAGTGCGCGTTCTTTTCATTAAACAAACGGATATATAGAATAAAAGAGTGGAAAACAAACATGAGAACTTTAATTTAGCAGTTTGTTTCCGCTCTTCTTTACTATTTGTTGTTTATTGGAGTTAGAATAGCATACTAACGTTCATGCCAAGCGTCTTATTAGTATAGAATGGCATTCCTATAGCTTGGAAAGGCGTGTGACGGCATTTTGATTTTGTGAATATTTTAGGGTATAGCCAATAAGCAAATTTTGTGCTAATTATTCCAATGCAAGCTCCTGCTACAACATCATTGAGATAATGTCGGTCGTTATATATTCGCAGATAACCAGTTGCAGTTGCAATCAGATACCCAGAATATCCAATCCAAGGTGAGACTTCTTTGTATTCTTGGTATAGAAATTCAGCACACATAAATGCTGTTGCTGTATGTCCTGACGGGAAAGAATTACGAGCATTGGTGTCTGGTCGCTTTTCTTTGAATGTATATTTCATACCGTTCACTAAAATTCCCATAGTTGCATACGACATGGCAAGGATGCCAGTCCTATCCCAAAACTTATGCTTCCCATTTACTCCAAACAAGTTAAGACCATAAACAGCCAGCATGGGAGTATATTGTAGGTAGTTGTCAATCTTTACCTTATGTTCCCCCTTAGCTGACAGTTTGTCTTGGATGTCCTCTCGCTGTTTGGTGAGCCATCCGTTATGAACGCAAAGAGCAGATGTTCCAGTGAGAACAGTTGGAATAACTAAAGTCTTCAATTTTAGATGATGTGTATTGTCTGAGACAACAGAATCGGGCAATATCGTATGATACAAACTATCTTGTGCATGTACGGATACGACACCACCAAAGAGGAAGAGTATAGATACGGCTCTCCCATCCAAAGAATGAAGTTTTTTCATTTTGATGCGCTAATTGGGCGAAAACTATCTTAGCGGTGGAATCGTGGGATTTCTTATATGGGCTATAGAAAAGATAAATGGCGTGAACGACACCTATCTAATCCAAAGGCCCTGAGAAAGCCCACATATACCGATAAGCTCCGTCCACGCCAAGGCGCAGACGTTTACTGAACTTATTCTTTCGGCATATGTTTCTTGAAATTTCTCAGGTTTCATGGATTAACCGAATAAATAGCAAACGCGATTTCTTATTATGTTTATTTTATTTTTTTTATGCTTTTGAT
>ONWB01000046.1 GCA_900321445.1 uncultured Prevotellaceae bacterium | reverse complement strand
CCCTTGTGGATCAGCTCCGCAGGGCAGGCGCGATGAAGTACACGATCGTCGTCTCCGCGACGGCATCGGAGCCGTCCCCTCTGCAGTACATCGCACCGTATGCGGGGTGCGCGATGGGCGAGTACTTCATGAACAACGGAAAACATGTGCTGATCGTCTATGACGATCTGTCCAAGCACGCCGTGGCATACCGTGCCATCTCCCTGCTGATCAGAAGACCGCCGGGACGTGAAGCATACCCCGGCGATGTCTTCTACCTGCACTCCAGACTCCTCGAGAGAGCCGCAAAGCTCTCCGATGAGAACGGCGGCGGTTCGATGACGGCACTGCCGATCGTCGAGACCCAGGCAGGCGAGGTATGTCGAAAGTCCAAGGCTGCGTATAAGCCTGTTGGCAGACGTCGTCACATACGTCACCATGTGGAATCGAGGTCCGTAGGCTCCTATCAGGATACCCACGACGATAGGGCCACCAGCAAGGCCGAGGCGTATGGCGTCGTTCATACCGGGAATCATGATGGGTATGTAGCCTACGACAAGGCCAAGCACCATACCCACGAAGATTGTTATCATGTTGGGCTCCTCAAGCGCGCCAGCCATGTTGCCAAGTTCCTCTGCCACCCTTGCACAACTGTCAGCGTCGCCGACAACAGTCAGGCGGTCGCCAAAGCGAAGTATGAGGTCAGGCGTGGCAACAAGTTGTATGCCAGAACGCTTCACGCGGCTCACGTTGACGCCAAAGCGCTCTCGGAGGTGCAGCGAGCCGAGATGCTTGCCATTCACCTCCTTACGCGTTATGAGTATGCGTTCAGAGACGAGATGCGCGTCGAGCGCGTTCCAGTCGATGTCGCTCTTGTTCCAGTCGGTATTGTCGCGCTGTCCGAAGAATATCGTCAGCGCAGCCATGTCCTTGGGATGCGTTATAACAAGTATGCGGTCGTCCTTCTCCAGCATCGTGTCGGCTTTGGGCAGAAGCACCTTTCCAGCACGCCAGATGCGGCTGGCGACAAAGTTCACGCTCCCCAACTCCGCAACCTCGTGCAGGGGCTTGCCAAAGACGGCAGGATTCGTTACCTCGAAGGAGGCAATGAAAGCCTCGTCGTCCTGCTTCGACTCTGCCACGTGCTTGTGGCGAAGCCATATCCTGACGGCTATGAGAGCGAAGATTACGCCCACCATGCCGATGGGGTACGTGACGGCCAGCGAGAGTGCTGCGGAAATGCCCTCTGGATGATGGCCGAGTTGCGATAGTTCCTGCTGTGCCGCTGCAAGGGCTGGCGTATTTGTCGTCGCCCCGCAGAGTATGCCCATCGTTTCGCCTATGCTGAAGCCGCCAGTCAGGGCGGGGACAAGAGCCACCAAAGTGCCAAACACCACCAGCCCAAGACTAATGAGGCTAAGCGAAGCCCCACCATGCCTGAAGGCGCTGACAAAGCCCGGGCCCACCTGCAGTCCGAGTACATAGACGAAAATGATGAGGCCGAAGTCCTCGGCATAGACCAGCATGTCATGGTCTATTTCGAAGCCGAGGCTGCCAGCAAGGATGCCCACAAAGAACACGAAGGCCACGCCGAGGCTTATGCCCTTGAAGCGCAACTTTCCAAGCATGAGCCCCAAGGCACAGACGAGGCTGATGAGCGTGACGGCCTTAATGGCTGGCAAGCCAAAGAGCACACTGTCTATCCATCTTATAATGTCCATGCTTTTTTCGTTTTTGTGGGGTTTCGCAGAAATTTATAGGGATTTCGTTTGATTTTATAGGGATTTCGTTTGATTTCAGACGGACATGGATGCTTACTTGTTCAGCCTCCATGTTGCACCATCGCGAGTGTCCTTCACCTCAAACCCTATTTCGCTGAGGCGGTCGCGGATGAGGTCGCTCGTGGCCCAGTCCTTAGCGGCTTTCGCCTTGGCACGCACCTCGAGCAGGAGGTCAACAGCCTGTCCGAAACTTTCCTCACGCGCAGCACTCTCGCCTGCTCCCCCACCCTGCGGCAGGAGGCCGAGGATGTCGAAGGCATAGGTATGGAACACGCGCTTGAGAGCCTCGAGTCCTTCAGGCGTGATGGTCTGCTTGTGGTCGTAGAGGCTGTTCACCATGCGGCTTGCGTCGAAGAGGTGGCTGATGACGATGGGCGAGTTCAGGTCGTCGTCCATAGCGTCGGCACACTTCTGCTCGAGTTCCTTTGCAAAGTCCTCGCCGATAGCTCCATCTGCCACAGGCTGTATGCGCTCGAGTGTGGCGATGGCCTCCATGAGTCGCTCAAGCCCCTTCTGGCTTGCTTGCAGCGCTTCGTTGGAGAAGTCCACAGTGCTGCGATAGTGCGCCTGCAGGATGAAGAAGCGTATCGTCATGGGGCTGTAAGCCTGGTCGAGGTTCTTGTTTTCGCCTGTAAAGAATTCGAAGAGCGTGATGAAGTTGCCCAGGCTCTTACCCATCTTCTGGCCGTTGATGGTAATCATGTTGTTGTGCATCCAGTAGTTCACCATCGGTTCGCCCTGCGATGCTACAGCCTGCGCAATCTCGCACTCGTGATGCGGGAACACGAGGTCCATGCCTCCTCCGTGGATGTCGAAGCGGCGGCCGAGATACTTGCGGCCCATCGCCGTACATTCGCAATGCCAGCCAGGGAAGCCATCGCTCCAGGGCGACGGCCAGCGCATTATGTGTTCGGGCTTTGCCTTCTTCCATAGTGCGAAGTCCACTTGGTTGTGCTTCTCCTCAGTACCTGCGAGGTCTCGGCTTTGGTTAATGACGTCCTCGAGGTTGCGTCCTGAGAGCACGCCGTAGTGGTGTTTCTTGTTGTACGCCTCGACGTCGAAGTACACGCTGCCGTCGCTCTCGTAGGCAAAGCCGTTTTGGAGTATTTCCTTCACGAGTTCTTCCTGTTCGATAATGTGTCCTGTGGCGTGTGGCTCGATGCTTGGCGGCAGCACGTTGAGTCGCTCCATAGCCTCATGGTAGCGGTTCGTGTAATACTGCGCCACCTCCATAGGCTCAAGTTGCTCTAGGCGTGCTTTCTTTGCTATCTTGTCGTCGCCTTCGTCGGCATCGTGCTCGAGGTGTCCTACGTCTGTGATGTTGCGGACATAGCGCACCTTGTAACCAAGATGCTTCAGGTAGCGGAACAGGAGGTCAAAGGTGATTGCTGGACGCGCATGTCCGAGATGCGGGTCGCCGTAAACTGTTGGTCCGCAGACGTACATGCCCACCCTTCCTTCATGTATTGGGCGAAAGGGTTGCTTGCTGCGGCTTAGGGTATTATAAATGTATAACATCGTGGGATTTGACTATTGGACAATTTACTATTTGACTATTTATTGGTCAATGGTTAACGGTTATTGTTTTTGGTCGCTTCGCTAGAAAAAGCTCGTCACTCGTCACTTGTCAACTGTCAACTGAACAGTCCGAAGAGTTGAGCGTCGATTTGCGCTGTCACGCGGCTGAAGTCCTCGGGATTGCTTTCGAACTTCGTCGTATCGCCGTCGATGATGATGAGCGGTCCCTTGTAGGTCTCTATCCACGCCTCGTAGCGGTTGTTGAGCCCCTGAAGGTAGTCGATGCGTATCGACTTCTCAAACTCGCGTCCGCGCTTTTGTATCTGCGCCACGATGTTTGGAATCGTACTGCGTATGTATATCATCAAGTCGGGGAGTTTTACAAGCGACATCATGAGGTCGAAGAGGTCGGAATAGTTTTCGAAGTCGCGGTCGCTCATCATGCCCATCTCATGGAGGTTGGGTGCAAAGATGCGTGCATCCTCGAATATTGTGCGGTCCTGAATGATGTACTCGTCGCTCTTGCTTATTTCCACTACCTCCTTGAACCTCTTGTTAAGGAAATACACCTGCAGGTTAAACGACCATCGCGGCATATCGGCATAGAAGTCGTCGAGATAGGGATTGTGTTCTACGGGTTCGAATCGCGGTGTCCACCCATAGTGCTTTGCGAGCATTTTTGTGAGCGTTGTCTTTCCGCTCCCAATGTTTCCTGCTATTGCTATATGCATTTTATTAGTAGTTTGTGCTTTATTTGTTTATCGTTCGCTGCGACTTACGCCTGCGGGCTTTTATTGTTTAATGCTTACCGCTCAAAACAGGCTGTTCATTTCAGCGTCTATCTTCTTCACGATGTTGCTGAAGTCCTCACGCGAGTGTTGGAAGTCGAGGCTATCGACGTCCACTACCAGCAGCCGGCCTTTGTATTTATTGAATATGAACTCCTCGTAGAGCCTGTTGAGGTTTTCGAGGTAGTCGAGGGGTATTGCCTGCTCGTAGCTTCGTCCGCGCTTTTGGATGTTCTCCACGAGGTGCGAAACGCTCGAGCGCAGGTAAATCATCAGGTCGGGGTACTTCGCTATCATCATCATCGAGTCGAAGAGTTCCATATAACATTCGAAGTCGCGGTCAGAGAGGTTGCCCATCTGCTTGTTGTTGGCAGTGAACACGTACACGCCCTCGAATATGGAGCGGTCTTGGATGATAGTGTCGTCGCGCTCGGCTATTGCCAGCAAGTCGCGGAAGCGTTCTTTCAGGAAGAACACCTCCAAGTTGAAGGACCATCGCTCGATGTCCTTGTAGTAGTCTTCAAGATAGGGGTTGGTGTCCACAACCTCATAGCGGGGTGTCCAGCCATAGTATTCGGCGAGCATCTCCGTGAGCGTGGTCTTTCCGCTCCCCATATTTCCAGCAACGGCAATGTACATCGTCTGTCTGTGTGTCTCTTTATAATTTTGGGCGCAAATATACACATTTGTGTATAAAACACCTAAACAAAACGCCAAAAGAAAAACACCCAAGCGCTGAAAGTCAGAACTTGGGTGCTTTTTGCTTACTCTCGCCGCAATTTATAGTTGCTGCGCATGCTCTCGAAGAGTTCAGGGTTTTGGCGCAGGCGGCGTGTATCGTCAAGGGGATTGTAGGGCACTTTAGGCTCGGGCGCAGGGGGCAACAAAACTTCAGGGACTTCGATGCCTATGCCGAAGTGGCTGCGGAGGGCAGCGAACGCCATCTGCGTGGCGCGCAACTTTCCCTCAAGACTGTAGCCTGCGATGTGTGGCGTGGCGATGAAGGCTCGCTGCAGCAGCGTACGCGATATGCTGGGCTCATTCTCCCAGGTGTCGATGGCGGCAGCATTCACAATGCCGTTGTCGAGGGCGCGGATGAGGCTGTCGGTATCTACCACTTCGCCTCGGCTGCAGTTGATGAGTGCTGGACGTCGGCCTGCCTCGCGAAGAAGTGCGAAGAAGGCATCGTCGGCCATGTGGAGGGTTTTGTACTTGCCACCCTCGTCGAGGGGTACGTGAAAGGTGACAATGTCTGCCTCGCGGGCTATGGTGCGTAGGTCGCAGAAGCCTGTTTCTCCCCTATCCTCGCGTGGCGGGTCGCAGCGCAGGACGCGCAGTCCAAGTTGGCGGCAGAGGCTCTCGACGAGCGTGCCTACGTGTCCTATGCCTACTATGCCGATGGTGGTCGAGGGCGCAAGGCTGACGTAGCCTGCACGATGTAGTTGCTGGAGGCATCCCTCGACGTACTGGCGCACGGCTGCGGCATTGCACCCAGGGCAGTTTGCCCACTCGATATTGCGGCTTTTGAGGTATGCTGTATCGAGGTGGTCGTAGCCAATGGTTGCAGTGGCGACGAATTGTACTCGCGAACCCTCAAGCAAAGCGGCATCGCAGCGGGTGCGGGTGCGGACGACGAGGGCATCGGCATCACGCACAACGTCGGGGGTTATTTCTGCCGCAGGCAAAAAACTGCACGTCCCCAGCCGCTCGGCATAGGGACGCGCGTAAGGTATGGCACTATCGACAACGAGCCTCATCGCACGATTGACGTTTGCGGATTGCGCTCACCCTTCACACTGCGCAGGTATGCCTTTGCCGTGCCGAAGCGCAGGTTTAGGTCGAGGCGCACGGGGAGATGGTTTTTGTCGTCGGTGATGTAGAAGCGCACTATTTCCTTTTCCTTGCCTTTCTCCTTCTCTACATAACTGAATACGCGGCAGCGATAGGTTACGTTGGAGCCCTCCATCTTGAAGGTCTTTATGCCCTGGTATATTACGTGCCTCCACTCTGCGCGCTTGCCTTCTGCCATGAGGAATGGCACACGCTGCCCCTTCTTGAACGACGAGGCGTCCATGCAGCGTGCTCGCAGAATCATGCTTATCATGTCGAAGGCGCAGTGCTTGCCCTGATGCGTCCTCTGCTGCGGTTGCTTCTGGTTGCGGCGATAGTACATCTTCAGGGCGCACTGTCCTGAGGGGTAACTATACCACACCTTCTCTTGGCGGAATGTGCCACCTTCGTTGGCGTCCTTCTGGTAGAACAGCGGCGAGAGGTTCAGGTCAACGTATGACGTCAGTTTGTCGCGCATGATGAAGTAGCGGTCGGCCTTCTTCGACGTCGTAGTCGTAAGCGTGGCGCGGTATGCGGGCTTGCCGTTGTAGGTTGTCTGCGTCACGTTCCATGTGGCTGAGCCGACGTTCATCCATACGAATTTCCAGTTGAAGAAAAGGTCGTACTGCAGTGTCTCACCGCTCTTAAAGGCTTCGTTCTTGATACCGCACTGCGCCTGTGCTGCTGACGCTGTCATCACAAGGAGGATGAGTAGGCTGAGGGTTTTCTTCATTTCAGTATATATATGTTTTGTTGTTTTTATTCTTTCCACACACAGATGTATGACACGGCGACTGCCTGTTGGTTTAAAACTGCGGCTAATCGCGGAGTTTCCTCTCGCGCTCGATGTTTTTCTCGTGCGCCGTCTGCTGGCGTCCGGCCTGCTTTGTCTTGCGCAGTCCTGAGGGCTTTTGCTGGAGCGTTGGCGTCGACTGTATGTTCCATGTGATGTCGGTGTCCCAGTCGCCGCGGATGGTTATCTGCTCAGGGTAATAGACGACGTGCTCCGCCTGCCTGCGCTCGCCATAGTTACCTGTGTCCCAACGACTATTGCCGTTTTCATCGAGAAATAGTTTCAGGTAGTATTCGCCTGGCTTCACATAGAAGAAGTCGGCACTTCCGGCGTTTGCGCGCACTTGCTTCACAACCTTGTCGCCTGCCTGCAGGAGTTGTACGACGGCTGTGGTGTCGGCACCTTGCAGGGCTACGAACAGGCTTCCCACGTCCTCGGCTTTCGTTATCGCAAAGTCCGTTTGCAGAGGTTTGTTGACAAGTCCGGAGAGCCCCTCGATGGATGCACTGTCGATGCGCACGACGTACTTCTGGTCTGGCCGCCATTCGCCCATTACGGTAAATGCTCGCAGGCCGTCCATGAGCACTCGCCGTGGTACGGGTGTCTCAATGCTGTCAACTTTCAGGAATAGGTGTATGCCTGCCGTATCGAGCCTCATGATGGGTTCCGCGAGACTGTAGGCGAGGTTCTGGTCAGGTGGCAGCGTGGCGATGCGCGGTGTGGTCACGGCGAGTGGCTCAACGGGGCGCTCGTCGTGGTCGTAGTCGCCACGCTTGTGGCGCTTTTCGAGTTGCTTCTGCCACTTCTCGTCGGCCTGCTTGCGCTCTTTCATTATTCGCGCATTCGTCATGCGTGGCATGAGGTCGAGGGTGTCGGTCGTTATGAATCGCTCGAAGGTGCTGTCGTTGGTCATCTCGTAGGTATAGAGTATCTTCAGCGAGTCGTTGGCAGCGACCACGGAGTCTGTAATCCAGTATGTTATGGTGTCGTTGGTCTCGTTGCGCTCTTCGAGGAAGCATGTTCGCACACGCTCGCCGAACTCGTCGGTGCCATAAGGCTGCGCCGTGCCCTCTGCGAACACCTCCACCTGCGGGACGTGTGCTGAAGGCGCAGTGAAATAGGCTACAAAGTGGTTTGGCACCTCGCGCACCATCTTCATCAGCGTACGGTTTGTGCTGACCTCGTTGAAGGCGCGCAGCACGACGTCGTCGGGGAGGTAGTGGGTGTATGGTATCGCGGCTATCGAGTCCCAGCGCACGGAGTCCACCCACGCGGTATCGTAGCGTATGTCGGGGAAGCAGTCGGTGGTGAGCGTCTCGTCGAGGAACGCAAGCTGTTCGCCACGGTTCCAGAAGAAGTTGCCGTCCATGTCCTTCAGTGCATAGATGCGATACTTGCCGCGCGCTACGCCCTTCACCGAGAAGCGCCCCATCTCGTCTGTCCTTGCCACGCGTGAAAGTGCCGTCGTCGTGAACATGCTGTCGGGTGCTTCGGCGTCGTACAAGCCCACGAGGATGCCTTTCACGGGTTCGAGCGTCTGTGCATCGACAACGCTGCCAGCGACCTCCATCGTATCGACGTTCTCGCCCGTCGAGAAGTAGTAGGTGAACTGCCCAAGCGGATTGCCCTCCGTAGCGTCCTTGATGGCGTCGGAGAAGTCTATCGTGTACGTCATGTCGGGCTTCAGCGAGTCCATGAGCTCCACAGACACGCGGCGCTCGCTGACTTTTATCTCTGGCATCTCCTCCTGCGGCGGCGAGATGATGATTTTCTCGCTTGGGTTCTCGAGTTTCACGTTCTCGCTGAACACGAGCACCACCTTCTTGAGTTTCGCCACGTCGGTCTCGCCTATCTCTGGCTGCATGCCCACCAAGCGCGGAGGCTCTTCGTCGTAGGGGCCTCCGTCGGGCCCGCTGCCTGGATTGGCGCAGGACAACAGGCATAGCAGCGTCAGCAGTAGCGACGCGCCCAGAAACGTATGTCCTCTCATGGTGGCCATTTTATCTGACTATTTGACAATTTACTATCTGACAATTTTGAGTTACCTAAATGTTCAATGCTCAATCCTCAATGGTCAATGAGACCTTCAGTGAGCCTTGTAGTGCACGTCGGCCTTGAGGGACGAAGTTCCGAAGTGGCTGGGGCACGAAAAACAAGGCGAGCTAATGGTCAATGGTCAATGCTCATTCATTTCCAACACTTGCTCGATGATATCGCGGTTGTTGGCGAGCCGCGGCACCTTGTGCTGTCCGCCGAGTTTTCCACGGCTCTTCAGCCACGCCTCGAAGAGTCCCTCGCGTGCAACGACGAGTTCGAGTGGCTGCAGGGTGATGTCCTTGTAGCGCTTTGCCTCGTAGTCGGAGTTTATGCGTTGCAGGGCAGCGTCGAGGATGCTTGCGAAGGCTGCAACGTCCTGCGGCTTCTCGGCAAACTCCACGACCCACTGGTGGCGGCACTTTCCGCTCTCGTCCATGAATACGGGTGCTGCCGTATAGTCGCGCACCACGGCACCTGTCTTCACGCAGGCCTCTTGGAGCCCTTTTTCGGCATTATCGACGATGAGCTCCTCGCCAAAGGCGTTGATGAAACTCTTCGTGCGCCCTGTGATGACGAACTTGTAGGGGTTGCGCGAGGTGAACCTCACCGTGTCGCCTATCTGATAGCGCCAGAGTCCGCTCGTGGTGGTGATGACCATAGCGTAGTTCCTGCCCGTCTCCACGTCCCAGATGGGCAGCAGGCGCGGGTCGGCCTTGCCAACGTCCTCGAGGGGTATGAACTCGTAGAACACGCCATAGTCCAGCATCAGCAGCATCGCTGTGTCCGCAGGGTCGTCCTGCAGGCCGAAGAAGCCCTCGCTGGCGTTGTACGTCTCCATGTAGTGCATGCGCTCGGAGGGTATCATCTCGCGATACAGTTCGCGATACGGCGTGAAGGCTATGCCTCCGTGGAAGAACACCTCCAAGTCGGGCCACACCTCGCTGATGTTCGCCTTGCCGGAGATTTCCAGCACGCGCTTCAGCACGCTCATCATCCAGCTGGGTACGCCGCTGATGTTCGTCACGTTCTTGCCTATGGCTTCGCGCGCTATGCGGTCGCGCTTCTCCTCAAAGTCGGCAAGCAGGGCTGTCTGTTTCGAGGGCACGCGCAGCAGGTTGACGAGGGGGTTTATGTTCTCGATGAGTATCGCGCTGAGGTCGCCCACGAGGCTGTGCCTGAGGTTGTAGTTTGCCTGATGGCTACCGCCGAGTATTAGCGCGCGTCCGTCCATGAGGCGGCTCTTCGGGGTGTTTCTCAGGTAGAGGGCTATGGCGTCGCGACCGCCCATGTAGTGGGTGTCCTGAAGGTTCTCCGCACTGACGGGTATGAACTTGCTCTTGTCGTTGGTTGTGCCGCTGGACTTCGCGTACCACTTCACGCGGCCTCGCCAGAGCACATCGGCCTCGCCATGCCGCATGCGGTCTATGTCGGCCTTCAGCGTCTCGTAGTCGTTCAGCGGCACACGCGCAGCGAACTGCTCGTATGTGGCACCCTCCCCAAGCCCACAGGAGGCAAGGTAGTGCGTGCGGGCAGCCTTGCGCAGGATGTGCGAGAGGACCTTGCGCTGCACAGCCTCGGCTTTCGTAGCATAGCAGTCGATGGCGCGCAGGCGGGAGTTGAAATATGGTTTTACTATTTGCGTTAGTGACATCGATTTCTTGTCTTGCCCTTTATTTTTGGGCGCAAAGGTAATGCTTCGCGGACAATAGGTAAAATTTCCAAACTACTTTTCTGCATTTTCGGGGATTTATTTCCTGCGCCGCGGGTGGAAAAAGAAGGCATTTCGACGAAAGTTTTTGCGGTTTCGACGGATTTCTGGGCACTCGCGATTGTGTGGACTTAGTTGCGAAGTTACTAGTTACATATAGACAGGAACGTTTTCGGACTTGCACGGAATGGGGCGCGCTTAGTTGCGAAGTTACCAAGTTACTTGTGGACAGGAACGTTTTCGAACATGGACGGGAATACTGTACAGGAGGAAGTATCACAATAATTTTTAAATATATTATATTAAATATATATAATAGAATATGTCTATTTCTGCATTTCAAATTTATTCCTGTCCACAAGTTACTTGGTTACTTGGACACTTTCTCGTTTCATAAGGCTGAGACGATACAGGGAAAAGACCATCGGGCGACCACCTGCTGAGTGCTTTGCAACAGCTTTGCTCGGAATGTCAGAAAAGTATGACGCGAGGCTTGTTCAAAGAACTTTCCCAACAATCCCCCCCTTCTTAAAAATTGCCGCTGCTAAAAAACTCTGTTTTTTCCCTTGCCTTTTTCAGGGGAACACGTATCTTTGCCTCGTAATATATACCAAAAACTACGTGTAGCATGAAGAAATACAGGAAACCCACCACAGGCATCTTGCAACTCGCAGAAAGCTGCCCGCTTATGCTTTCGTTGCCTAAGGACGAAGGCGGCAATGCCAGCGGACACGGCAACCCGCCTCTCGACACACGCCAGTTCGAGTGGGACGAAAATGAGGAGTGGGAATAGTAGTGCTACTGCGCTAATACCCCCCACCCTCTCATAAGTTTACGACAATCCCCCACAATCAGCAAACAAAAACATACAGATATGAAAAACTACGAGTTTCTCAGAATGAGAGCCATGCGAAGCCTCTTCCTGACGCTTCTCGCTATGCTCCTTGCGCTGCCTGCAGCCGCAGACAACATTGATGTCGCGGACGCAAACGGCAACACGCTGCGCTTCTCCTACGAAAATGCCGAGAACGGCGTGGCTTCCGTCACCAGCATCGTTTCATACAGCGCAGATGCCGAGAAGGCAAAGCACATCGTCATACCATCGCAGATAACAGGTGCCGACGAACGCCTGCACACAGTGACTGCCGTGGGATACAACGCCTTTAATGCTGCCACGAGCGTGACGCTGCCAGCAAGCCTCACGTCATTAGGCGAAAGGGCTTTCTACGGCTGCTCGGCTCTCGAAAGCATCAGCATTCCTGAAGGTGTGACGACGATACAGCCAAATGTGTTCTCAGGCTGCACCAGCCTGACGAGCGCAACGCTGCACGACGGCATAACGTCGATAAAGGCCGACGCGTTCTACAACACAGGACTCATGTCGTTCGTGGCTCCCGCAGCACTGACAACAATTGGAGGGGAAGCCTTCGGAAGCTGTACGGCACTGGGGGCTGACATCCATCGGCGACTACGCATTCCACTATTGCTCAGCCGTGAAGCGACTCACCATAAACTCCGACTTCACGAATACAAACACGTACATAGCCACGTCGGCAAACCTCGAGAGCGTAACATTCGGCAACAACGCAACGACGATACTTAATAGCTTTCTCAGCGGAAAGACAAAGCTCACGTCAGTAACGCTCGGCACAAACATACAAACCATCGGATACAGTGCCTTCAATGGCTGTTCAGCCCTCGCAAGCATCACGCTGCCAGCAAGCCTCACGTCATTAGGCGAAAGGGCTTTCTACGGCTGCTCGGCTCTCGAAAGCATCAGCATTCCTGAAGGTGTGACGACG
>ONWB01000180.1 GCA_900321445.1 uncultured Prevotellaceae bacterium | reverse complement strand
GGTGTTGTGGGCTTAAATTTACGTACTGCCATCTTATTATTTAGATATTGCTATAGAAATCGATTGTTTCGCCCTCCTTGAGGGTAACAATTGCCTTTTTGAAAGCATTCGTGCGTCCTTTCAGCAGGCCGGCACGCGTGTAGCGGCTCTTGTTCTTGCCTGCATACTTCATTGTGTTGACGCTAACGACGCTGACGTTGTAGCGCGCTTCCACCTCAGCCTTAATCTGCAGCTTGTTGGCTTCCGGGCGAACGACGAAGCCGAACTTGTTCTGCTTCTCCGTTATGTTCGTCATCTTCTCAGTGACGAGTGGTTTGATAATGTATGCCATAATATTCTGGGTGGATTTCAATTACTTTGTTAGAATGTCCTCAACCACTTTCAGTCCGCCTTCCGTGAACACGAGCACACCAGCATCAACGAGGCCGTATGTGTGAACGTTTTCTGCGAGAGCTACCTTCGTGCGAGGCAGGTTGCGTGCGGAACGATATACGTTCTCGTCGGCTGCAGGCATGATGAAGAGAGGCTTTTTGTCAGCCACCTTCAGGCCGTTCAGCACTTCTATGAAGCTCTTTGTCTTAGGAGCCTCGAACGTAAAGTCTTCCACAACGATGATTGCACCTTCCTGAGCCTTGTAAGCCAGAGCGCTGCGACGAGCAAGTGCCTTCACCTTCTTATTCAGTTTGAACGAATAGTCGCGGGGCTTGGGACCAAACACGCGAGCACCGCCGACGAGCACGGGTGAGTTGATGTCACCACGACGTGCACCGCCGCCGCCCTTCTGGCGACCAAGCTTGCGGGTAGAACCGCTCAGCTCGCTGCGCTCCTTGGACTTTGCCGTACCTTGACGCTGTGAGGCAAGAAAGCGCTTAACGTCCAAATAGATTGCATGGTCATTGGGCTCGATGCCAAAGACCTCGTCACTGAGGACCACCTTGCGGCCTGTATCCTCACCTTTTATGTTGAATACGCTTAATTCCATCACTTTTCAATAATTACGATTGAGTTTTTGCTTCCAGGCACCGACCCCTTGATAAGCAGGAGGTTGTGCTCGGGAATAACCTTAAGGACACGGAGGTTCTGGTTCGTCACACGCTCGTTGCCCATGTGGCCACCCATACGGAGGCCCTTGAACACCTTTGCGGGGTACGAACAAGCACCGATTGAACCGGGCTTGCGCAGACGGTCGTCCTGACCGTGTGTAGCCTGACCTACACCGCCGAAACCATGACGTTTCACAACACCTTGGAAGCCCTTACCTTTGGAGGTTCCGGCAACGTCCACATACTCTACACCCTCGAAGACGTCAGCAACCGTGAGCGTATCTCCGAGGTTTAATTCCTTTTCGAATCCGGTAAATTCTGCCAAGTGGCGCTTTGGGGTAACGCCGGCCTTCTTAAAATGGCCCTTCATGGGAGCTGTAGTATTCTTCTCTTTCGCGTCTTGGAAGCCTACCTGAACGGCAGCATAGCCGTCCTTCTCCACACTTTTAATCTGAGTTACCACGCAAGGACCCACTTCGATTACGGTACAGGGCACATTTTTGCCGTCAGCACCGAACACAGAAGTCATACCGATCTTCTTTCCTAATAATCCTGGCATTTCAGTTTTATTTGTTTGTTATTAAAATTATTTTTCTGTGCGTAGCCCGACTTACTGTCGCGAGCAGTTCGCTGGGGCACACGGTTGCCGTAGGGCAACTTGCGGCACAAAACCGCTAATAATAAAGCAGTTATCTTACGTTTCCTACTTTTAGCGGCTGCAAAGATACAACCTTTTTCCTGACTGGCAAAGGTTTAGCGCATTATTTTTTATAAATTTTTATAAAAGGAAACGGCGTTCACGCGTGCGCACACGCACATAAAGAATATAATGAGCGCCCTACCCTATTTTTTCAGAAAATCTATTGCACTTTCTATCAGGGTATCGCGCGAGCGCTGGTAGTCCTCGCTACTGAGCATAACGCTGATGTCTGGATCGATGCCCTCCTCCGTACACTTCATCGCGGAATCGTACATTGGGCATGCACTCATGCGCAACGACCATCCGCCAGGAAGCTCGAACGACAATGGCAGACCTCCGCCACCACCCGTGCGGTCGCCCATGATTGTCACGTTCGGTCGCCCCTTCAGGTACATAACGAAAGAATTTGCTGCGCTGTAGCTTCCCCTGTTCGTGAGTATAACGACGGGTTTCTGCCAGCGGAGTCCTGGGAAGGGATTAAGATGTATGGCCTCTGGAGCCGAGAAAGCATCGTGGGCAGGGCCTGTCTTGTGGCACATGTATCCAACGTCGGCAGGTTCGTTAAGGAACAAACTTGCAAGCTTTTGTGCCGAGGTGAGCATACCGCCGCCATTACCACGTATATCCACAATGAGGCCGCTACACAGCCCAAGGTTGTAAATAATCTCGCTGAGATTGCCGTTGCCAAGTTCGTTTTCAAAAGAAGCACAACGAATGTAGCCTATGTTGTCGCGCAGCACACGATACCGCATGCCACCTGTAAAGCGATACTCGCCAGAGCGTCCAAGATACACGCGCAGCAAAGTGTCGGCATAGTTCGTTGGATAAGCATCGTACCAATCAGAATAGCGAGCCATGTCGTGGGCAGCATACAGGTTCACGTGTCCGTCGCGCAGTTCCGCCAGCATCTTTCCGCACACCTGGAACAAAGCCTCGTCGGACATGCCTGGGGATATTGCCTTGCTATAGCGTTCGTGCACTTCGTCCCAGTCCAAACCATACTGCGCCTGCTTCTCGGCAAAGAAGCAGTAGTGCTCGTCCACAGCGCGCCACAGGGCTTCGAAGTTCCCAGAAGGCGTGTCGGAGGGATAGTCCTCTGTAACGCACGAAGCAAACATAAGGACAGAGCTCACCAAGAGTAGAATGGTACGCACGATGCCTTTCATTATCAGAGTTTATTATCAATCCTTAATCCTCTTCACCCTCCTGACGAATCCTATGACGAGGCTATGGCGCCAACTGTGGCGCTTCAGCCCAGCCACGTCGCTCTGGCGTATGTCGGCCTCGTAGCCTATGGTGAGCCATGTGTGGCGCAGGCGGAAGTCGAGCGTTGTCAGCAGGCGCGCTGTAGGAGCATTGAACGGATGGGAGAAAACAATGTTGCGGTCGTAGTGGCCGAGGGAGAATAGTTCGTAGTACGACTGTCCGTAGCGCGGCGTGAACATCAAGCCGCAGAGCGGAACGTCCAACTGCGCACGCGCCTTCATGGGCATGCGCCCAACGGAGAAGCTGTACTCGCACGATGCTGTGGGCGCAAGTTCCGCAGCCAAGCGCCCCTGCGCAGGATTGTTGCCATTTCGCGTGGAATAGGTGAAGCCGCCCGTGCCCTGTACGAGTGCTCCCGCCGTGAGGCGCCAACGCTCTGAGGGGTTCCACACTCGCGCCAAGCCTGCGCCGATGGTGCCCTGTCCGTCGAAGAAGTGGCCGTCGTCAGTTGGCGAGTTTGTATATGAGAAGTTCGCCGCCGTTTGGAAAAGCACGCTCCAACGCCCTTCGCCAAAGTGTGCAGGACGTTCGGAGCGGTGGAATGTTCCATGGGAGATGCCAGTATAGGAAAGTGGAGACAGGTATGTGTCGAGCACGCTCTGGCTTCCGACTACGCCGAAGAG
>ONWB01000179.1 GCA_900321445.1 uncultured Prevotellaceae bacterium | reverse complement strand
AGGGCTTTCTTCAGGCTCTCGCGCTCGGCGTGCAGTGTTCCCGACATGTTGGCGAGGGTGTTGGCGAGCTCCTCCACGCGCTGCTGCTTGTTGCGATAGAGGGCTTGTATCTCCTCCCAGTCTTTTTCGAGGTTTCCTATGATTTCGCCGAGTTCGCGTTCCGTCTCGGTGTGGTAGGGGTGGTGTGCGGCTCCGCACACGGGGCATGGCGTGCCCTCCTTGAGTTTCTTGCGTAGGCTCACGATGTTGTGGCTGTTGCTCAGCGTGTATGCCTCGCGGATGTTCTCGTAGCGTCCGAAGAGGTGGTCGAGCTCCATGCGCTCGCGTTCCAGTTCCTTTTGCCGTCTGGCGACGTCGGCGGTGTTTCGTCGCACACTGTCGTCGAGGGCTTCCGTCTGCTCGTATCCAGCAACGATGCGCTTCCACAATGACGAAGCCTGGCTGAGGGTGACGAGACGCTGCTGCAGTTGGTGGACTTCCTGCTCCAGTTCCTCGCCGTTGAGGTTTTCGTTTACTTTCCGCAGCATGGCGAGGTCTCCGCGTAGGGCGTTGAGCTGCACCTCTGCGGCTTGTTGCTTCTCTTCGGCGCTGCGCAGCATGGATGCCGTTTCCTCCTGCTTCTTCTGGAGCGCTGCAATCTCGGCGTTTGCCGCCTTCTCCCGCTGCGATTCGGCGAGTAGCGATGTCAGTTTGTCGCGCACGAGTTCAATCTTCTCGAACATGACGTGGTGCGGCGCCAGGTGCTGGTGGTGGAGCAGCAGTTCCTTCTGCTGCTTCTCAGCTTCGGCGATTTCCTGGCGCTTCTCGGCGATGTACTTTCGCACCTCCTCGAGGTTTGCGTCGCCCTGTTGTTTTTGTTGTTGCAGGGTAGCAATCTGCTTCTCTGCCATCTTGAGCTCGCCGGTGAGGGTGTGTCCGTGTCGCAGGTCGGAGCTCTTCACGTCCAGGTTTCTTTGTGCCAGTGCGCAGAGTTCCCCTAAATGCATTCGCTCCTTATGCGCTTCTTCGCATTTCTGGTTTTGGACTTTCAGCTGCGCCGTTGTCTCCTGTTCCTTCTGTAGCAATTCCTTTTGGTTGCGCTTCAGGAACTCCACCTGTTGGCAAATGGGCTGTGCGGGCAGTATGTGGTCGTAAATCTCCAGCTGTCGGCGCATGTCGTCCATGTCGAGCAGCGTCTTGTTGGCCTCCTGGCACTTCTTCTCGAGTGCATCCGTATGCGCCAGCATCTTCTCGTAGTCTGCAAGCCATTGCAGCTGCGTCTTCAGCGTTTCTATGCGCTCTTGTAGGTGTGCGTGCTGCGACTCCTTCTGGTGTAGGTCTGTTTCGACCTCTTTCAGCTCCGCTTCCTCCATACATCCTGCGAGTATGCCCTGCCGCAGGCTCTCAATCTCGCGGAGTTGCATTTCTGCGTCTGTCGTCTGCTGGTAAATCTTCTCGGAAATCCGGCCGTAAATCTCTGTTCCCGTGAGTTTTTCGAGCAGCGCCGACTTCTCCCCCCTTCGTGCTTGCAGGAATGTTGCGAAGCTGCCCTGCGCCAGCATCACTGTGCGCGAGAACTGCATGTAGTCGAGGCCTGTCGTCTCGTCGATGACGGGCTGCACGGCTCGCGAGGTGCCCTGTGCTATCGTCTTCTTGTGCGGCGAAAGTTGCACCAGCTTCCTGCTGACGGCGTCCAGACGCCCCGTCTTCTTCATGCGGCAGCTCCACTCAGCCTCGTAGCTTGCGCCGTCGGGCATGGAGAATACCACACGGCAGTAGGCGTGCTTCTGGCCGTGGCGTATGACGTTGCGCGTGTCGTTGGCTTGTATGGAGCTCTTGTCCTCGCCGTCGGCATTCAGCTCGTCCTTTGACGTGCGCTCGATGTCGTCGAGACGTGGGGCACTGTCGTAGAGAGCCAGACAGATGGCGTCGAGAAGCGTGGACTTGCCAGCCCCCGTGTCTCCCGTGACGGCATATAGGCTTGCCGACTGCAGCGGCTCGGCGTTGAAGTCGATGACGTGCTCGCCCTCGAAGGACGTTATATTGCAGAGTGTGATTTTTTCTATCTTCATTGTTCCTTTTCTTCAGCTTCGGCAAGTCCTGCGGCGATGTTGAATTTGTCGATTAGTTCTTGTGGCATAGGTTCGCCATAGCGCCCTTGGAAAATCTTCTTCGCCATATCCAGCGGAGTCTGCGTCTGCAGGGTGTCGATGCTCTCCTTCTCATCCCTCTTGGAGCTTGCAGATGTCTCGCGCAGCATACGGCAGAAATATACGCCGCGGTTGTTCAGGGCTGCCGTCACCTCCGACAGCAGCGAGGGCTCGGGTTGCGTTTCGCGGACGCGTATTTCGAGATACGGCCACGATAGTCCTTCGTCGCCTTTCTTGCGCTCGGGGATGCGCTCTATCTCCTCCATCACCTCCGATGCGAGTGCGGCACCCTTGGAGGGGATGCTGATGAGGCGGCGCAGGGGTTTGTATGCAAGGCGCTCTACGGCAACGTCCTCGCCGCCTTCGCCTATGCTGACAAGCAGGACACCGTGGGAGTAAGCCTTTTCGCTGAACGACATTGGCAGTGCACTTCCCGAATACCACGCGTTCTGCGATATCTGCTGCGCCTTGTGGATATGTCCGAGGGCGATATAGCTGACGTCCTTGCCTGCAACATTGACGTCGGCGCGGTCCTGTCCGCCCACGACGAGGCGCTCGCTGTGTTCCTCGGCGCAGATGTCGGCTCCAGAGGCGTAGAAGTGGGCGCATACTACTATGGGGAGTCCTCGGAAGTCGCTCTTCTTGAGACTTTTGTGCATTCCTTGGAATACATTCCTGAGACCTTCCTCCTGAGAAAGGTGCGCAGGGTAGTCGGTGGGGCGCAGGAAAGGCATTGCGAATACTGCCACTTCGGCCTCGCTGCCTGTGCGGCTGCTCAACGGGAGGATGTGGTGCTCGTAGTCGGGCTCGCCGTCGGGAGTGGTTTTCAGTATGCCTCGTACATATACGTTGTGCATCTTCAAAAGCCCGGCAGGAGCCTCCAGCCTACCACCCGAGTCGTGGTTGCCTGCTATGACGACGACTTGTATGCCCTTTACTACCTCGCCAGCGCGTGCCAGGAATTCGTAGAACATATTCTCGGCAGCGGCAGAGGGGTTTGCCGAGTCGAAGATGTCGCCAGAGATTATCAGGGCGTCGGGCTGCTGCTGCGTGAGCATCTCTGTCAGCCAGCCCAGAAAGTGAGCATGTTCGGCTTCGCGGCTATGACCGTGGAAGGAGTTTCCGAGGTGCCAGTCGGATGTATGTATTATCTTCATTTTTCTTGTTCGTGGGCAGTCGTTTCTGCCAGTTTCTTGCGCAGGAAGCTTGCTGTGTAGCCCTTGTCCTGCTGTGCTATCTCCTCAGGCGTTCCTACGGCTACGATGTTGCCGCCGCCGCGTCCACCTTCGGGGCCGAGGTCTATGACGTGGTCAGCGCATTTTATGACCTCAAGGTTGTGTTCTATGATGATGAGGCTATGGCCTCGTTCGATTAGCGACTGTAGCGACTTCAGGAGTCTGTTGATGTCGTGGAAGTGTAGTCCTCTGTGGGGGCCGTATCAGAAGAAAAAGGAGGGGTCTGACTTCTCTTGACTGAGGTAAGAGGCTAATTTGATGCGCTGGTTTTCGCCGCCGGAGAG
>ONWB01000193.1 GCA_900321445.1 uncultured Prevotellaceae bacterium | reverse complement strand
CACGAAACGCTGGTCATAGACCGCTGTGGCGAACCACTTGCCATAGGCCGTGCTCTTCTTGTTGTTGTTCTGTAACTTTGTGAATTTCTGACTCATAAATCTAAAAACTTTAAAATGTTAAACATAGGCTTTGCGTTCAGGGGGTGTTCCTAACCTTCGGGTCGTGCCGATATCCCCTTCGGGTCGTTCCGATGGTCGTTACGCCGCGTGCTGATAATCTCCATCCCGGGTAAGGGATTATCGCTTCGGGTCGTAGATGACGTCCGGACAAGTCGTAGATGGCATTCCTTTCAATCAAGGGTGACATTCCGCTGAATCACATTGCAAAGATACGACATTTCTAAAGCTGCCATCGGAATTATTCCATGCCAAGCGAGATAAGCCTTGCTCTACGAAATGCTCAAGTTTATATACATTCCATAAACGTTATAATAAATAAAAGAGTTGCCAAAGCAACTCTTTAGAAATGGAGTAGTGTCGATATGGTCTTGCTCCCACGCGGGATTCTGCCCGGATAGCCAATCATGACTGATTGACGATGCAAAGATTAGCGTAAAATGCGAATTTCGCAAGTCCGTGAGCCACAAACTTGCGAAATTTAGGATATATTAAGCGTTTGCCTCGGTTTTACCAAATATCTCAATACTCATTGCGCCCCCTGCTCATCAAGGTTTACGCAAAATTGAAGTCCGTCTCGTAGTGCTCAAAGGCGAGGTCATCGGTGGGGCCGAACTTCGCCAGGATCTGCAGGATATCCTGCTGCTGACCGGGCGTGAGCTTGTTCTCGCCGTGATGGTAGCGGTAGTAAGGGCCGTTGCCATTGCTGAAGTAGTTCTTCACGCACTGACGTGCCTCTGCCCGCTGGTAGTGGGGCACGTTCTTGTAGATGTTTTTGAAGCCCCAGGCCTTCTGCACCAGCTTGTTCTCGCTGAAACGCTTACACTCTCCGCTCTCCCAGGCCGCCGGATAGACGGCAGGACCGCCAAGCCGTTCCTTTGTCTGCACCTGGCGGGCCAGATAGCGCAGGCACTTCTCGCGCTGCTGACAGTTGTCGTTAAAACAAAGTTCATATCCCCAAGGAATATTTTTCATTTCAAGTTTCTTTTCCATAAGACCTAACGTTATGAATTTGTAATTGCTTTATTCCCAATTTGTTATGTTCTCAAAACAGATGTTTCACACCTAACAAAGACCTACCATAGAGGTACCATAGACCTACCATCAGACCTACCTTTCGGATGTCTAAGCAGCCTGCAGGGGAATGACCTTGTAGAAAGGCACATTGCTGCGGACTGCGGAGTCGTAGCCGAGTGCAGTCATTGCATTTCCCACGCGTACCTTATTGCCGTGACTGATCTCAACAGAAGGATAGGCCTTCTGGATATGATCCAGCAGCATCTTCGAGTTCATCAGTTTGGCGGCTTCACCCTCCTTGGGTTTACGAAAGCACACTTCCACCATCTCTGCGATGTCTTTCTGCTCCAGATAGTTCTGGTTCAGCTGCTGGATACGTGCCACCTCGTCGTTTGAGAACCAATAGGGCGTCTTGGCCACCCTCAGCTCATAGACCACCTGCGCATAGAGCTGCTCATAGCAGATCTCGCCTGAGTTGTCGATATACTGCCCATCGGGAATCGTCAGGCAGATGTATCGGCGGCTGCCCGTTGCGTCTGTCAGCGGGTGCGGATTGTTGGTAGTAGCCACGAACGAGGCAAAGCGGGGACGGTCTTCCTGAGAGGCACCATAGATGGGACGCCCGTTCACCTTGCTCTTTGAGAGCGTCTGCTTGAGTGCCGCATGCTGACTGGGGCGGATGGCATCGAGCTCATCGAGGTTCACCAGCAGATTGTTCGTCAGCGCCATCTCCTTGTCGAACTTGTTCGAGAGGTTCAGGTGGTCCAGATAATACTCGCGTAGCGCCGTTGGCAGCAGGCGATGGAAGAAGGTGGTCTTGCCGCATCCCTGAGCGCCAATCAGCGTCGGCACGCACTCATTGCCGTGAAGCGTATCCATCTGCAGCCAGTGGGCCACAGCCGAACGCAGCCAGGTGGCGAGATAGCCCTGCTGCTCGGAGGTGATGCCAGGCAGGCGGCTGAAGAGCTGGCCGATGTAGTTCTGTCCGTCCCAGCGGGGCAGGCCCTTCAGGTAGTCGCCGATAGGATTATGTACGGGTACATCTTCAGAGTGTACGAACTCCAGGATTTCCGTCTTCGGACTCCCTTTCTCGCACACCTCCTCCTTCTTGGCCCTGCGGATGATGCTGTTGAGAGCCTCCTGGGTCAGCGGGCGCCAGTCGTTTGGCGCCTCGTCCCCAGCAGTCTCACCGTCCTGGCAGGGCTGCTTCGTGGCAAACTCCACCTTTCCGTTCAGCACATTGCGGCGGAAGCAGTAGTTTTCGTTGAGAAACTGCTCGACAGCGAGCGTTGTCTCGAGGGCAGCATTCACAGCTCCCCCATTGATAAGATTTTTCTTACTCATAGAGAAAATTATTTTTGATGTTAAACTTAGTCCTTGATGCTATCTCCTTGATGGACGATGCGCTTTTCACAGCGTTGTATTTCCAGATGCAAAGATACAAAATAAAATCGCGTTTTGCAAGTTTTCCCTGTTAAATTTGCACGCTTTTCTGCAAATGTTAAATGAAATCGTCTCAGACCCAGAGCGATAGGTTCGCATGGTTAGGTCTCATGTTAGGTCTATGGTACCTCTATGGTAGGTCTTAGTTAGGTCTTGAAAGCGGGAAAATCGCTCAGGACCCCTTTATACAGGCGTTTTTTCAGAAATGAACGGTAGGTCTCGCAATAATTGCCGATTATTTTTCAATACTCGTGCCTTACTGATCGATAACCTGCCATTATCTCACACGGAACGAACCTCGGCAGCGAAGATCACTCCCACTAAGGGAATAAAACAGTCCCACGCTGGGACTAAAATGTTCCCACCCTGGGACCATAGCAGTCCCAGCGTGGGAATCAATACGACAAGAACTACCATCACGCTGATGAAATCAGTGTATTTTTTGTGAATCTCCGTCATAATTGCTGTCAATTAGTATAATAACTGCAAATATACGCCTTTTTAGTGAAAGTTGTTCGCTTCACCTACATCTTT
>ONWB01000176.1 GCA_900321445.1 uncultured Prevotellaceae bacterium | reverse complement strand
ATTGGGTTCCGACAGCCACACACGCTACGGCTCTCTTGGTTGTATGGGTGTTGGCGAAGGCGGTGGCGAGCTCGTCAAGCAGTTGCTGAAGAACACCTGGGACATCAATGCTCCCGAAGTGGTGCTCGTATGGCTCGAAGGCGAACCGCGCAAGGGTATCGGTCCCCACGACGTTGCACTTTCCCTCGTGAAGGCCACGTTTGACAGCGGCTTCGTGAAGAATAAGGTGCTTGAATTTGCAGGTCCTGGCGTGAAGCATCTCCCCATCGACTTCCGCAACGGCATCGACATCATGACAACGGAGACGACGTGCCTTTCCTCTATCTGGATTACAGACGATGAAGTGCGTCATCATTACGAGCTCCATGCACGTCCTGAGGACTATCGCGAACTGCGTCCCGGCAAGGTGGCATACTACGATGCTATGATACGCGTTGACCTCTCCGAGCAGGAAAGCATGATAGCCCTTCCCTTCCATCCCTCAAACGCCTATACCATCCACGAACTCCAGGCTAACCCCGAGGAGATTCTCCGTAAGGTTGAAGAGGACGCAAAGAAGCGCTTCGGCGACAAGGTGGACGTACATCTCACCGACAAGGTGCGCGATGGCAAGGTTTATGCAGACCAGGGCATCATCGCAGGCTGCTCTGGCGGCACATACGACAATCTCAGCGCAGCTGCAGCCATACTTAAAGGACAAAGCGTTGGCAACGACTACTTCACAATCTCGGCATATCCGCAGAGCGTTCCCGTATATATGAGTGTCACGCGCAACAAGATTGCCGAGGAGCTCATCGAGGCTGGTGTCATCATAAAGCCTGCCTTCTGCGGTCCCTGCTTCGGCGCTGGCGACGTACCTTCCAACAATGGCCTCTCCATTCGCCACACCACGCGCAACTTCCCCAACCGCGAAGGTTCTAAGCCTGGTCAGGGGCAGCTTTCGCTCGTGGCACTGATGGATGCTCGCAGCATTGCCGCAACAGCAGCCAACGGTGGTGTTATCACAGCAGCTACAGACGTGGAATTTACCAACGACCACAAGCCCTACGACTTCGACAAGAAGATTTATGAGCGCCGCGTCTTCAACGGCTTTGGCCACGCCAATCCTGAAGAGCCCCTGCGCTATGGCCCCAATATCAAGGACTGGCCTACTATGTATCCCATGCAGGACAACATGCTCGTGGAACTTGCTGCCGTCATTCGCGACCCCGTCACCACTACGGACGAGCTCATACCCTCTGGCGAAACCAGCAGCTATCGCTCCAACCCGCTTAAACTCTCCGAATTTGCCCTCTCGCGACGTGTGCCAGAGTACGTAGGTATCTCCAAGCGCATCCAGAAGGAAGATCTCGAGCGTCGCGATGGCAAATGCCCTCAGCACGTCATCGACGCTCTTGCCAAGGTTGGTGCCAAACCAGAAAACACGAGTTTCGGCTCCTGCGTATTCGCAAATCGTCCTGGCGACGGCTCCGCACGTGAGCAGGCCGCATCCTGCCAGAAGGTGCTCGGCGGCGATGCCAACATTTGCTACGAGTACGCTACAAAGCGCTATCGTTCCAACTGTATCAACTGGGGTATTGTGCCCTTCACAATAGCCGAAGGCACTCCCTTCCCCTACGAAGCAGGCGACTACGTATTCGTACCAGGTCTGCGCGACGCCATCCTTGCTGGCAAGGAAGAGGCCGACGCCAAGGTCATCGCCAAGGACGGTGTCCACGACATCCACCTCTATTTCCAAAACCTCACCTCCGACGAGCGTCAGATCCTCGCAGACGGCTGCCTAATGAATTATTACCGCTCCAAGCGGTAATAATCATGAGCCTCGCAGTACACCTCAAGCCCAAGGACAAAAATCCGAGGTGTTTGGGGTACGACAGCGAGGTGAGAAAACCACACATCAAAATCCCCCGCAAGGCTCATGCGTCCTTGCGGGGGAAATCATTTATTCGGCTGGGAACTAATCGCCAGGATCTGTGTTCTTCTCCTTCTGCTTCTCAAATCGTAGCTCCTGAAGAACATTGTTCTTGAAGCTGCTGGAGAAATAGATATGGAAACCTACCCTGCGAATGTTGTCCGCCGTGAACTTGTCCTTTGTCTCCGTTCCTTTTGAAGAGAGTGAGAGGAAAAGGATACCCAGGTCCTTGATATTGATGTGGAAACCTGCCGAGAGATACTTTGGTATAACCTCAGCCAGGTTGCGGAACACGTTGAGCATGTCTCCATAGGTTAATGAACAGCGACCAGCGATTTCCTTTGCCAGGTCTTCAGTCGTAATTTTTCCAGCCGTTATTGGCTGAGCGTAGTACTTTACGCTCTTATCCCTCGGACTTTTGCGTGGGATAACATTGAATGATAAAACATTCATAGCCTTAATGTTTTAATTATTCAGAGGAAGACGCTGACTCGCTGGTTCTGTTCGTTCCCGGCTTCCGTTACAGGGAGTTTCCCTGCTTACGTCAGCCTACAATTCTTCCGTAGAAGTTCTACAGTAAATATGTCTATTTTGGGGAACGCGGTGTCGCAAAACAACTGGTTGGCTCAAAGGCTCGACACCCAAATGATCACTTCTGTTATACGGAGCTTTTATTGCTCGGCGGGAATTCCCGTAAGGCTTGGATTGATCAGGTCCAAGACCCTTTTTTTACAGACTGTAGCCGCTGCTACGTCAGAAAAGTGGTGCAAAAGTACAACTCTTGTTTGGTATCCAAAAATCCACGCTCAACTTTTTTCATAAAACGCATAAAAACTTTCAAGAAAAGATGTCACACTTCTTTATAAAGGTGCGCGCACACGCGAGAGGCAGACCTTGGAAAGATGCGGAAGAAAACTGTTGACAATGCCGAAACCCGAAATAGAAGGGTCGCAGGCTTTTTCCCTGTGTTTTGAGAACATTTTCCCAGTGCCAAAAGGCACTTTGGACAAAGTCAAGCACCCAGTTTATCAAAGTTAAGCACTGAGTTTAGTAAAGTGAGTGCTTGACTTTACCCAACTTAAGCACTCACTTTTCACATTTGATGCGCATCAAATGATGCACACAAACCCGTAGTTTGAAAACAGACGGTCGTTTTGTTTTGATACTTAGGCCTTTGCGCTTTTCGCGCATGAATCGTGCAACTGAACACGAACTGGCGTCTCAGTGATTCTATTGCACTCATGTCCCACTGCTTTCGAACTTTTGTTGACATTTTTTTGCATAACCAATTCCGCCGCGACACATTTGCCGCGGCGGAACTTATTATCATTATCCTCTTCAATTGCAATCCACTATCTGAAGAATAGTACTACCATATAAAAGTCAATCTTCATCAGTATCAAGGATGAATTTCTGCTTTTTTAGAACATTATAGCAAGACAAGCCACTCCCACTACTACAACAGGGTGATAGCTTTTTTATAAGACTATGCAGAGTTTTTTGCGAATTTATGCCACCAAGGGCAAAATAGTCCTTAAAAATGCAAAGGATATCCTCAATAAAAATGCTTGGGACATTAAAGTATGGTGCGTACACAGATGTTGGTTCTCGGAAAGCTATTTTTCTACCAAGTAGCCCGCTTGCCCCAATAGCAGCTCCCCGAGAAGAATACACATATTGCTCAGGATATACAGGATGTTCTATAATATGACCAATACGTTTGGACACATCATAGACAGTTAAATCTCCAATGCCGTTAACACCATTTAAAAGGTTTTTAACCATGCAGTAGAGTTCTTCAAAATCGGCAAACCTAAGGTGCAGTATTTTACTGTCCTCTAATATCTTTGCCGCGGTTAAACATACTTCCGATTTCATACGACGTTGGTGTGGACCTTTGACGCATTTTTTTAGAAGTTCA
>ONWB01000031.1 GCA_900321445.1 uncultured Prevotellaceae bacterium | reverse complement strand
TTTATGATCCGCCGGTACCGGCTGGGGATCACGCTGGCCAGGGAACAACTGAGACCCCGCTGGGAAGTGATCCGGAAGCTGCTGCGGATCGGGGTGCCCATCGCTCTCCAGGATGGATTCATCCAGGTGGCCTTCCTGGTGATCACCGTCATCGCCAATGAGCGGGGAATTACCGACGCGGCGGCGGTGGGCATCGTGGAAAAGATCATCAGTTTCATCTTCCTTGTGCCCTCCTCTCTTTTGAGCACCGTATCCGCCCTGGGTGCCCAGAACATCGGGGCCCATCAGCCGGAGCGGGCCCGGGCCATCCTGGAAACGGCCCTGAAGACCGCCCTGGGGTTCGGGGTCCTGATGATCCTGCTGATGCAGCCGGCGGCACCGGCCTTTGTGGGGACCTTTACTTCGGATTCCGCCGTCATCAGCGCCGGAGCTCCGTACCTTCGGGGATATATCGTGGATGTGCTCTTTGCCGGAGTCCATTTCAGTTTCAGCGGTTATTTCTGCGCCTGGGGCCGGTCGGAATTTTCCTTTATCCACAATGTGATTTCCATTGTCCTGGCCCGGATCCCCCTGGTCTACGCAGCCAGCAAAGCGTTCCCGTACACCCTGCTGCCCATGGGCCTGGCCACCGCCTGCGGCTCCCTGGTTTCCGTACTCATCTGTATGGGGCTGTTTCGGAAGCTGAGACGGAAAAACGCCTGCACCATGCTATAATAGAATCCACAGCCAATGAAAACAGGAGGCAATGAAATACAATGCATGAGGATGCACGTTTTGCCAAACAGGTCCGGTTCATCCTGGAACTGGACAAGGAAAAGACCATTCTCCGCCAGACCCATCTCACCGGGTACCGGCGGCAGGAAAATGATGCGGAACACGCCTGGCACATGGCGGTGATGGCCTGTCTATTGAAAGAATATGCCAACGAGCCCTTTGATCTGGCCAGGACCCTTTTGATGATCCTCCTCCATGATGTGGTGGAAATCGATGCGGGAGATACCTTTGCCTATGATCCGGAAGCGGTGAAGACCCAGCGGGAACGGGAGAAAAAGGCGGCGGAGCGGATCTTTGGCCTGCTGCCGGAGGACCAGGCCCGGGAGTTCCGGGGGCTGTTCGAAGAATTTGAACAGGGGGACACCCCGGAAGCCCGGTATGCCCATGCCATGGACAATTTCCAGCCCATCCTGCTGAACGATGCCAATGACGGAAAGGACTGGCGGCTCCACCAGGTCCGCCGGCAGCAGGTGGAAAAGCGGAATGCCCGGACCCACGAAGGCAGTGAAAAGATCGGCCAGGCCGTCCAGGCCATCATTGAGCGGAATGTGGAGAAGGGGAACCTGAAGCCGTAACGGGGAGGGGATCCTGTGTTATAATAACGGCAGGCACCTTCCTTAATGGGCTTATGCACGTAGGTCGCACGCAGGTTGAAGGAGGACGATGTGCTGAACCTTCGTCAAGATTTCTTACTAAATCGCTTCAAATCCTTGGCTTAAAATCGGCGAGGATGAAGACGGGTACGCCTGTACGCATTGACAAGCGGTCTGTTTGCCTTGATGAGATGCAAAAAGACGAAGGTGAGAGCGATTTCCACACCTTCTCCTTCCTTTCCGACGAACGTCCATTGCCGCAACTTCCATGTTGGACTTGTCATACGAACGAGCGCGTTCATGATGTTCTGAGACGTGGTTTGCCAGATTCTCCACTTTATAATGGACAGATACAAAGCATAGGTCCGAGGTATTGTCCGAGTATTGAGACGAAACTCGTCACCTTCCCTGATCGCGAGCAGCATCCGCTTTTTCTTGAGCCTGAAGGTGTAAATACTAACGAACTATATCTAAACGGATTTTCTTCAAGTCTTCCGCTTGATGTCCAACTTGATGCTCTTCATGAGATTCCTGCGCTTCGCGATGCGAGGATTTATCGTCCTGGATATGCTATTGAATACGACTTTTTCGACCCGACGCAACTGCGCCACACTCTCGAGGTAAAGAATATTGAGGGGTTGTTCCTTGCTGGGCAGGTAAATGGTACGACTGGCTATGAGGAGGCAGCAGGACAGGGTTTGCTTGCGGGTATAAATGCTGCACTGAAATGCGCTGGAAAGGAGCCGTTTACGCTTGGCCGCGATGAGGCTTACATAGGCGTACTTGTGGATGATCTTGTAACAAAGGGCGTCGATGAGCCTTACCGTATGTTCACCTCACGCGCGGAATACCGTATTTTGCTGCGACAAGATAATGCTGACCAGCGTCTAACTCCTTATGCCGTTGCTTTAGGACTTGCAAGTTCTGAGCGGATTCATCGTTTTGAAGCGAAGAAAAAGCAGATTGAGGAATTGCGAAATTTCCTTGATCAGACAACGATAAAAGTTGAAAATATTAACAAGTTTCTTGAGCAAAAATCTGGTACTCCAGTCCAGTCTTCGCAACGGCTTTCTTCATTTCTTCTTCGACCAGAAGTAAAACTTGCCGAACTTCTTGATGAAACCGACTTTTTTGTGCCGTTTGGAAAAACTTTTTTTTCGCAGGAAGTTGTAGAATCTGTTGAAGTTGAAATAAAATATAGTGGGTATATAGAACGCGAGAAGCTGCAGGCCGAAAAAATGCATCGCCTTGAAGATATAAAGATACGAGGCCATTTCGACTATATGAAGATTGAGCAAATCAGTATCGAGGCTCGCCAGAAGCTTACCAATATCGATCCAGAAACTCTCGGTCAGGCCAGCCGAATTCCTGGCGTTTCTCCGTCTGATATTAGTGTACTTCTCGTTCTTTCAGGGAGATAAAACAACAAAGTTCCACGTGAAACAAAACGTATAAAAAGATGAATACAGAATTATTACTTCAGAACCTCAGAAACGTGCCCGATTTCCCTAAGGTTGGGATTCAGTTCAAGGACGTTTCTACGCTTTTCAAAAACCCCGAATGCATCGCGGAAATGCGGAAGGAATTGCGTCGTCTTTATGAGGACAAAGGCATCACAAAAGTTGTAGGTATTGAGTCCCGTGGATTCGTGATGGGTTCGATACTTGCCTCCGACCTTGGCGCAGGTTTTGTGATGGCACGTAAACCAGGAAAGTTGCCTGCACAAACAAGAAAGGCGACGTATATGAAAGAGTATGGCCCTGATACAATCGAGATTCACGATGATGCTATAGCTCCCGATGATGTCGTGCTTATTCACGATGACCTTCTTGCAACAGGCGGTTCCATGCAAGCGGTTTGCGAACTCTGCAAGTCTTTTAATCCTAAGAAGATTTATGCAAACTTTCTTCTCGAACTGAAGATTGAAGGTCTTGACGGACGCTCTGTGCTTAATGAGTTCGACGTTACCTCGCTGCTAACTATAAAGTGACGTTATTTCACTCGTTGGTTATTATATGACAAAGGAAGAACGCGAAAAACTCTACGCTTACCTTCGCGGGATAGTTTCTGCCCTACCCTCCTCGCCTGGATGCTACCAGTATCTTGACGACGAGGGTAAGATTATCTATGTCGGCAAGGCCAAGAACCTGAAGAATCGCGTTTCCTCATATTTTACCAACCCTCAGCAGACGTATAAGACCTCGCTTCTTGTACCCAAGATTCGCGACATTCGTTATGTTGTTGTGCGTACAGAGGAAGATGCTCTACTGCTTGAAAATAGTCTGATAAAACGCTATAAGCCGCGCTATAATGTGCTGCTCAAGGACGACAAAACTTACCCTTCGATAGCTATCACGAAAGAGTATCTTCCGCGTATATTTTCTACGCGTAACCGCACGATTCGTGGTGCTCAGTATTTTGGGCCATACAGCCACGTTCCAACGATGCACGCTTTGCTTGCCCTGTGTCGCGAACTTTATTGTCCGCGTCCGTGCCGCAAGCCCATGACGGAAGAGGGTGTCGCAAGCGGCAAATACGAACTTTGTTTGGAGTACCATATCCACAACTGCTTGGCGCCCTGTGTTGGCAAGCAGTCGCATGACGATTACATGCAGCGCATAGAAGCGTGTCGAGAGATTTTAAAGGGTAATACTGCCGAACTCTCCAGACAGTTGAAACAGCGCATGTTAGAACTCTCCGAGCAGCTGCGTTTTGAAGAAGCCCAGGAGGTGAAACGCCAGTACATGCTCGTAGAGAACTATCGTGCAAAGAGTGAGGTTGTTTCGCCTGTGCTTCATAACATCGACGTGTTCCATATTGAGAGCGAGGAGAAGGTTGCATACATCAATTATTTGCACGTTGTCTCTGGGGCAATTACGCAAGCATTTACCTTCGAATACAAGAAAAAGCTTGAAGAGTCGGATGAGGAACTACTTGCTCTCGGAATTGTCGAAATGCGAGAGCGTTACGGGAGTGAATCAAAGGAAATAGTTATACCGTTCCACGTGGAACTTCCTGAGGGCTATGCGGAGCAAACAATTCCGCAAAAGGGCGATAAGCGCAAACTGCTTTCGCTTGCCCAGTTGAACGTCAAGCAGTACCGTTTCGATAGGCTTAAGCAGGCGGAGAAATTAAACCCAGAGCAGAAGATGGTGCGCCTGATGAAGGAGATTCAGCGCGACTTGAATTTGCCCAAACTTCCAATGCGTATAGAGCTGTTCGACAACTCAAATATCCAGGGTGAGGATGCTGTTGCTGCGTGCGTTGTTTTTGAGAAGTTGAAGCCTGCGAAAAAGGAGTACAGAAAGTATAATATCAAGACAGTCGTGGGGCCAGACGACTATGCCTCGATGCAGGAAGTTGTACGCCGTCGCTATACCCGCTTGAAGGAAGAAGGTTCCCCCCTACCCGACCTGATTATTGCTGATGGTGGTAAGGGGCAGATGGAGGTCATACGAGCTGTCGTTGATGATGAGTTGGAACTTGCTATACCCATCGCTGGACTTGCTAAGGACGACCGTCATCGTACGCGCGAACTACTTTTTGGATTCCCGCCTGTGAGCGTGGGGATGAAGGCCGATTCCCAACTTTTTCGCCTGCTTACGCAAATGCAGGATGAAGTGCACCGTTTCGCCATCACTTTCCATCGTCAAAAGCGCAGCAAGCGACAGACAAAGTCCGAACTGGATACGATTAAAGGCATAGGACCTGCTGCTAAGTCTCTGTTAATTAAGAACTTCGGCAGTGTGAAGCGTATAAGAGAAGCTTCGTTAGAGGATTTGCAGGCCGTCGTAGGACTTGCAAAGGCTCGCATTCTGCAAGACTATTTCAAAGAGTCCTAAATGCGCTCGTGGCGTTTTTTTTTATTCCTAAAGCATCGAAAACCACAAAAACCACAAAAACGAAAACTTGAGCTTATTCGTTGAGCTGACGTGTACTTCAAGGTTCGCTAACATCCTGTGTGCGGCACTTAACTCCCATGAGAGAAAGCGAGTTAACTCCTTGGTCAATTCTAGAAACTTTCCTTGTATATTTGTTGACGAAAACGGCTCGTGCCACGCTAAACATGCAAAAAAAAGAGTAGGGGAGAGCTTTTGTGTTGATTTTTTCTTACTTTCGCGCCGAATTAACAAACTTTAAAACATAAAACTATGCAAATTCATCCCTTATTCTGGCTTGTGCCCGTGGCTTCCGTTGTAGCCTTGAGCATGGCTTGGGTGTTCTTCAAGAGCATGATAAAGGCTGACGAAGGTACACCCCGAATGAAAGAAATTGCCGAATACGTCCGCAAGGGCGCAATGGCTTATCTGAAGCAGCAGTACAAGGTGGTACTCATCGTATTCGTCGTCCTTGCTGCTTTGTTTGCGTTTATGGCCTATGGACTTGGCGTTCAGAACCCTTGGGTTCCCTTCGCTTTCCTTACGGGCGGTTTCTTCAGCGGCTTGGCAGGTTTCTTCGGCATGAAGACTGCTACTTATGCCAGCGCCCGTACTGCAAATGCTGCTCGCGAGAGCCTCGACGGCGGTTTGAGGATAGCCTTCCGCTCTGGTGCCGTGATGGGCTTGACGGTGGTAGGTCTTGGCCTGCTTGACATCGCCATTTGGTTCCTCGTTTTGAGCCAGCTTACTGACAATACCCTCATCGCCATCACCACCACGATGCTTACCTTCGGAATGGGTGCATCGACGCAGGCACTTTTCGCCCGTGTAGGTGGTGGTATCTATACGAAGGCAGCCGATGTGGGTGCCGACATCGTGGGTAAGGTCGAAGCCGACATCCCCGAGGACGACCCCCGCAACCCCGCAACCATTGCCGACAACGTAGGTGACAACGTTGGCGACGTGGCAGGTATGGGTGCCGACCTCTACGAGTCGTATTGCGGCTCCATCCTCAGCACAGCAGCTCTGGGAGCCGTAGCCTTTGCCGCTACCGACCTGCAGATGAATGCTGTTGTGGCACCTATGGCCATTGCCGCCGTAGGTATTTTCCTGAGCCTCATTGGTATATTCCTCGTGCGCACAAAGGAAGGTGCTACGATGCGCGACCTGCTGAAGAGCCTCTCCTTCGGAACCAACGTGAGCGCTGTTCTCATCGCTGTTGCCACGTTCGGCATCCTCTATGGTCTTGGCCTCGAAAACTGGCTCGGCCTGAGCTTCAGCGTCATCAGCGGACTTGCCGCAGGCGTCATCATCGGCCAGGCTACCGAGTACTACACCAGCCATAGCTACAAGCCCACGCAGGCCATTTCTGCCGCAGGACAGACAGGCTCCGCCACCGTCATCATCAAGGGTATAGGTACAGGTATGATTTCTACCTGCATCCCCGTCATCACGATTGGCGTTGCCATTATGCTCAGCTACCTCTGCGCCAACGGTTTCGAGGTAAATATGGATCCCGCCAGCATCTCGAAAGGCCTCTATGGTATTGGTATCGCAGCCGTAGGTATGCTCTCCACGCTTGGCATCACGCTTGCCACCGACGCCTACGGCCCCATTGCCGACAACGCAGGTGGTAATGCCGAGATGTCCGAACTTGGCGAGGAAGTGCGACATCGTACTGACGCCCTCGATGCCCTTGGCAATACTACAGCCGCTACGGGTAAGGGCTTTGCCATTGGTTCTGCAGCCCTCACGGCTCTCGCCCTGCTCGCGTCATATATTGAAGAAATAAAGGAGGCCGTAAGCCGCATGGCAGATGCCGGCGATGCAAAGATGCAGGAGATGCTCAGCCACATCGGCGACATCCCCGCATTCATGGACTACTTCCAGGTGAACCTCATGAACCCCCGCGTCCTCGTGGGAGCCTTCATTGGCGCTATGGCAGCATTCCTGTTCTGCGGACTCACTATGGAAGCCGTAGGACGCGCTGCCCAGAAGATGGTTGTCGAGGTACGCCGCCAGTTCAAGGAGATTGCAGGCATCCTCGAAGGCACAGGCACTCCCGACTACGGCCGCTGCGTAGAGATTTCCACGCGTGCCGCCCAGCACGAGATGATTGTGCCCAGCGTGCTTGCCATCATCATCCCCATCGCCGTAGGTCTGCTCCTGGGTGTAGCTGGCGTTCTCGGCCTGCTCGTTGGCGGCCTCTGCGCAGGCTTCACGCTCGCCGTATTCATGGCGAATGCAGGCGGAGCTTGGGATAACGCCAAGAAGAACGTCGAGGAAGGCAACTTCGGCGGCAAGGGCAGCTTCGCCCACAAAGCCACCATCGTTGGCGACACTGTCGGCGACCCCTTCAAGGACACCAGCGGTCCCTCGCTGAACATCCTCATCAAGCTCATGTCTATGGTCAGCATCGTCATGGCGGGCCTCACGGTAGCTTGGAGCGTGTTCTAAGGAACATTATAGTACAAGGGGCCGTTTAGATGCCCTCTGACTCTCATTACCAGCGTCGGTAAATCGTTTTACCACGCTGGTAATTCTTTTTATGATGCTGGCAACGCGATTTTCTGCAAGAGAGAAAACGAAAACATCTTTTTTGTACGATATTCAAATAAAGTTTATACCTTTGCGGCAGATTCAATAGTTAACCAAACAAACAACGATATGAAAAAGATGATTTTTTCGATGCTGGCACTGCTCAGTGTAGCATTCGCATTCACAAGTTGTAGCGACGACGACAGCTCCGAGCCCTCCACTACGCCCTCCGACTATTCCTATTCGGGTGACGGTTCGAAGAAAAAGCCGTACACTGCCACAGATGCAAGAAATTTTGTGAAAAACCTGACTTGGACCAATAAAGACAATTATGACAAGACAGACGATGTCTATGTGAAAGGTAAAATCTCCAGAATTGACAACTACGGAACATTCGCAGAGAACGTACCCAATGGCTATGCTTCATTCTACATTTCCGAGGACGGCACTCAGAACAACGAGTTCTTCTGCTTTCGCGTCCTCTACTTCGGGAACAAGGTGTACAAAATGGGGCAGACCGATATTAAGGTCGGCGACAACGTCGTCATCTATGGTAAGTTGATGAACTATCGCAATAGCACTCCCGAAACGGTAGCAGGCGCGGCGTATCTCATCTCGCTCAACGGTGCAACTGATGGCGGTTATGTAGAAGATACTTCGTCATATTCGGGTGATGGTTCGAAGCAAAAGCCGTTCTCCGCCACAGATGCATTAGATTTTGTGAAAAACCTGACTTGGACTGACACAGACACGTATGACAAGACGGGCGATGTCTATGTGAAAGGCAAAATCTCCAGAATTGTCTCCAACGGAACGTTCACAGGGGGCGGAACCTATGGCAATGCTACTTTCTACATCTCCGACGACGGCACTGACCTGATAGAGTTCCACTGCTTCCGCATACTCTACTTCGAGGGGAAAAAATACAAGTCGGGGCAAACAGATATTAAGGTCGGCGACGAGGTTATCGTTTACGGAAAACTGATGAACTATAAGGGCAACACTCCCCAAACCGTACCAGATGAGGCATATCTCATTTCGCTCAACGGCGCAACTGATGGCGGCGCTGGTTACGAAGGGGGATACTCCGTCTCCTTCGCTACGAATGCTGGCGCCCAGCGCTGGTCGGCGGCAACGGACGGCACCTACGGCGAAGGTTTCAGCTGCACGGCTGAGGGCCTGAACATCGGCTTCTATAAGCATACATGTTCTATGAACCTGCCGACTCCGAACGATAACCATGTGCGCATTTACAAGAACTCCGTGCTCAGCATCGCCGCGACGGGGGGAAAGAAGATAAAGGAGATTGTCATCAACTGCGCACCTAACGCAGGAACTGCTTCTTATTGCTTCGACATGGCGGGGCTGGAAGGAGGCGCCAGCGCAGTGGCTGACAAGTCTGCCCTGACCATTACCTGGAAAGGCTCTGCCAGCAAGGTTGTCCTCCACGCTAACAACGGCCAGGTGCGTATGGAGGGGCTCACCGTCGTATTCGAATAAGGCAAGAAGTTTAAGCCTACAAGTAAGCGCCCATCCCGTCAGATTTCCCAGCAATAAAGGGGCTGACGGGGTGGGTATTTGTTCTCGCTCTCCCGGAGTTTTCAAAAAATACTACCACAACTGCCACACTACCACGCGCCGCAGATATTCATGCTGTTGCGCGTGGAAGTTCTGTGGTGGTTGTGGTAGTTGTCAAGCGTGCTTTTCGTGAAATTTTAGAGCCTCCAAGTTGAAAGTTTCTCCCATCTTTTTTAATCCTTCTCCCATCTTTTTGCATCGCGAAGCCTTTAACTCAAATCGCGAGGGCTCGCTGTCTGTGGAGGAGATATAAACAATAAAAACAACAAAAACACCCCAACACCCCCCCTCTTTGGCGTCAGCCCTTTACTGATAGGCAATCTGACGTGGTGGGTGTTTGCCAGACTCCCCCCCTAACTCCCCCCCTGACATCCCCCCTGACACCCCCCTCACTCTATTGCGAATACCCCTTTTTATGAACTGCATCCCTGAATCATGCTTCTCCTTTTCTTGGAGATAGGTGTTGGGGGGGTGTTTGGGTGGGTGTTAGGGTGGGAGTTAGGGGGGATGTTGGGAAAACACCCACCCTTCAACTTCTCTTTATTCATCGCCATTCTGAGCGATATGGGTGGGTGTTGGGGAGTTTTTGCAAAAATTATATTTTTGTACGAAAACAGGCATTGCCTCTAATAATGAAAATGAAAAAAATCTCCACTTTTTCTTTTCTCTCTGCTCGCCTTGCACTATCTTTGCTGCGCAAACCGCTGCGATGCGGTGTGCGCGATATACATAAAGGCGTTTACTTGACGCTTTGTTCTTGACTGCTTGAACTTCGCAAACTCAATTGATTGTCAAGAGGCAAGGCAACGGTAGATGTCCAACAGGTATGATTGTACACCTATGTTTATAGGTATATCATATCGGCGTGGGCTTCTGCGTTGCTCGTTTCTGACAATCGGGCAATGCGAAGGCCTAAGCAGTGGAACGGGTAGCAGCGGGTTCCACGCTTTTTTGTATAGAATTACGAACCAACATTTTTTAATTTAATTCTGTACAACAATGAAAACAAATGCATTCAAACTGATGGCCGCGCTCTTCGTGGCAGCGCTTTCTCTTGGCTTCACCTCCTGTGGTGATGACGACGACAGCGACGGTGGTAAAACTGGCGGCAGTGGCTCCGACCCCTCTGGAACCATAACGGCAAACATTCGTAATGATGGCCCTGAGCTTAGTATATATTGGGAAGATGAGGAAGGATTTAGTGTAAGTACTGGACTGAGTATAAATGATGCTAATAATTTTGAAGCATACTATTATAATAGCGAGATAGTCTGTGTTGGCAAAGTATCAGGAATTGGCTCAATCAAAAAAGTTCCGCAGAGCGGTTGGAGCGGAACGTGTGCCGTACAGCCTGGCTATGGATATGTGTTAAGGGCGAAAGGATATAGATTTAACAGTAACACCGAACGTTCTGAATATAGTGACTACCGCTATGTTCGTGTTTATGTAGTTGACTATATGGAAGGCACTTCTGGCGGCATTATTGGCGCAACCATAAAATATCAGGCGCCATGGGACGTGCGTTAACTCGCTCCCAAAGTTCAGAGTAAACCAAAAAGGGGAAGTCCATGCAGTGGGCTTCCCCTTATTAGTTTGCGGAGTGGGAGTAGGGTAGGGCTACGTCCAGCTTAGAGATTCGTACTTCTCATGCTAATGCTAAAAATATTCCCTTACGGCAAACTCAAACTGGTCGATGAAGATTTGCTTGAAGGCATATAGGTTGTTTTGCTCGTAGAAAATGAGCATCGCCTTCTTGTAGTCAATGGAGTTGACAGAACGAAAGCTCAACGGGCAAAAGCCATTAGCAATAAGGATGGCATTACTCGTGATGCGGGCCGTACGTTTGTTGCCGTCAGAGAAGGCTTGGATATATGATAGCAAAACGAGTGCGAGAAGAGCTTTTTCGAAAACGTTTTGTTTGCTATTTATTAGGTCGCATGTGTCCTGCATGGCCTCGCGAATTTGAAATTCATTATCCAATGGATGGTAGTTTGTACCTGTGATACCAACGCGACGATGGCGAATGCCCTTATCTACGGAGAGTTCCTTGGTGAGTAATTTATGAATATCCTCAATATGGGCGACTGATAAGAATTGCAGATAGTCAGGGTTGTCAAGAATGAAACGCAGAGCGTCCTTGTGGTTGAGCAGCATAACGGCTTCTTCCTTGGTTTTGCCGTCGGCTGTCTTACTCTCACGAAGCAGGCGTTCGGTCTCAAGCAGGGAATACGTGTTGCCTTCTATCTGCGATGATTTCCAGCTGAGGTCGATTCCCAAGCGTTCCATTTCTTTGCGATATTCGTTTTGAGTCATCTCGCTCACATGCTGACGGAACTCTGCCTGTAACTCTTGAAGATGTGAATTCTCTTCGTCAGTGAAAAGTGCAACTGTGGGCAACTGTTCACGAATCAACTTAAAGTTAAAGGAAGTCTGTACCTGTCGCTCATCGACATCAACCGCAAAATAGGTTTCCAGGTTGAGTGGCATAAGCAGATGTGCTTGATTGGAAAGACGATAACGTGTGGCCCGAGCTTTGCCTTCGATGGTTATATCGCCATTCTGAACAGCTGCAGCAATGATACGTTTTAATGTGGCCTCGCTTCCCGCAAAGGCTATTCCATTCGCTATTTCATCGCGCGAAGACAGTGGATGATAGTGTAAAAACTGTAGTATTTCTCTTGTAGAATCCATTTGTGTGCGTGTAAATCGGCGCAAAAATACCAAAAAAGTCGCAATTATCGGCTCATAACGGACTAAATAATTCAACTTTTGGACAAAATTTGAGCCGATTGGGCCAAAATATCACGATTATCTTCTCCTCCTCAAAACAGATGAACAGTTAAAGACCTCGACGGCGCAAATTGCGATGTGCAATGTATTAAAGAAGTAATACAGATAAAACGATCCCTCTTGCAGAGTGGAGTAGGGTAGGGCAATTCGAAGGTAATATCAAGTTTTTTCTCATTATAGTCCTGTAAGTCGAAATTTTTGTTGAAATTTGCAGCAAGGAAATTCACAAAACGCAAATACGGAACTACCATGAGAAGAATTGTACTCACCTTGCTATGCATGTTCGCGGCGTGGACGGCCATAGCCAGCGACCTTCCCAAAATCAGCGAAAACGGGAATGAATACTGGTACTACCTGAAGTTCACACAAGGCAGCTACGTCGTAGCCTCCGACGGCGACGGCGTGGTTTGCAAGTCAGCCATCCCGACAGGTCTGCGCTCGCAGTTGTGGAAGGTTGAGGGTTCGGCAACGTCGGGCTACACGATGACGAATAAACTCGGCCTCACGCTCTACGCCGTGGCAACGTCGCAGGGCTCGGAGATACGAGCCTCGCAAACGCCAGGAGGGCTCAATAAGTTCCGCTTCAACACGCGCGGCAACTATTACACCATTACGCCATACTCCAATACTGCGCAAGCCCTGAACTGCTGGGGCGGCATGGGCATGGGCAACGACATCAAGCTCTACGACTCCAGCGATGCCAATGCGCCAATGGAGTTCGTAGGAGAATATGCCGCAGCGAGCATAACGCCTGCCGTGGGCGTCATACCATACCCCCGCTTCTGCGGACTTACCGACTGCGGCACCCTCGACATGCACAATCTGCTCTCCCGCTGCACGCTGGTGCTGACCGACTCGGGCGGTCTGCAGGAGGAGGCGCCGGCTCTCGGCGTGCCGGTCCTGGTGCTGCGGGGCGAGACCGAGCGGCCGGAGGCTGTGGAAGCGGGCTGCGTGCGTCTGGCCGGGACGACGGCAGAGGGGATCTTTTACGCCGCCTCGCGTCTCCTTTCGGATGAGCAGGAGCGCCTTGCCATGGCGCACGCCGTTTCGCCCTACGGAGACGGGCATGCCAGCGAAAAAATAGCGGATATTCTCACCGCGCAGTTTACTCTCGGGGAGCAGGCAGGATGATCCGTGCCCTTTCCTCCGCCGCGCAGAAATATACTTTTCTGCTGCGGGAACTGATAGCGCGCGATTTCAAGGTCAAGTACAAGCGTTCTGCGCTCGGGATGCTGTGGAGCCTGCTGTATCCCGTGATGATGATGGCTGTGATGGCACTGGTCTTTCA
>ONWB01000170.1 GCA_900321445.1 uncultured Prevotellaceae bacterium | reverse complement strand
TGACTTCAGCAACGTGCTCACACTGCAGACGGCGCTCGTTGTAGGGAGAACCCTTCAACTCGTGCTTCACGCAGCTGTTGACAAGTACGAGCTGGTAGCCTTTCGGATGCCAGGGGAAGTACTCAACCTCGCCGCTGCGGCAGTCCATACGCATGAGGTTGCCAGCCTTGCCGAGGCATGAGATTGCCTGGTCCATGATACCACAGTTTACACCAATGTACTTGTGCTCTGTGCGCTGACCTACGCGAGCGAGTTCCATACGCTCGATTTTGTTGTCGCCAAAGAGGTCGTTGAGTGCGAAAGCGTATGTGCTTTCGAGGGCAGCAGAGCTACTCATGCCGGCACCGAGGGGCACATCGCCTGCGAAGGCTGTGTTGAAGCCTTCGACGGGAACGCCGAGAGCCATCATCTCGCGGCAAACGCCGTAGATGTAGCGTGCCCATGTGGCAGAGGGACCCTGTTCGTCGTCGAGCGAGAACTGTACGCGGTCCTTAAGGTCGATGCTGTAGGCATCAACGTTGCGTGTGCCATTAGGCTTAATCTCAGCAATCATACCCTGCTCCACAGCGCCGGGGAATACATATCCGTTGTTATAGTCGGTGTGCTCACCGATGAGGTTGATGCGGCCTGGGCTGGCGTAAACGCTGCCCGTTGTGCCGTCGAAGTGCTTGATGAAGCGGCTTCTTACGTCTTCGATTGTAAGTTTCATATTATTGTGTGTGTTTGTTATGTTATTCTTCGCGTTTTGAAACTCGGCTACCTACAAGTGCATAGAACAGGATGTAGGCGGCGCAGAATACTACTACCCAGAAGCTGGTGATGTAGTCGGTGAGGTCGGCAACCCAACCCTGGATGGCCATCATCACGGCGCAACCAAATACCATCGTCATGAAGATACCAGATGCGACGGCTGTGTACTTGCCAAGTCCTTCTACGGCCATGTTGAAGATAGCACCCCACATGACGCTTGTGCAGAGACCTACGAGAAGGAATGCGAAAATGCCGAGGGGGATGTCCTGCCAAACGATGGAGAGGTTACCCCAGTCAACGCCAGGGAATGCTACGAGTACGTCAGCGGGAGCGAACATGCCAAAGAGTACGAGGCAGAGCGTTGCGATGCTGACGGTCGTAACCATGGCGCGGCTGCTGACCTTGCTGCCAATGGCTGCACCAGCAAAACGGCCAATGAGCATCATGAACCAGTAAACGGCTACAATCATACCTACTGTTGCAGCGGGGATGCCCATGTTGTTGTTGAGGTACTGCTGAACTGCATTAGGCGTACCAACTTCGATACCCATGTAGAGGAAGATGGCGAGTGCACCCAGTGCGAAGTGGCGGTACTTCATGGCACCCTTGACGAGGCTTACGTCCACAGGAGCCTGTTCGGGTTCTTCAATCTTCGTGAAGAGGATGACTACGAATGCTACGGCGAAGATTGCAAGTGCAATCCACAGTGCGGGTGTAGCATCGGAAATCTTTGCCTTTGATGCGTCAGCGATGAGGGCACCCATCAAGATGTAGCAGGCTACGGCTGCGGAGCTGTTGAAAACGCCACCAATCTGGATGAGCTGGTTACCCTTGTTGCCGCCACCGCCGAGGAGGTTCAGCATGGGGTTCACAACGCAGTTCAGGATACACATTGTCAGACCGCTGATAAATGCACCAAGGAGGTAAACGCCGAATACGAGGCCGATGTTCGAGCCGTCGCCTGCGTCAATAAGTCCGCTGCACCACTGGATAAGGATGCCGACAATGCCGACAACGAGGCCTATGAGTGCAGTCTTCTTGTAGCCAAACTTGGAGATGAGCATACCTGCGGGAATACCCATGACGAGATAAGCCACGAAGTTACCATAGTTACCAATCTGTGCAAGTACGTTGCTGATTTCACCCTGGTTTTTAATAATGGTTGCCATCGGCGTGCAAAGGTTTGTCACGAAGGCAATCATTGCGAAGAGCGCAATCATCACGAGAATAGCGCCCCATTGTTTAGTTTTTTGAGCCATAATTTTTTTAGTTGAAAGTTGAAAGTTGAGAATTGAAAACTCCCCTTCGCGCTTTCGTTGATTAATAGATTATTTGTTGTTTTTTGTTGATTTAATTATGCTTGTAAGTAAGGCTGTAAGTTCGTTGTTGTCTGCAATTATCGAATTAAAAAAGGGCTTTGATATATATTCTGTTTCATACAGAATTTCCAACCAATATTCAGTCTCATCTGATTCTTTAAGTGCAATTCCAAGTTTATGAATGAAGTCGGGCTTACTTTCAGCGTTTTTGCTTTCTCGGACATTAGCGCCAATACTCGTTCCACTCCTCAAAATCTGTTTTGATAGAACAAATTCGTTTTTTTCTTTTTGTAGATAACGAGCCAAATTGACAATTCGTATGGCGAAAGCTTTGCTCTTATTTCCGATTGTGCTTTCTTTACTCACTGCTGCGAAGCCTAACTTTCAATTTTCAACTTTCAATTTTCAACTCCGAACTTGTAGATTGTCTTCTGCGTATATACTTCTCCCGGCTTGAGGACCACGCTGGGGAAATAGGGGTGGTTGGGGCTGTCGGGGAAGTGCTGTGCCTCGAAGCAGAGTGCGCTGCGGCGCCCGAATGTTGCGCCATGCTGTCCTTTGTAGCCGTCTGCCCAGTTGTCGCTATAGAACTGCACGCCAGGCTCCGTTGTGTAAACCTCCATCGTGCGTCCGCTCTTGGGCTCAACGATTTTTGCTGCGAAGGAGAGTTCGCCCACTTCCTTTTTGTTCAGAACGTAGCAGTGGTCGTAGCCAGCGCCGTTCTTTATCTGCTCGTGGTCAGCATCGATGTCCTGGCCTACGGGCTTAGGAGTGCGGAAGTCGAAGGGGGTGCCTTCTACCTTGAGTATTTCTCCTGTCGGGATGCTCGTCTCGTCAATGGGGAGGTAGAAGTCGGCGTTGATTTGGCAGATTACGTCCATAGCGCTTGGCGTTGGATTAGCAATGCCTGCGAGGCTGAAGAAGCCGTGGCTCGTCATGTTGACGATGGTGCGCTTGTTCGTCGAGCCAGAGTAGTCGATTACGAGTTCGTCGTCGTCCGTGAGCGTATATTTTACCGTCATGGTGAGTTCGCCAGGGAATCCTTCCTGATAATAGGCGGAAACGTAGCGTAGCACCACTGTCTGGTCGTTTACCTGCTCAGCATCCCATACGCGGGCGTGGAATCCTGTCGGGCCACCGTGTAGGTGGTTGGGACCATTGTTGACGGCGAGTGTGTACTCTTTTCCGTTAAGTTGGAATTTGCCGCGTGCGATGCGATTGCCATAGCGTCCCACAAGTGTGGAAAGGAAGGGCTCAGGACTTGCGATGCAGTCGTCGATGCAGTCGTGACCCTGGATGACGTTGGCATAGTTGCCATCGCGGTCGGGTACCATAATGGCGACAATGGAGCCGCCGTAGTTCGTCACAGCCACTTCCATGCCGCCATTGTTGCGAAGGAAGAAGAGGTCAACCTCTTTACCCTGTACTTCTTTTTGGAAATCCTCCCTACGGAGGCCACAAAGGGGTGTCTTGAGTTCCATGATATGTTGTTCTTTAATGAGTTTATACGCTTTGTCGGGCAAAGTTCTATAAAAATTTGGATATGGCAAAGCGTTAAGACGTTTTTTTGCTATGTCAGTTTATAAAATTCCACGAAAGCCCTAACCTCAGAATGAAGCGGTTCGTGGGATAATGCGGTACGAGGAAGGGCATTCCGCTTCCGCTGGAATAGTTCACGTGAGTGGCGCTGACGTAGAAACGTGTGCGCTTCAGGTGGAAGTTTGCATAGGCATTGATGATGGGATAGTTGCCAAGCTTTATGCGTGCTGTTCCGTCTTGTACGGCATACTGCCCGATGATGGGCGAGTATGTTGGTGCATAGTATCGTGTGAAGTATCGCATGTCGGCACCGAGTTCTGTACGCAGGACTTTTGCGATGGTGAATTTCAGGTAGAGGTTCGTCCATGCTGTGAAGAGCGGCAGCGGCA
>ONWB01000173.1 GCA_900321445.1 uncultured Prevotellaceae bacterium | reverse complement strand
GCTGCGACAGTACTACATGGATCATATCAACCTGTCGAACCAGTTCGACAAGGATATGGCGCTCACCAACAACCTGCTTGTGAACCTCGACGAGCTGGAGGCCGTACGTCCCTCACAGCACGCAGCCCTGAAGCAGACGCTCTCGAAGAACAAGGTAAACGGACGTCCCATCTATGGAGCCGCGCAGGAAGACCGCCTGCGCTTCGCCTCCTTCGTGGCGACGACGAACAACCCCCATCCCCTTACGGATGCAACGGGCAGCCGACGCTACATCTGCCTCACAATCCCAAAGGGGCAGCTCATCGACAACTCTGGCGAGATACCCTACGAGCAGCTCTATGCGCAGGTGCTCTATGAGCTCAGGGAACAGAAGGCCCCCTATTGGTTCAACAATTCCGAGGTCATGCGCCTTCAGGAGCTGAACCAGGAATACATGGGCAAGATTGACATCACGCAGATTGTGGCAAGTTGTTTCCGCATGCCCAAGGAGGGCGAGAAAGGCAGGAACATGAAATGCAGCGAGATGCTCCCCATCGTCCAAGAGCAGTACCCCAGCATCGCGAGCACCCACAACACGCTGATACAGATGGGCTTCGCCCTCAAGGAACTGGGCTTCGAGCACCACTCTCACGGCAAAATCACGATGTACAAAGTCGTTCCGCTCCATGCGGCATAAGCCCTTCGCCCTCACCCCGAGGGGGGGTGTTAGGGTGGGTGTTTGGTGGGGTGTTAGGGTGGGTGTTGGCTCAACACCCACCCATTGACTTCTCCCTGTTTATCGTTGTTTCAAGGGATTTGGGTGGGTGTTGGGGTGTTTTTGTGGAAATACAGGTCAGAAGCTGATGCTATCAGCCACAAGCGCGAGGCGCAGGCCGAGGTGGGGGACAACGGTTGAGGGATCGAACCAGTTGCGGTCGGAAACGCGCTGGCCGCGTGCATCGTCGCGATAGGCTCCGCCGCGTGCTACGAAGGAGAGTCCGATGTCAGGTCCCCGCGGATTGTCGTAGGCAAGTCCGCCGTAGTGGTTCTGGTAGTGGTCGAGGCAGTGTTCCCATACGTTGCCGCTCATGTCGTAGAGGCCGAGCTCGTTGGGACGCTTCGTGGCTACAGCCTCGGTCTCTGCCGTCAGGCTCTGCGTGGGCGAATACACAATGCCTTCCAACGCATTGCGCCCTTCCAGATTTGTAAGAACGAATGTAAACATCCACTTATTCAGTCGTACGCCGTCGGCAGAGACGTATGGGAGCTTTAGGAACACTTTGTTCCATCCTTTTTTTAGCTGCACCTCCAATGGTGGGCGTGCTGTGAAGTTTTCGTTGCCAAGTTCCACCTCGTTTGTGATGGCTTTTCCTGCGTTCGTCCATTTTTCAGCCGGCTTCAGTTCCACGTCGTTAAGCCATATTCGGCTGCCCTTGCGGTCCCATTTGGAGTTCTCTGGCGCGGTGTCTTTCTCCGAGCGTCCGTAGTTCTGGAATTCAATCAGCGCGCCAGCCTTCTGGTCTATGGGCGAATAAACGTATGTCCATGCGTATGCCGTGGAGTTGTTTTGCGGGTTGGCAAAGAATGAAGGCACGACGGAGCCCCACGTGTGGCGTAGGTAGATGCCCGCTCCCGTTGCGCGCGATGTTCCGTACTCTATATTATTATATGTATAGGAATCCTTCAGCCCTTCTGTCTCTGGCGGGAACCTCTTCGTGCTGCTGCCACCATTGGGGAAGGCATCAGTAATTGTCCATCGAACATTTGTTTGGCGCACGTATGGGATGGGTTCGTTCTTCAGGCTGTTGGCTTTGTGGAAGAGGAATCGCTCCTCCCAGTCGGCAAACTCATCGTATTCCTCGCCTGTATTAGGTAGTGTTGTCCCGCCTTGCTCTATGTACTGCTTGCCGCCGCCTACCCATGCGCGTTCCGCTGTGGCAAGCACACTTGCGTAGAAGTTGTTCTGGCGCAGGATGTCCTCCTGTGTTGGCGTTTTGCGGTCGTTCCAATAAGCGGAAATAGTGCCAGCAACGTTTTTGTTCCCGCGCGTCACGCGGTCGATATTACTCTTATAAATGCCCACGAGGTCGGCAAATACGTCGAAATGGTTGGCATAGTTATAGCGGCTGTCGATGAATGGTATGCCGTTCACATCTGTCGCTCTCGAACTCCATCCGCTGAGCAGGCTCACGCCCATGGACGTGTTTGGAATAGCACCGCTGCCGTAGGGATCCCAGCAGGCAACAACCTTGCCTTCGGCTTTCACGGCGGCAACCATTGTCTGTATGAAACTGCTTGATACGGAAGTCTCGTCGAAACCCAGATGTAGGTATGGCGTCAGGGGAAATGCTGCGGCGAGTTCCTTGATGACGGTCTTGAGCACAGCTTGTCCCTGATCTGAGGACATGGAGAAACCCATAGCCCTTGTAAAAGCTTCGCTATGGCCGGGCATATCAACCTCGGGTATGACGATAACGCCGCGTTCGTGTGCGTAAGCCTCCAGTTCCGTGCATTGCTCCTGCGTGTAATACAGTCCTGGCTGGCGCGTCATGTTTGCGGAGGCGTTCAGTGCGGGATAAGCTTTCACTTCGAAGCGGAAGGCCTGGTTCTCCGTAAGATGCCAATGAAAGGTGTTTACTTTAAAACGTGCCAGAAGGTCTATTTCCTTTTTGAGTTCTTCGAAGCTGATGAAGGAACGCCCCACGTCGTGCAAATAGCCGCGCAGCTTGAATGCCGGCCAGTCCCTGATTGTGCATGATTCCAGTTCTGCATCGCCCTCGTAACCCTCGGCGAGCTGTGTCAACGTCTGAGTCGCGCGCACAACACCGACATTATCCAAGGCAAGTATTACGACGGAGTTCTGCTGAACTTCCAACTGGTATGCTTCGGCAGGATAGCCTGCAAGTTCGTAGTCGTAGGCATCTTCAATCTCCTCCACTATGCGTACAGTGATTGTCGGAGCCGCGGCATCGTCCGTAAGGCCTGCAGTTTGTTTCTCCACAAAAGCTTTCAGCATGGCGTTGCCCGTAGGATCCACAAGGCGGACATGTCTTGAAAGCCTGAAAGGAATACCGCGCAGCCGCGTCACGTGCTGTGGCTTGGGAAGAAGGTGCTCTATCTTCGCCTGCGAGATGCTTGCTGTGCATGAAAGAATAAGGAAAAGGGTTAGAATCTTTACTTTCATATCGATCTTATTTTGTTTTTTGCAAATTCGACGCAGCAAAGATATAAATTTTCATGCCAATAAACTTCAATATGCAACTTTTTTGTCAATCAGTCCTTAAGGTATACACGTCCGTTGCGGATTCCCACCCATCAACCGTTCCAAAGTTCTTGACACCCCCCCGTGCAATCTACGTTTTTCTGGCCATTATCTTAGAACCACACGTCATACCTGTTCGAAACCACATACTGTGCGGATATAGTAATGCTTACAATTGAAAGAGAATAGAGTCGCAGTGCTTTTCTTGTGGTATGATTTTTTTTGAAGTTTTAATGAATAAGTGTAGGACTATTTAAGGGGGAAAAGGATGTATTTTGGCACAATTTTTTCCGATATTTGTATAATTAAAGAGGTTTCTTTGGGTATAAACGAAAAAAGTGGCAAAAAAATTTGGTGGGTATTGACAAATGTTCTACTTTTGCACCCGCTAACACGGCAATGTAGCACCCTTAGCTCAGTTGGTAGAGCAACTGACTCTTAATCAGTGGGTCCAGGGTTCGAGCCCCTGAGGGTGTACAACATCGCGGAGTGGAGCAGTTGGTAGCTCGCCAGGCTCATAACCTGGAGGTCGCTCGTTCGAGTCGAGCCTCCGCAACTCCGAAAAGAAGGCATTAGATTCCGGTCTAATGCCTTCTTTTCGGATGTCAGTGAGCCTTGTAGTACACGTCGGTCCGCCGCGCGTAGTGCGGCGAAGACCGGGGTACGAAAAGCAAGGCGAATTAACTCCCCGAGCATTAGATTCCGGTCTAATGCCTTCTTTTCGGATGTCATTGAG
>ONWB01000168.1 GCA_900321445.1 uncultured Prevotellaceae bacterium | reverse complement strand
TTTTTTAATAGGGTATTTCACTTCTTCCACTATTTTCACCGCGAAAAAATCTTTACAATCGCCCGCCGCGGGTTGGAAATCAGAAAAATTTTTTCAAAAAGCAGGAAAAATTTTTCGAAACGCTTGGCGTTACATGCGCGCGTGTGTCTTTGTATAAGAAGGGATATTGGTTAACGTCATCAAAATAGAGGTCTCCCTTAGAGTCTGCAAAACCATAGATTTCTCCAAGAGAGGTGATTAAGAAAGGAATGACAGACACATCTTCTGACTCTAATGTCCCTATCTTTTGCAGTGGTATCTCCTTCCCAAGTCTTAATTTCAGATACTTTTCTTTTGCCAAAATCCCTAACATTCATTTCGTCATGATGATACACCACCAAAGGCTCTCCGTTCTCATCTACTACTTTAGAAGCAGAAAACCAAAAAAGCTGTCGCTCCGCTAACCTAACAGGATGCTTTTGCGCAGCACGATGCGGCTCTCAGGCCCCATGTTGAAGAGGAGGTCGCAGATGCTGAGGTTGGGGAGGAAGCCTGTGCGCTGGGCGAACACTTGGTAGTAGGGGAGGGGGTGGAAGCGCGTGTCGGCATCTGAGGGTGTGCGCGGACTTATTAGTGTGCGGCAGTCCTCGATGTCGTGGGGTGGGATGGGGATGTAGTCGTTGGTAGTCAGGATGGGAGTTGCGATGTCGAGGAGTTCGCAGATGGTGGCGCGAAGTCCTTCGTTGAAGTCCCAGAGAAAGCGTGGAGGATGCTCGTAGAAGTGGCGTAGATAGTCCTCGTAGTAGTCGAAGAATGGCGACTGGCGGTATGCGCTGACGAGTGCTTGCCAGTGTAGGTGTGTCCAAGTGCCGTGGGTGCTTAGTTCGACGTCGCGGATGGGGGTGGAGGTGCCAGTATGGACTATGGGGATGGTCAGCGCCTGCGGTCCTGCGGGCGTGGCTATGATGCAGCGGTTGCGGAAGGTCTGCTTCTGGAAGTTTTCGTAGGCCTCAATGCGTACTACGTCCGCCGTTAGCAGGCGGGCGTAGTAGGAGACGGGGCCGAGATAGGCTGTAGAAAGCAGGCTACTTGATGCCATTCACATTCTTGAAGATGCGGTTCCAGCGCACGTGGCCATCGAACCATCCGTAGTCGGGGTCGAGGGAGAGCCAGATGAATAGCGGCTTGCCTACGACGTGGTCCTCAGGCACAAAGCCCCAGAATCGTGAGTCGGCGCTGAGGTCGCGGTTGTCGCCCATCATCCAGTAGTAGTTGAGTTTGAAGGTGTAGCGGTCTGTCTGCTGTCCGTTGATGTAAATCTTTCCGTCCTTGACTTCCAGCGTATTGCCTTCATAGACGCGTATGCAGCGCTCGTAGATGGGGAGTTCTCTTAGCGAGAGAAGCTTCGTGACGCCTCGCTTGGGAATCCACAGCGGACCGTAGTTGGAGCATGTCCAGTCCTTCACCATGTTCTGCGGATAGAGCCAGGGCGTAGGAATTTCCTCGCGGCGTATGCTTTTGACTACATTTGGCGAGCGCTCAAGCACCGCCTTTGCCTGCGTTGTCAGAGGCATGTAGAAGACGGGGGCATTGGGCACAGCCTGTACGGAGAGGTCCTCGTTGGTGATGCCAAGTTCGCGCTTCATGTCGTCTGTCAGCGGACCTGCAAATTCTACGAGGTAGTTGTATTGCACGTTCTCGGGCTCAGGGTTCGCCTTGCCGTCGAGGTATATGGTGTTGTTTTTTATCTGAAGGGTTTGACCAGGCAGTCCCACGAGGCGCTTGACGTAGTTTTCGCGACGGTCTGTGGGATGTGAGATGACTTTTCCAAATTCGTTTTCGTGTGTGGCGATGTGGTTACGTCCTGCTGCGTAGATGCTGCGGAACACCTTCTGCTGGTCCTCGTAGGGCGTTGTCTTGGTGAGTGCCGCGAGCGGGTCGGAGCCCGTCTGCTGCGTGAGGATGGAGTTGCCGATTTCGTAAACCATGCGATAGAAGTCCTGGTTCTGGTAGTTCACGGCCACAGTGTCGCCACAGGGATAGTTGAAGACTACGATGTCGTTGATCTCAGGTTCGCCAAAGCCTTTCACGCGGCGATAGTCCCAATGCGGTGTCTCAAGATAGCTCTTTGTGTTGATGATGGGCAGGGTGTGCTGCACGAGCGGCATCGAGAGCGGTGTCTGTGGAATGCGCGGGCCGTAGGAGACCTTGCTGACGAGCAGGTAGTCGCCAGTGAGCAGCGTCTTCTCGAGCGAGGATGAGGGAATGACGAAGTTCTGTACGAAGAACTGGTTGAGGAAATACACGGCCACGAGGGCGAACACGATGGCATCCACCCACGCCATGATGCTGCGTGCTGTGCGGTTCTTGAGATTTTTCCACCATCCCCACTTTATCTTCTTCGTCACATAGACGTCGAAAATGAAAGGTACGACGACGAGTCCCCACCAGGACCCCACCCAATAGAGGAAGAGAAGGTATAGGACGATGGCGATGGCGGCCTTCAGGAGGCCTTTCTGTTTTGCGGTCATATAGAGAATTCTTTATTTCGTGTTACGCTATAACGGCATAACGATATCGCGCTATAGCGGGATAAGATGGTTTCGGGTTTAGCTAAAGAGGTCGTCGATGGTGAGCAGTCCTGAGTGCTTGTGCGTGTATTCAGCAGCGAGCACGGCTCCAAGCGCAAAGCCGCGACGGCTCTTCGCACTATGGGTGATGCTTATAAGGTCGGCATCGCTCTCGTAGGTAATGGTGTGGATGCCAGGAACTTCGTCCTCGCGCACGGCATCAATACGCAATACGTCAGAGGCGTCGGAGCCAGCATCGGCAGCGGCGTGGTCTCCCCAAGGCTTACCCTCGGCATCCGTAACCACACCCTTCGCCCAGCGTTTCTTGCGGTCGAGTCGTGCGAGGATGTCCTCTGCCAGCGTTATGGCCGTACCGCTTGGGGCATCGAGCTTGTGGACGTGGTGCGTTTCGACCATGCTGACGTCGTAGGCAGGAAAGTCGTTCATGAGTTCTGCCAAGCGACGGTTGAGTTGCGAGAACAATGCTACGCCAACGGAGAAGTTGCTTGCCCAAAAGAGCGTGTTGCCTTCAGCGATGAGGCGGCGTACGTCCTCCTCGTGGTCGCGCCGCCAGCCTGTGGAGCCGCTGACGACTTTCACGCCCTGTGCAAATGCGCGGAGGTAGTTTCCGTAGGCTGCTTGTGGCGTCGTAAATTCTATGGCGACATCAGAGGAGCGGAAAGCCTCCGACTCGAAGTCCTCCTGATTGTCGATGTCGATGATGCAAGATATCGTGTGGCCGCGCTGAAGGGCAATCTCCTCAATCATGCGCCCCATCTTGCCGTATCCGATGAGCGATATTTTCATGTTTTTTGCAGAGTATTTCGTAGTTTTATTTTGCTTCGTGACGCTTGATGACGTTGCACATAATCTTTATCTCAGCCACAAGCAGGGCGGTGAAGATAAAGAGGAAGATGAAGAACGTAATCATGACGTTCTGAGTGGGCAGCTCAGAGATGGCCGCATTGACGGGCATGAGGTCCTGAATTATCCAGGGCTGACGTCCCACTTCTGCCACAACCCATCCAGCCTGCCCTGCCAGATAGACAGCGGGTATGCTCCACAGTCCGGCATGTAGCAGCCAACGTGGGAGTTCGCCCTTCTTCTTCCTGTCGAACCAAAGGAACAGGACAAGAACCAGGAGTAGCGCACTGCCAAGTCCTACCATGATGCGGAACGCCCAGAATACCAGCGGCACAGGTGGCACGAGTTGGTCAGTAGATGTTATGTGTCCATATCCAAAGTATTGTACATCCTTCGCGAGGTTTTTGGCATGGATGGCAGCCTTCGAGGAATCCACCTCGAGAGCGTCGCGATAGAGGCGAAACTCCTGTAGGGCGCTCTTGCCGCGCAGCATCTTCTCCTCGCCTTCGCGCTTGAGGTCGTTGATGCCAGGCACATATCCGTCGAGGTCGTGGGTGGCAAGTATGGACAATACACCAGGCACCTCGACACCAGGAACGATGGAGAACGGCGCACGCGTAGATCCATCCATAAGACCTTCTGCGGCTGCGAGCTTCATGGGTTGGTGCTTTGCAATCTCAACACCCGAGCGGTCGCCTGTGAGCATGACGATGAAGGTGGCGGCGATGCCCACAATGGCACCTATGCGCATTGAGCGCTTCGC
>ONWB01000194.1 GCA_900321445.1 uncultured Prevotellaceae bacterium | reverse complement strand
TTTCAAAAAAAGTGCAAATTTGTGCTTAATCGACCTTTACGCGGTTAAGATACGAGCCGTCGCGTGTGTCAACTTCAATAGTTTCGCCCTCGTTGATGAACAAGGGAACGCGAACTTCGACACCTGTCTCAACCTTTGCGGGCTTCAGCGTGTTCGTTGCTGTATCGCCCTTCAATCCAGGTTCTGTATAGACAATCTTCAGCTTTGTCTTAACAGGCATTTCTGCATAGAGGATGGTCTCCGTCGAAGCATCGCTGACAACTTCCACGATATCGCCCTCCTTCATATATGCAACGCCCGTGATGAGGTCGCGTGCGATGGGCACCTGTTCGAAGGTCTCGTTGTTCATGAAGATGAAGTCCTCACCCTCCTGATAGAGGTACTGGTACTGGCGGCGCTCAACGCGAACGTCCTCAAGGGACTCGCCGATATTGAAGCGCTTCTCGAGTACGCGGCCACTGACAACATCTTTCAGCGTGGTGCGCATGATGGTGTTACCCTTGCCGGGCTTAACGTGTAGGAAGTCGATGCAAAAGTAAAGCTTGCCATCCATGCGGATGCAGGTACCTTTTTTAATGTCTTGTGATTTAATCATGATGTTATAATAGTTTGAAGTTTTTCGTTTGCGGGCGCAAAAGTAGTCATTTTCATGCGAAAACAAAAGGTACTCAGCCCTTTTTCGTTACAGAAGCGACGGAAGCTGGTGCAAACGGGTTGAGTTGCTACCCTTGAGAAGTATTGTCTTGCCTTCGAGGGGATTGGTGCGAAGCTCCTCCGAAACGGCATCGACGTCAGCAAAGAAGCGACATCCTTCAGCGTATGGGCGGAACTCCTCGCCCACAAGCCACACTGCCTCGGCGCCAGAACAAAGCGCCATCGACACAAGCAGGCTGTGTTCCTGTGCGGAGGCCGCGCCGAGTTCTTTCATGCTTCCAAGAATCATCATCTTGTGCTCGTCGGGCAAAAGGCGGAAGTTCTCCAGAGCTGCGCGCATACTGGTGGGGTTGGCATTGTATGCATCTACGATGAGCTTGTTGCGCTCCGTACGACGAAGTTCGCTACGACTATTTGTGGGCGCATAGGCAGCTATCGCCTCTGAGATGGCTTCCTCGCTCACGCCAAAGTGGATGCCGACGGCTGTTGCCGCAAGCGCATTTGCTATATTGTAGGAACCTATGAGTTGCGTCTGCACCTCATGATACTGCCCCCCTGCCCTACGCCAACGATATCGCAAGAAGGGGTCGCAGGCGATGAGTTCGCCTTCGACATCGGCACTTCGCCCCGTAGATGAATACGTCACCGTCTGGAGTCCTGCTACACGGTTTGCAAGAATGTCGTCATCAGCATTGAGGAACACAAGAGATCCTTCTCGGGTACGAAGGTCGGCGTACAATTCCGTCTTGGTACGTACTACGCCCTCAAAAGATCCAAAACCTTCGAGATGCGCCTTGCCTACATTAGTAATGAGTCCGCAGTTGGCCTGCACAATACGCGACAAGTCGGCAATCTCTCCAGGATGGTTGGCACCAGTTTCCACAACTGCAAGCTCATTCTCGGGACGCAGGCGCAAAAGCGTTTGAGGCACTCCGATATGGTTGTTGAGGTTGCCCTGAGTATAGAGTATGTTATACTTCTTTGAGAGCACAGCGGCACAAAGTTCCTTCGTTGTAGTCTTCCCGTTTGTTCCCGTAATCTGCAAAATTGGCAATGCCATCTCACGACGATGCAGCGCCGCAAGGTTCTGAAGTGCTCGCAGGCCATCGGGAACGCAGAATATGCGCTCGTCTTCGGCTGCCACCGCGGCGTCATCAACGACAGCATACGCACAGCCTGCATCGAGAGCAGACTTTGCAAACTTATTGCCATTGAAAGACGCACCTTTCAACGCAAAAAAAACGCTGCCGCTTTCAATACGGCGCGTATCTGTAGTCACACGAGGCTCCCTCTTGAAATAATCGTAGTAGAGGAAGTTCAGTATATCATGTTCTGTTGTAAAATTCATGACATAATATCTTTTAGTGCTTATTTAATTTCTTCAAACTCGACGTATTCGCCCTCGTTGGCAGAGAATATTTTCCCATCGGGATTGCGCGTCGCATTGGGGCGAGTACTGTTATGTGCCTCCTCTCGCTTTTGTGCAGCCTTCATTTCCTCACGAGCGCGGCTCATCTCGTCGTACCATCCACGCGATAAACCAAAACGTGAAAGTATCCAGCGCGATATTCCGCGCAAGAACATAAAGGGCATAATAATAACATACGCCGCTATTATGAGAAGTATGATTAGGAGAATTGCAAGTATGTACATAAGTGCCGTCTAACTACTTACGAGCTATTAGCGATGTGATAATATACGCAGGAATGATTGCCACGAAAGCGGCTATGTTCAATATCACCAGCACAATTGCTGAGAAGATGATAAAGCCATAGCGCAACTTGTTGTCGCTAAATCTGAAACTCTTAAATTTAAGGGCGAACATCGGCACTTCGCTAACAAGCAGCCAGCAACTCAGAGGAATAAGTAGCAGCAAGGCGTAGAATACCTCCATAGGATGCGACTCCACGAGGGACGACGCGGGGAGTATGGATGCCAGCGATGCAAAGAAGAGGGCGTTAGCTGGAGTAGGCAAGCCGAGGAATCCCTGAGTTTGACGCTCGTCAAGATTGAACTTTGCAAGACGAAGTGCCGAGAATGCAGCAACGAGGAACGCCAATGCCGAAACATATACGGAAACGCCACATGATTCAAGAAGGCTGAAAAGGATTGCTGAAGGGGCAAGACCAAACGTGATAACGTCGGCAAGAGAATCCAGTTCCTTTCCTATCGGGGAACTTACATGTAGCAGTCGTGCCGCAAAACCATCGAAGAAGTCGAACACGGCGCCCGAAACTATCGCAGCGTATGCAATAAGATATTCACCACGAAAGGCAAAATATGCAGCAACACATCCACAGATAAGGTTGCAGGAGGGGCAAATACACATCAACGCGCGACCCGAATTTGATGAAGCCCATGTGCTCGTCGATGTAACATTCTTCATCTACTTTAGCATAGGTTACGATGCGGCGTGCTACGGCTCCAGCAATCTGACGCACAAGAACCTCGCGTCCATCAGGAGTCTCAATCACGACGGTGGAACGCTCATTCTCCATTGAAGCCTTTGGAAGCCAAGCCTTATGGAAATTGCCGTTCTGATGCTCTACCTTCTTAACAAATCCATCTACAGGATACCAGTTGGCGTGAACGTTCGTAAGCGACATAAATACGGAAACCATCTTCCGCCTGTCGTGGAAATATTCGTTTTCCTCGACCTCCTCAACAACGACCACCTTTCCATCGGCAGGAGCTACGACAAGATTTTCCGTTTCACCTTCAAAGCGGCGTATGGGACAACGGAAGAAGTTGACGACAATCGCATAGACGACAATTGAGATGCCAAGAACAATATAGAACGGAATAGGACTGATTGCAGCACGGAAACAATACAAGCAGCCGCAAAGCAGAGCCAAGGTAATAAAGCCATAGACGAGCGTGTTGATACCCTCGTGGTGAAGGCGGATACGCTTGATGTGTGAGAGCTTACGCATATATTATGATGCCTCTTTAAAACTTACTAACATGCAAAAATACTAATATGTCAGTACTAAACCAAAAAAAAGAGC
>ONWB01000169.1 GCA_900321445.1 uncultured Prevotellaceae bacterium | reverse complement strand
TTGTCGTCGATGGTTGTCTGGCTTCTGCCTACTTCTTCCATATCGTAAAAGAATTTTACGACGGGTGTATCTCCCTCGGGACCTTCGTAGCGTGACAATAGTTTTCCTTTTTGGAAGAGTGTCGCTTTCAGGCTATATCCTTTTGCTTCGGTAGCCGTAATGGTTGCCGTCAGTTCCCCATCGGCAAGTTTTTGTCCAACGAGAGATGCCTGAGTGCGCAAATCTTCGATGTGTGCCTGCGGACGCGAGTAGAGATACACCTCGCGTGCTATTCCCGTGAAGCGCCAGAAGTCCTGATCCTCGAGGTATGAGCCATCGCACCAGCGCATTACCTGCATGGCGATGAGTGCATCTTCGCCAGCACGGACGTACTTCGTGAGGTCGAACTCTGCTGCCACCTTGCTGTCCTCGGAATATCCTACAAACCGGCCGTTCACCCATACGCAGAGGTTGCTGGTAGCACTTCCTACGTGCAGGAATACCTTTTCGCCAGCCCAACGAGACGGTATGCGAATGGTGCGGCGGTATGCTCCGGTATAGTTGTTCTTGTATTCGACGAATGGCGGCTTGCTCTCAAACTGTGTTGCCCATGCGTAGCCAATGTTCTTGTAGATAGGGTCGCCGTGTCCGTTTAGTTCGAACAATCCCGGTACGGGAAATTCCTCCCATGCCGAGTCGTCGAATGTTGTAGCCTCAAAACCTATGGGGCGTTTGTCGAAGTCTTTGGCGAAACAGAACTTCCACATACCTTCCAGGCTCATGAAGCGACGGCTGGCTTCTTTTCGTCCTTCGTCGGCAAGTTCCGTCGTCTCGTAAGCGAAGAAGTCTGCATGTGGTGCGAGCACCTTGATGCGGTTAACCTGAGGGTCGAGCCACCATGTGGTAATGTCCACAGGTATAGTGGATTGTGAAAATGCGGTTGCCGACATGATTAGTGCGGCAAAGAGGAGGATTTTCCGTAACATATACGTTGTGTGTTTATCAGTTTTTTGTATTGTCGCTCGCGAAGGTATGAAAAAAATCCTAACTTTGCACACGCAACAAAAGATTTTTACCGAATGAATAAGTTCGACGTTACGATACTCGGATGCGGATGTGCCGTGCCGACGAACGACCACCTGCCTTCGGCGCAGGTCGTTGATGTTCGCGGGAAGCTGTTCCTCGTCGATTGCGCAGAAGGTACGCAGCTTCAGTTGCGGCGTAACCGCATACCCTTCCATAACATCTCCGCCGTGTTCATTTCGCACCTTCACGGCGACCACTGCTATGGGCTTATGGGACTGCTTGCGACGTTTTCACTTTTGGATAGGACGAAACCCTTTCACGTCTATGCACATCCCGACTTGGAGCGTATTCTGAAACCTCAACTCGACTACTATTGTCGTGACCTTTCTTACGAAATCCACTTCCATGCTATCGATACTTCTGCCGAAAACCTTATCTACGAAGACCGTTCTGTAGAGATACGTACGCTGCCGCTGTGCCACAGTGTCCCGTGTTGCGGCTTTCTTTTTACAGAGAAACAAGGACTTCGCCACATACGCCGAGATATGATAGATTTCTACGGCATTCCACACTACGACATCAATAGTATCAAGGAGGGGGCCGACTGGGTTACTCCAGAAGGAGAAGTCGTTGCCAACGAGCGGCTGACGACGCCACCAGATCCAGTGCGCTCCTATGCCTATTGCTCCGATACCGCCTACGACGAAAGCCTTGCTATGCGCATCAAGGGCACAACGCTCCTTTATCACGAGGCAACATACTGCGAGGACTTGCTGCCTAAAGCGCAGAAATACAAACACTCGACGGCGGCGCAGGCAGCAAAGATAGCGCAACTTGCGGGAGTCGGCCGATTACTCATTGGACACTATTCCAAATGCTATACCAGCGACGATGTATTCCTCAAAGAAGCACAGGGCATATTCCCCGAAACCATCCTCGCAAAGGAAAATATGCGCATAGAAGTATGACAATTAAGATTGAAGAACTTTTTACCATATCTGATGCTCAGGTCGCTGACTTGCTGACTTTAATGCAGGAACTGAGTCAAAATACTTGTGTGGATGCGCAAATGCTGAGGCATGTTGCGGCACAGCCGTCGTCGCATCTTTTCGCGATGACAGAAGCCGACGGCAAAGTCGTGGGCACCGCAACTTTGTGCGTGTTTGATTCGCCGACAGGGCGGAAGGCACATGTTGAGGATGTTGTGGTTCTTTCATCCTTCCGCGGACAGGGACTTGGACGGCAACTCATGGAGCACCTTATAGACTATGCCCGCAGAGAACTTGTATCGGTGGACATGTATCTGACGTCGAAGCCTTCCCGCGTTGCTGCCAATGCCTTATACCGCGCACTCGGTTTTACGCCTAAGGAGACGAATGTATATAAGATGAGCCTATAATTGTTCAAAATGGTGGAATTATGATAGGAGACATTGTTATAAATATATCAGACACCATCTGCGGCTATCCACTTTTCGTATGGCTGATAGGCGGAGGACTTTTCTTGCTCATCTATTCGCGCGGTGTTCCTGTTCGCAAGTTCGGTACGGCGATACGCTCGCTCCGTACTCGCAAGGAAGGGGCAGGGGAGATTAGTTCTTTTCAGGCGCTGATGAGTGCCGTTGCCGCAACAGTGGGAATGGGGAATATCGCAGGTGTGGCCATTGCCATCGTCGTTGGCGGACCTGGTGCCATCTTCTGGATGTGGGTAAGTGCCATGTGTGGAATGGCAACAAAGTTCTTCGAGGGAACGCTTACCATAATGTATAAAGGTAAAAATTCGCAGGGTGAGACAAAAGGTGGCCCTATGTACGTCATTACCGAAGGTCTCGGCAGGCGTTTCCGTCCCTTGGCGGTGTTTTTCGCCTGTGCAGGTCTGATAGGTTGTTTGTGTATTATGCAGGCAAATCAACTGACGGAGGCTTTGGTGACGGTGTTCTTCCCTTCGCAGGTGGGCGATGCCAGTTTTTGGCTTCGCTTGTCGTTCGGTATCGTATTGACGGGAATCGTTTCGCTTGTCGTCTTTGGCGGGCTGCATCGCATATCGAAGGTGGCATCAAGGATGGTGCCTGCAATGGTTGCCGTATATTTCCTTTTGGTGCTGACGGTTATTATTCTGAACTTCGGAGAGCTGCCACGTGTGTTTGGTGCCATATTCTCTGGCGCTTTCAGCTTACAGGCGGGAATCGGCGGCTTCGCGGGTGTGGCGATTACTGGGGCACGCAGGGCTATGCTCGTGAATGAAGCCGGAATAGGTACGGCGATGATGATGCACGGGGCTTCGCGCAATGCAGAACCAGTGCGCGAAGGCTACGTGGCGATGCTTGGTCCCGCTATAGACTCGGGCCTTGTATGCACCTTGACGGCAATACCTATCATTATGGCCGATTGCTACGATGTCGAGGGTGTCATGGGCTTGTCGGTTGCTCTCGGCTCATTTGATTCGCTGATACCTGTTTTTGGCAAGTATCTGCTGATGGCATTGGTCGTGGTGTTCGCCTTCTCGACGATGTTTTCCTACTCCTATTATGGCCGCACCTGTGCCGAGTTTCTGTTTGGCAAGGAGCGTGCGAGGTACTACGATGTTTTCTATCTTCTTATGCTCCTTGTCGCCAGCGTCATCACGCTTGATGTTGCGGTGAGCATCATGGATATGGCCTTCGCCCTGATGTCTGTCCCCACTATGTTCGCCGTCTTCCGCTTATCGCCGAAGGTCGTCAAGGCGATGAGAGAATACGAAAGAGGCTCATCCATTTAAGCGTTCATAATCCAATATCCAATAACCGTTATCCAATAACCGTTATCCAATAACCGTTAACCAATAACCGTTATCCATCGCCGCGCTTCGGTTATTGTTTATGTTTAGCGAAACTGACGTGCACAGCAAGGCTCAATGAAAAAGCTCGAGTCTCGCTTTTTCGTCCTTTTCGTTTTTTTGAATTTTATCTCGCAATGAAAACATTGCACGCTCCAAGTTGCATCGAGAAGCCTTCAACTCGAATCGCGAGTGCTT
>ONWB01000164.1 GCA_900321445.1 uncultured Prevotellaceae bacterium | reverse complement strand
GGAGGAGATCTGGTATTGCTTCGGCGACATGCCGAAGTGAGAGGAAAAAGAGCGGGAAAAGTTCGAGTAATTGTTGAACCCGGACTGATAACAGACATCAATGGGAGACTTGCCTTCTTTCAGCAGCTGCTGAGAGAGGGCGAGTCTTTTTTGTATCAGATATTTCTGCATCGGCATGCCGACGTATGATTTGAACACGCGGTTGAGGTATCCGGGATGGAGATGGACGCTGGCCGCGATGTCCTCGAGGCGGATCGGCTCTGTGAGGTGATCGTCCAGGTATTGAAACGTGGAAGCGAGCACAGGGGGAAGCGTCGTCGTGTACTGCGGACGGGAGACCCTGCGGGATACGCGGCAGATGAGAATGAGAATGATGGTCAGATAGGCCTCCGCAAGCATATCCTTTTCTACTGCGGAGTCGTCCTCTCCCAGCACGCGTTCCAGCTGCGCGGTGGTGCGGATGATGCTGCGGATCTGATCTTCCTCGAGATGCAGAATGTTGAGGTGCATCGAGTCCTCCTGATAGAAGGGATCCAAAAGGCGCTGAAAATCCTCCCCTTTCTTGCGGCAGAATTCACTCTTGATATTGATGACGATCCTGCGATACGGCGTTTCCGGCACTGCCATGCAGTGATGAAACAGGTACGGGGGAATCAGGATCAGGTCGCCGCGCCTCAGCTTTTTGCCGTCGTGCTCCAGATAGAAAGAGGTATCTCCGGCCAGAAACAGATAGACGCTTTGTATGCGTTGAATCATAGTCTTATGCGTCTAAGTTGTCCTTCTCCTTCGCAGGATTGCGGTGGTAGATGCGGTCGTGTAGATACTCGTCCTGTGCCATGAGCGTAGGTTTCGGCAGGCGCTCATAGTAGCGTGAGATTTCTATCTGCTCACGATTCTCGAATGTCTCCTCGAGGTTGTCGTTTCCTGATGCGAACTCCTTGAGCTTGCGCGTCAGGTCTTCCTTCATCTGTGCGGAAATCTGGTTTGCGCGCTTCGACATTATTGCCACGCTCTCGTAGATGTTTCCCGTTCCGCGTGCGAAGTCCATGATGTTGTAGGTCTGCGTCTGCGTGGGAGCCTTACTTTTTCTGTAGTCCATCTTGTGTGTATTTTTTGTGTATGTTGTTTCTATTCTGCGCTCTTGCGGTATTTCTCAGGCACTTGTGCGAAGTACTTGTTTGCTTCGGCGAGGTGCTTCGACTCGGGGTATTCGCTTTGGAATCCGTAGTATTCGTCGATGGCGGCGGCATAGCGCTCTGCCTGACGGCTTTCGATGCTGTTCTTGGCGTATTCGAAGCGTGCTTTCAGGATGAGGAACGCAAACTCTTCGCGACGGTTGCTGTAGGGGTAGTCCTTGATGGCGTTCTCTGCCGTGACGATGCAGGCGTTGTAGCCACCGTTGCCGCCGTTGATGTAGTATGTTCCGAGGTCGTAGTAGTGTTTTGCCGTAAGGTATTCTTTTTCGACGAGCAGGTCCTGCAGTTCGAAGATGCGGTCCTGTGCATCGGCGCGCAGGCGCGACTGTGGGTATGTGTCGATGAAGTTCTGGAATTCCGTTACGGCCTCGTACGTTGATGTCTGGTCAAGCTTTGGCTCCGACGTCGATAGGAACAGTGCCATTGCGCTGTTGTAGCGCGACTCTTCGGCATAGAGTCCCTTTGGGTAGCTCTTGTAATATGTCTTGAACGTGTTTGATGCTGCGTCGTAGTTCTTTGCGTTCAGGTAGCTGAGCCCCATCAGGAATAGCGACTCCTCGCCTCGGTCTGTGCCTTTCAGTGGCTTGACGACCTCGGAAAGCAACATTGCGGCGCGGTTGTACTGCCCTTCTGCGTAGCATTGCTTTGCGGCTTCGTACTTGTAGGAGTAGTCGCGCGTCTTCAGTATAGCGTTCGTGCCCTGACATGCGCTGAGTATCAGTGTGCAGGCTGCCAGGACGGGTATGAGGAGTTTCGTTTTCATTGTCATTACTGCATAAAATGCGCGCAAAAGTATTAAAATCTCTGCGAATGACAAAGTATAGGGCGCATTTTTATATATTTATCCGTATGCACGTACTGGTACGACGGGGTATTTTATGCGTTGTGGGTGGCGGTAGAAGCGTCCGCGGTCGCAGTATTCCATGCTGTATGCGTTCAGGTTCGATATTTCGCACTCGTAGCCGTCTGGAGTATAGATGTATCCATGCGTGCAGTCGTTCTCGTCGATGGAGAGTGCGTAGCCTGCTTGCTCCACGAAGCCCACGTAGCGTCCTGCGAAGTCGGGATAGTTGCCAGCCTCCAGGGGGTCTTCCTTGATTTTCGCGATGAAGTAGATGTTGCCGTCCTTGCCGAAGTCTATGTAGCTCTCGTCAGCCTCGAACGATGGGGACTCGTGCTGCCAGGGGCAGAGTAGCATTTCTCGTGCCTGTTGCGGTGTCTCTGGCACGAGGGCGATGCGCAGGTAGAGGTCCTCGAAGGGGTCGTCGGCATCGCAAAAGACGTCTGCCACGCCGTCCTTCATGCTGATGATGTAGAACGTCAGTGCAGCCTTGCCGTCTGTCTTAGTGGTGGCCTGCCCGTCCTTCAGTTTGAACTTGCCCTGGCATGTTCCGTAGATGCCGCTGGTGGCGAAGCTTCCGTCCTTGCGGAAGGTGAGGTACGTGGGTGCGCCTGTCCAGTCGTCGAAGTCGGCGTTTGGTGCGGGGAACTTGCTCTTTACGATGGTCCATTTGCCCTGCAGGTCCTTGCGGCTGAAACCTTTTCCGCCGTTGTCCTGAGGCGTAGCGAAGGACATGCATACTGCCGCTAGCAGTATTGCCAGGGCTGTAAGAGGAAGGTGCTTTTTCATGGCTCGCGATGATTTGTTATTGTGAAAAGTGCGGGTTTTGTGGATGAAAGTACGAAAGTCGCCCAACTCCCAGAGTCGAGAGTCGGGCGGCTTGTGAGAGTTCTTTGCAGAGATGCTTACTTGAGCTCTGCGAGGTACTTGATGGTGCGTACCATCTGGCTTGTGTAGCTGTTCTCGTTGTCGTACCAGCTAACAACCTGTACGAGGTATTCGCCCTCGGCAATCTTTGAAACCATTGTCTGGTTGGCGTCGAAGAGTGAGCCGAACTTCATGCCGATGATGTCGGAGCTTACGAGCTTCTCTTCCGTGTAGCCGAAGGACTCGTTTGTCTGAGCCTTCATGGCTGCGTTGATGCCTTCAACGGTAACTTCGTCCTTCTTCACAACAGCGTGGAGGATGGTTGTGGAACCCGTAGCTGTCGGAACGCGCTGTGCGGCGCCGATGAGCTTGCCGTTGAGCTCGGGGATAACGAGGCCGATAGCCTTGGCAGCACCCGTGCTGTTAGGAACGATGTTGCAAGCACCTGCGCGAGCACGCTGAACGTCGCCCTTGCGCTGGGGACCGTCGAGAATCATCTGGTCGCCCGTGTAAGCGTGAACCGTTGTCATGATACCGCTCTGGATGGGAGCGTAGTCGTTCAGAGCCTTCGTCATGGGAGCGAGGCAGTTCGTGGTGCAGGATGCTGCGGAGATAACCGTGTCTGCGGGAGTCAGCGTCTTGTGGTTTACGTTGTAAACGATTGTGGGGAGGTCGTTGCCTGCGGGAGCAGAGATGACAACCTTCTTTGCACCAGCCTGGAGGTGTGCGGAAGCCTTCTCCTTGGATGTGTAGAAGCCTGTGCACTCGAGAACAACGTCAACGCCGAGTTCGCCCCAGGGGAGTTCAGCTGCGTTGGGCTTTGCGTAGATGGTGATTTCCTTGCCGTCAACGATGATGGAGGTCTCTGTAGCCTCAACCGTGTGGCGACCTTCGCCGAACTTGCCGCAGAAACCGCCCTGAGCTGTGTCGTACTTCAGGAGGTGAGCAAGCATCTTGGGGCTTGTCAGGTCGTTGATTGCAACTACTTCGTAACCTTCTGCCTCGAACATCTGGCGGAAAGCAAGGCGGCCGATGCGGCCGAAACCATTAATACCAACTTTTGTCATGGTCTGTGTTTTAATTAAAAATTATGTGTGATTAGAATGATTTTTTTGTTTTTAGCGGCGCAAAATTACAAAACATTTTTTATTTTTGCAACGCGAAAGGCGAGTTTTTTGGCTTTATGCTCATCTTTATATAAGATATGCCTTCCCGACATGACAAAATGCGACACTTGCAGAATCATTTATAACAAATAAACCAACAAAAAAACCAAAGTTATGGGACTCGTAAAAGAATTCAAGGAGTTTGCCATGAAAGGCAACGTGATGGACATGGCTGTCGGTGTCATCATCGGCGGTGCGTTCGATGGTAACGGGTAACGTGGACTTCTCAACCCTTGCCGTGCAGATAGGCGATGGCGAGGGAGCCGCCGTGCTGAAGTATGGCATGTTCATCCAGAACATCGTCGATTTCCTCATCGTGGCACTCTGTATCTTCTTCATGCTCAAGGGTATCAACAAGCTGAACCGCAAGAAGGAAGAAGAGCCCGAACCTGAGGCTCCAGCAGAACCCTCCGAGGAGGTTAAGCTTCTTACGGAGATTCGCGACGCGCTGAAGAAGTAAGCCGCACCAATCGATTCTACAAGCAGCCCACGCGCTAAGACTTGATATACTGAGTCACGAGCCGTGGGCTGCTGTTTTGTGTTAAAAAAAGGGGCGCACCATTTTCGATGCGCCCTCTTGGTTTGCTAAAAAGGGTTAGTTTATTTGAAAACTATCTTTTTGCCGTTGACGATATATACACCCTTCGGCATGCTGCCATTGACGGATGTGTCGCCTGTCATTTTCCTGCCCTGCAGGTCGAATACGGAACCGTTTGTTCTTCTTTCGTCGAGGTTGGAATTGTCGATTGTCTCGATGCCGCTGGGTTCGCTCGTGTAGTCCGTTGCGGGGCCGCTAAGCAGCAGGTCGGTGTCGTCGCCGAGCGATGCCACGAGCGAGTAGGTGCCGTTCTGGATGCCGCTGACAATGGTGCTGTTCGTGTTGAATGACATCCTGTTGCTCACCCAGATGAGTTTGCCCGTGTTGTCGTAGATTTTGAAGCCCACGGCGCCCTTGCCGCTGACGATGATTCTGGTTCCGCTGATTCTGAACGTCAGCGTGGTGAGTTCGTTCTTGCCGAAGTGGGTGTATGTGCCCAGGCCGCCTTGGTTTTGCTGTGCGCCATCGTCGGCATATTGCTTCTTTTTTGTTGCCAGGCTGGGGTCGTATTTCAGACATTCTGCGTCGGAGTCGATGGTGGTCAGCTCGCCAGTGTCGTTGATGAACATCACGCCAGGTGCCTTTTTCTCGTAGCTCTGCATCTTCTCCTTGCACCATGCGAGGGCGTTTTCATCGACCTCGTTGCCACGCATCGGCAGGCGCACGAGGTAGTTGGAGTAGTCGCCAATGCGGTAGGTGCCGCTCTCTGGGGCATCAGTGTCGCCGCCATCAGTTTGCACATCTTCGGCATATCCGAAGAATCCCCACATCTGGAAGAATTCGTAGAGGTCGGTCTGCGAGGCTTCGCAGGCGGCGAGGGCCATGCGCATGTATTCGCTTGTCCAGCTTCCGTAGGTGCTGGCCTTTCCTTGCAGTTCGGAGAGTGTGCGCGATGCGCTCTGGCGTGCGATGGCATTTGCCCTGTCCGATGTGTCGCCAGCCTTCTTGATGCCGCCGTCCATCGAGCGCAGCGTTTCAATCCAGCGTGCGAAGAAGCCGTCGTCGCCCTTCAGGTGGAAGTAGAGCCAGAGCTGGTACCATATTTTATTGGTGAGCCACAGGCAGTCGCCTCGACGCGGATAGTCAATCCACGCTACGCCATTGTTGAAGTAGTCGTAGGTGCTGTTCTGGGCTCTTCCGCGTGTGGTGCGATAGCCCCAGAGGTGTGTTACTATTTGGGCGAGTGCGTTGTTGCTTATCTCTGTGGTTCCGCTGAGGTTGATGGGGCCTTGATGGCCGTGGCCTTCCTCGTGCTGGATGACCCACTGCTGGCCGCCAGCCCCGCCAGTATAGAGCAGGGAGTTGTAGTTCAGTGCGCCGTTGCCCCATATTCCTGGCATCGACACGCGTCCGCTTGACCAGTTGGGGTTGCCGCCCGTATTGTCGAATATGAGCATTATAGGACGGTAGTAGCCATCGTCGAAGCGCGATGTCATGAGCTTTTCCTCAGTTTCGAACACGTAGTCCCAGATTTTCAGTGCGCCTACCATGTTCTCCGTGTTTCTCACGCGGTCGAGGTAGCAGTTCATGACGTGCCATTTCGAGCGCAGGTGCAGATAGGTGTCCTGGAACATGTTGTTCAGCAGCCACGTCCAGTCGCTCTCGGTGTGTCCCCTGTTCATGTCGAATGTGCCGTTGCACGTACCTCCTGCAATGTGAATCAGGATGTCGGGGTAGCTCGAGAGTTTCTTGCTGGGGTTTGTGAGGTTGTAGGTGATGAACAGCTCGCAGTCGTCTGATGCGACGATGGCATTGTAGCCGCGCTTCAGCGTGATTTGCGTACCTGTGAGGCTCACGCCCGACACCAACTCGGCATAGAGCTTGCCATCGACGTTGGCGACGTTTTTGTTCACGAGGAGGAATACGAGCTCGCCCGACTTCAGCCTGATGCCCGTGGGCTGTGTGAGGCGGCCGAAGGGGCCGAAGCCGAGTTTGTTGGCCCATGTGCCAGGCTCGGAGTAGATTTCGTATTCGTGGATGCGGAAGTCCTTCTCGTAGCTGTTCCACGTTGCGTCGTCGTTCCACTTGTCGTTCTTCACGCGTACAGCCTCCTCGCGCAGTGTGGCGGGCAGTTCGCTCATCGCCGCGCGTAGTGCGTCGTCGCTCATCGAGGCGTACTCGCTCTTCAGCTGCGTGCAGGCGTAGTCGTCGAAGAAGCTCATCAGCTGACTGGTGTAGTTGGTGGCGGTGGCCTGCTGCATCTCGGAGACGACGTCGAAGTCGATAGAGCTCTCGTCCACTGTTGCCAGCAGCCATTTCGAGGCGTCGGCGCTGGCAGTCCATGCCACTACGGTGTTGCCCTGGTGGGGAGCCGAGTGCAGGGCCGTGTAGGAGGACTCGCTGTTTTGCGTCGAGAACCAGAACAGCGTGTTGTCTTCCGAGGTCGAGGTCCCGACGTAGAAAGTCGCGCCCGAAGTACCTGTTTTCCACTGCGAACTGGTGCCGGGGCAGCTCGTGATGAACTTGCCTGTGAGCATATTCTTCAGCGTGTAGCCATTGCCGCTTGCCGTCAGCTGCCAAACTTGGCCATAGTTTTCCTTTTCAGTCTGCGAGGTGACCAAGCCGCCACCGCCGTCAGCCATCGATACGCTTTGGTTCGTGAAGCTCACCAGGCGGTAATACTTGCCGCTGGTAATGCTGCTGACAAAGCTCGGAAGCTCAGTGGCTGCATCGGCGATAATCCATCGCGCGTTGTTGTTCTTCGACTTGTCAGTATAGACATACGAGCCTGCCTGCGCACCTTCGTTCGGAGCGAGGTAGCCTTTGCTCGACTTCAGATATACGTAGTCGTCGCCAGCATCGACAAGCGTCCATGCGGTGCCACCTGTGTTCGACGTGTTCCAACCTGCTAATTTCCCGTTTGTCGAGAGGCTCAGCGTCTTGTCGGTGCCTTTCTTAGTGAACACGTAGCCGCTGCCACTCTTCGCGATGTTGAACAGCGAGCCCATACCCTCCAGCGTCGTAGCGTTCACCTCGTTGGTCTCAGTGTAACTGTCGTGCAGGACAAGGTACTTTCCCGACGTCACATGCTTCAGCAAGTAGTCCTTGTCGGCGCTGAAGTCCCACTGTGCCTGCGCAGCAACTGCAATTAGCAGGGCGAAAATGAAAAAAATGCTTCCTTTCAGGCTTGCGTTTTCTCGCCAAGGCATACCTGAAACGAGTTTTGCTCTGCTCTTTTGGCTTAACGAAAACGTTCCTTGCAGGCTTGCGTTTTCTCGCCAAGGCATACCTGAAACGAGTTTTGCTCTGCTCTTTTGGCTTAACGAAAACGTTCTTTTGTTCATGGTTTCTTTATCTATTGGTTATATCGTCTATGTTTCTTGTCCTTCAGCGCGTTATGAATTTTGTGCGCCTGCTGAGGGCGTTTCGGGCGGAATGATGTGCAAAGATACGTTTTTCAAATTGAAAAATCAAAGTTACAAGATGAAAATTTTTACCTTTCACTTTTTCATTGGCCGTTGAATTGTCAAATAGTCAATTGTCCAATCGTCAATGGTTCGAAGAACCTTCATCGAGTCTTGCAGCGACCGTCAGCCCTGAGGGACGAAGTTCCGAAGTGGCTGGGGCACGATTGGCAAGGCGAACTAAGTGACGAGTGACGAGTGACAAGCTGCATCGCCGCATATTGGTTATTGGTTATTGGTTCGCTCGGCATGTCCGTAGGACTGACGCTTTGCTTGCAAAGAACGGTTATTGGTTTTCGAGCCTCTTTGTACCTTTGCGCGCTTGGGCGGGCACGGCTCACTCTCCCGCTCTGAATTCTGATGCAAAGGTACTCGCGCGCACGTAATGCCAAGCGTTTTTGACGATTTTTTCAGCATATTTG
>ONWB01000162.1 GCA_900321445.1 uncultured Prevotellaceae bacterium | reverse complement strand
ACACACATTATTATATATATATAGTGCTTCATTTTATCGGATGCAGTTTAGAATGATTTTGTGATGGCAAAACAAGCACCGGTGTTGTCGCCGATGATGGAACCCTTGTCCCAGCCGAGGTCAAGGCCTAAGCTCCATCCTGGCAGGTTGAGTCTCCCAAGGTGCTCAGGCGCCCATGCGAGGCTGAGACCAAGGCTTGTCTGATATTTTGGGTTCTCGAAGGGCAGGTTGTAGGTTCCCCAGCTGGAAACGTAGGAGAAGTGCAGTTTGTAATCCAAGCCCTTCACGGGTGTGCCGGCGAGGGCAAGATGGTGAGCCTTGAAGCGGTTTGCGTCAAACAGGAGACTGCCGTCCTCGCGGTAGAGCGGGGAGAAATAGAAGGGGTTTCCCATAGGGATGCCAAAGTGCTGCCATCCCTGGTAGAGCACGTGATTGTAGTAGTCGTCGCCGCCGCTTATCTGCGTTGGTAGTGCTTCCGTATGGTCGTGGGATATGGGACCTGTCTGGTCGGTGGTCTTAATATACTCGTAGCAGAAGCGGCTGACGAAGCGGTTTTCTGGAAGTTCTACCTCGAAGCCCACAAGTCCGTCGTACCATCCGTATTGCATAAACATCTGACTGTGGTCCTCGAAGAAGTGGTCGAAGTAAGCCTTCGCCTTCCATCCCTTGCCGTGGTATGTGAGGGCGACGAGCCAGCTTCCCAAAGTGTTGCCGCCAGCGTTGGCATAGGGGCCGTCGGTGGCGTCGCTGCCTCCGCTGTAGATGGCCTTGACGAAGTCCTTGATGCCGCTGGGCATTTCGATTGTTTCGTTCGTGTCACCGTAGTTATAGACAGTTCCGCCAAACTGCGTGGCCATTTCGAGCCCTCCTTCAAGTGTAAGGGGGAACTTCTCGACGTTTCCAAGGCGCAGATATCCAGCCTTGGTGTGGAGTAGGATGTTTTTTGCGTACCTTGGCTTAAAGACGGCTGCGTCGTCAGGCTGCAGATAGTCCTTTTGCCAGTTTCCGTCGGTCATCATGCCGTAGCTGAAATGTCCCTTGATGCCAATCCACGGCGAGATGTTCCAGTATTCTGGCAGTTCGAAACGTACGGAAGGCACGGGCAGCGCATTGTTGCCAAATGTCTGCGAGCCGCTTGTCAGGTCTCCCTTCAGCTCGTTGTTCCTGCGGATTTTGCTACCTACGCTGAGGCAGACTTTTTTGTAGTCAAAGTCCACGAAGGCATCGGGTACGAGAACGCGGAACTCGCCGTCGTAGTCAACTTGCACGCCCAATCCCCAACTGAGATGCCAGTTGCCAGGTTTGTCGTGGTCGTCGTGTCCAACGTAGGCGTTCAGCGTCACGCTGCCGCCGATGATTTCGTTAAGGCCGTTCTGATTTGCATGCATCCAAAAGGGACTATAACCGTTATTGGCCTCCCCCGAAAGGCTTACTTCCCCCTCGACGGAAGAGGTAGCACGCTTCAGGGCGTTTTGTTCGGGTGCAACTTGCGCCCGTCCTTCTGCCGCTGTGAGCAGTAGGGCGAGCGCAATGATAATTTTGCTTGTGTTCATGTTTTTGTGATATGGTTACGACGGGGTCGCAACAAACAAAAAGAGATTACTTGGCGTAGCTGATGGCGCGCGTCTCGCGGATGACCGTAATCTTCACCTGTCCGGGATATGTCATCTCCTCCTGGATTTGGCGAGCTATGTCGTCGGAGAGTTTTGGTATCTGCTCGTCGCCAATTTGGTCGGCGCCAACGATTACGCGGAGCTCGCGGCCAGCCTGAATAGCGTATGTCTTCGTGACGCCCTCGTAGCTCATGGCGATGTTCTCGAGGTCTTTCAGACGCTTGATGTATGCTTCGGCTATTTCGCGGCGTGCTCCGGGACGTGCTCCGCTGATTGCGTCGCAGGCCTGCACGATGGGGGCAATGAGTGTTGTCATCTCGGCTTCGTCGTGGTGTGCTGCGATGGCGTTGACGATTTCGGGTTTTTCCTTATACTTCTCGGCAATCTTTGCGCCGTATTCTGCGTGCGGCATTTCCGTCTCCTCGTCGGGCACCTTGCCTATGTCGTGGAGAAGTCCTGCGCGCTTTGCCTTCTTGGGGTTCAAGCCCAGTTCGGCAGCCATTACTGCGCAGAGGTTTGCCGTTTCGCGTGCGTGCTGCAGCAGGTTTTGTCCGTAGCTGGAGCGGTATTTCATCTTTCCGACTATGCGAATGAGCTCGGGATGCAGCCCGTGGATGCCGAGGTCGATGGTTGTGCGTTTTCCTGTCTCGATGATTTCCTCGTCCACTTGCTTCTTGACTTTTGCGACTACTTCCTCGATGCGTGCGGGGTGTATGCGTCCGTCGCTGATAAGCTGGTGTAGTGCGAGGCGTGCTACTTCGCGGCGTACGGGGTCGAAGGCGCTGATGACGATGGCCTCGGGCGTGTCGTCAACTACGATTTCGACGCCAGCCGCAGACTCGAGGGCACGTATGTTGCGGCCTTCGCGTCCGATGATGCGGCCTTTCACTTCGTCGTTGTCGATGTGGAAGACTGTTACGCTGTTTTCGATGGCGGTTTCTGTGGCAACGCGTTGTATCGTCTGTATGACAATTTTCTTCGCTTCCTGATTTGCCGTCATCTTTGCCTCGTCGATGATGTCGTTGATGTAGGACTGTGCGTTTGTTCGTGCTTCGTCCTTGAGGCTTTCGACGAGTCGTGTCTTTGCTTCCTCGGATGATATTCCGCTGATTTCCTCGAGTTTCTTGATTTCTTCCTGCTGTATGCGCTCGAGTTCGGCGTTGCGTGCTTCGAGAGCCTTCTGCTGTGCGCCGATGCGCCCTTGCATGGTTTCGAGCTCCTGTTTTTTGCGGTTCAGCTCCTCCTGTCTTTGCTGTAGAGCCTGTTCGCGCTGCTTTTGGCGGTTCTCTGCCTGTTGCAGCTTTTGGTTGCGCGTCTGCGTCTCGCGCTCGAGTTCAGCTTTCTTGTTGAGAAACTTCTCTTTCACTTCGAGTAGTTTCTTTTCCTTCATCACTTCTGCTTCTTTTTCGGCTTCTTCCTTCAGGTTTTCGTAGCGTGTCTTGAATACCGACCGCATTGCGAGCCCGATGCCTCCGCCGAGGAGCAGACCGAGTACTGCTGCTATAATGTATTCCATGTTAGTTTTTGTTGATTATATATGTTGTTTTTGGTTTGCTTATGTATATGTCAAAGCGCCTCATGCTTTCGTTGCGACGTTGCATGCGGTGCGCTGTTTTCCGGCTTGATGTTCCGGCATAAAGGTTTGTGGACGTTGCTCCCTGATGGTGAGTGCTTACTTTTTGCCCAGCACGTCTTCCATTTCGCGCGCGAGTTCTTCGAGTTTCGCGGTGTATGGCTGCGTGTCGTTGCGGTTAGCCTGTCGCAGCAGCTCTGTTGCGAGGTCGAGCATGACGAAGGCTTTGTACTTTTCGCTGCCCTGGTTGGGGAAGCGCTCCTGATATCTTGCCAGCTTGGAGTTGATGAGCGTTGCAGCCTTGCGGAAGGTTTCTTCGTCGTCGGGCGCTACTTTCAGAAGGTACTCCGTGCGGTCGATCGTCAGGTGTACGTTTAACATATTGCTTTGCTGTTCTGGCATAGTCTGCTATCTCTTTTTGGTGTTTGTGCTTTCGGCTTTTATACACCAAGTAGGTGGAGGCATTTGTCCACTTTGCGCACCATGTTGTCCACCCGCGCTTTTGCAGCATCGAGGTCTTCGTTGCTGATTTTCACCATTTGCGCGAGTTTCAGACGTGCAAAGTCGTCGCCGAGTTGCTTTATTTCCTCGTCGCGTTCCTTGATGCTTTTGTCCTTCTCCTCCATTTCGAGCAGCAGCTGCAGGTGTTCGTCTTGCAGTTGCTTGTAGCTCAGGATTAGTTGGCGCAGTCGCGTCTCGAAACGCTTGAGAGTGGTTTCTTCGGCTTTAGTCATTTGCTTGTATTCTGGTTTTCGCGAGCAAAGATAACACTTTCATCTATATAATTACGCGTTAAGAATGAAAATTTTACCTTTGTTTGCTTCTTTTAGTCCTTTAAGGGGCTGGAGGCTTACTTTTTCTCCTCTGCGTCCTTTGGTTTGGGCTCTTTTTTCGCCAGGGTGATGACGTTGAATACGAACTCCGTCATCCATTCGGGGCTGTAGCCGAGTTGCTGCTGGAGTCGTCGTACGGTGAATACGCTTTTGCGTACGCCGTCGTCCTTCCAGTTGTCCTTCGTCATGATGTCCTGCACGGTTTTCTCGGTGAGGGCGTGGAGGGCCTTGCGCATGAATCCGGGCACGCGGAACTTCCACTTCATGAGGTTGCCGACGACCATTAGCAGCTCCTGTGTAAATCCCTGGAAGCTGAAGAGGTATTGCTGTGCATGTTGTTGCGTGCGGCAGTTTTTCTTGATGGAGGTGTCGATTTC
>ONWB01000161.1 GCA_900321445.1 uncultured Prevotellaceae bacterium | reverse complement strand
GCGCACTACCGTTAAGTTTCACGATAATCTGTGCCGTGGCATGTGTGCCGACTCCGCTGGCGTAGCGCGTTCCGTTAAGTGTTAGCACATTTCCGTCGATACTTTTGTTGGGTGTGATGGTACCCCATCCGCATATAGTCTTCGACAGATCCATGTCGGAGAGAAGTGCTACCTTAAAACCATCTTCAGAGGTGGGTGGCGTTATGGTTGTCTGCGCGGCAATACGTTCAGCGCAGAGGCTGAGTAAGAGTAGGTATATGGTATAGAAGAAATATTGACGCATAAAATGAGGTGCGGTAATTATTTTTTTTCTGCGGACAAAAATACATTTTTCTCTGAGAAAAACAAAACGGCAAGGCCTCGCAATTGCGAAGCCTTGCTAAAAGTATAGTTATAGTGCAGTATGGATTACTTCACTACAAACTTCTGAGTGCGGATAACGTTGGCATTCTGCATCTTTACGATATAGGTGCCAGGGGCATAGCCGCGCGTGTTTACTCTGGCAGGTTTTTTGTCGGCGAACTTTACAAGGCGTCCATCGGCAGTGTAAATCCAAGCCTTTTCAACGTTGCGGAAGTCAATAGCATTATTTGCAACGAAAGCTTCAGATGCTGCACCATCGCGAACAACCATGATGCCATCCTCGGTAGGTAGGCATTCGGGTTCGTCGGCTTCGCCCTGGTCGCGTGTTACGACAACAATGCGCTCGGGGTTTTCGCCAGAAATCTCAATGCCGAGGTCAAGGCTAAAGCCCTTGGCTGTAAGGCCTACAGGACCAGGGTGAGCAGCCCATGCGTCTGTGAATACGATGCGGATGCGACCCTTACCGCAGACAGCATCCTCGGGAACCTTGAAGGTGAAGGGTACGAGAGGGTTGTTTGAGTAGCCGTTCGCGTGGAGTGGGCTTGAGCTGTGTTCAGGCGTGTTCTCGATACTGTTATTGGTGTTTTGTGTGCCCTGTTCTACAAGGAGCTCGTCTGTGCTACCCTCGAAGTAACCATTGAGGTTCCAGTCGGCATAAGCCTTCATAACACACCATTGCAAACCGTCGGTGGCGTCGTTGTATACGTAGTTGAAATTGATGACGTCGCCCTGCTTAACCTTCAGGACTGCTGTTGAGTGAGCGTCAATATAGTTGTCGTTCTTACCATCGGAACGGTCATTGTCCTCATCCTTGGTTCCTACGTAGTTCAAGTTCTCAACGCTTGCACCAGTTGTTGTGATGCTTGTGATGAAGCGCGATGTGATTGCCGTTTGGTAACCATCGGCGCTCTCGTTGATGATGCTCTCACCAGGATAGAGGAGGTCGCCTGCGGAAGAACCTTCGGGAACATTCGTGCTGCGAGCAACGTGTACCCATACGGGGTCGCTATAAGTCTTCATGTCTGTGGAGACTGCGCGAACACCATAATAGGGGTCTTCTTCCTCAGCCAGCAGTTTGTTCCCGACAAATGCGGACCAACCCTGAACGTGGCTGACAACACTCACGCGACCGTTCTCCCCATTCTTGTAGAGAACCTCGAAGTGGTCGATGTTTGCATCTGCATTGCTGAGGTTGCCGCTGGCGGGGATTTCAGCGTCAACTGTCCAAACAAGCTTTACGCTGAACATGCGCGTTGTTTCACGCTTAACTTCAGCCGTAACATCTTTGATTGCGGCAGGAACGGTCTTCACGTCGTCGTTAAGTTGAAGTTCGCCAACAAGGAGCTTGTAGTCGTTGGCATTACCCTTAACGCGGAGACCTACGAAGTCAATCTGGTCTGTGCTGCTGATGCCAGTGAGTTCAACTTTCTTCTCCTCCCAAGTCTTACCTTCTGTAGCGCCAACGGGGAACTCCTTCCATGTGCTGCCAACTTTCACGATAAGATAGAGACCTGTTTCTGTTGTACCTTCCTTACCTGTCTTAACGGCAATCTTGGCATAAGGTTGCCCCTCGCTACCTGTCAGTTTTGTGCGATAGAGAATTATGTCCGTGCCAGTTGCTGTAGCCTTTCCAGAGAGTACGAGACAAGAACCGCCGTTGTAAGCATCTTCGATAGAGAGCTCGGGCTGGATGTCTGTGCTGACAGTTGTTGTGCCTGCATTATATACGAGCCAACGATATGTGGGAACGAGGTCTTGTGTGGAAAGGTTGTACCAGTTTCCGTGAGTTTCTTTTCCTTTGTAGTTGTAGAACTCACCAGTACCAATGTTGAAGTAGGTATGGAAGGGGAGTTTTCCCTGAATAGTACTGCGCTCGGGGAAGTAAGTTGCCAGTCCTCCGAACTTTGAGAGCGGCGGAGTTGTACCGCTCCATCCCCATTCGTTGCCAGAATTGCTCATGGTGGGCAGCTTGGCTGGGTTGCGGTTACCACCAGAGAAGGCGCGCTCAAGCAGGGCCTGATAGTTTGCCTGGAAGTTTTGGGCATCGTTACCTATATTGTAAGTCCAGAAACGGCTGTTGGCATGTTCTCCCCAAAGACAGCAACCGAGGTCGTTGCCATTCAGTCGGGTCCAGCTGCGGTTCATCGTAACTATCCATGCGCTGGCGTAAATGCCGTCGGTTGTGCCCATCGCATTCATGGCAGCCTGCTGGGAGTTGCGAATTGTAGAAGCAAAGTCGTTTCCCTGATAGTTTAGCATGAGGTCGGCTGTGCGCCCTTCGGAATTTCCGAAAAGGGCATTAGCGTTGTATGCAGTCAGCGTGCTGATGCTTGTGTAGAGTCCTATGTGGAAACTGTCAAAGCCTTGTGCTGCAGCCTCTTTGTAGCAGGCCTTGTGGAAGGCGATGACGTCTTCTTCGTCATAGCCGGATGCCTCCCAGTTGTAGTTGATACCATCGCTTCCGAAGTAGCGTAGGAGGTTGATGAGGGGCTTTACATATTTATATGAGCCATCACCGTTCTTCGTAGTTACAACCTTCTGCCAGCCTGTGGGCTGTGCGGAAGCTGTCCAACTTTCAAAGAACTTGATACCAGACATGATGTCCGTACCATTTTGGTGAGCAGCGTCAATCCAGGCGCCAGGGGCTTGGAATACGCCGTGATTCCAAGAACCAAAGAGGTGGGTGTAGTTCCAAAGGCTGTAGGTGTCGTCACCAGGGTTGGTGCCTGGATATCCTCCGATGCCGCGTGCTGAACCCATTGGGAGGTTCATCCATACGCGGCGTGTGTTCTTGATGTTCTTGTTGAGCTGGTTGTTCTGGTCGTCGATAAGTGTACGGCGGCGCACATGGGAACGAACAAACTCAACATCTGTCATGTTGAAGCCAGCGGCTTCGAACTCTGCTTCTGTGGGGTATTGGCGGCCTTGCTGCAATGCGTTGTAGAAGAGGTTCAGCATAGCCTCGTCGCCAAAGGGCGAGAAGTCGAATATCTCCGACGAAGCGGATGGGGAGTACTGGGCTTTTGCAGTGGAAATCCCCAGCGTCAGGCAACAAAGTATTGCCAGGCTTGCAAGTGTAAGTTTTTTCATAATATAATAATGTGTGGTTAAAACAAACTACGAGCTGCAAGACATTGTCGTCCTGCAACTCGTAATAAGGATATGTGTTTAGAAGTTTGGACCTTCTACATCCCACCATAGGCGGGTCTTTTGGTAGTCGGGACCGCCAAGGGCGTCAAGACCGGTATTTTCGATATCGTTTAGAGTAGAGTCCTCTTCACGGCCGGGATAGGGCATGCGGCGAATCATATCACCATCATCAAGGGTTTCGTCGCCTTCCCACGGGTTGAGGACGGGGAAGAGGCGGGGATAGCCGGTGCGGCGCAACTCTGCCCAAGCTTCGTAGCTGTTGGGATAGAGGGCAATGTACTTCTGCGTGATAATCTTCTCAAGCTTGGTCTCGCGGTCATCAGCGTCGTTCCATTTTACACCAATCTTCGTTACGCTGGGCATGTCGGGCGTATCGCCGAAGGGGTCCACGTAAGTGTAGTCCGTAGCTTCCTCCTTCTGCATATAGGCATCTACGAGGTCTGCATAGTCATAGTCGTACATGGTGTAGTCGACGAGGGAGGCGTTACGGATACCGCGCTCGTAGAAGAACTTGGCGTCGCCACCCATGTCCCATCCGCGCAGGGCACCCTCGGCACGCAGGAAGTCCACCTCGGCCCACTTGATCATCCAGATGGGAGCCATCGTGATGCCTTCAGGGTTCACCTGGCTGACGCCGACGTATGGGTTACCGGCATACTGCTGGTCCTCACCGAAGTGACCGCCTGCGCGCAGGCCGACAATGCGCGTACCGGCAGCTGTGACTTCACCCGTCTTGTTGTTCTTCAGATCTTCGCTGTTCTTGTTGAACATGTACTTCGTGTATGGGTGGTCGAGGCTCATCAGGATGCTTTCGAAGGAAGCACCGAGGCGAGAGTCGTTCCACGTCTTTGTGATTTCGAGCAGCGGATTGGAGAAGCCTTCGTTCATGGGCTGAAGGCC
>ONWB01000157.1 GCA_900321445.1 uncultured Prevotellaceae bacterium | reverse complement strand
GGCGAGGGTGGCGTCGAAGAGTTGTACGAAGGTGTCGCCGACGTCGTTGCGCACCCATTCGTCGAAGATGGTGCATAGGAAGTTGCCCCACTGCTGTGGTGTCACGGAGAAGTCGGCGAGCTGTGCTGTGGCGCCCTCGATGGGGGATGCGAGCATGCGGCCGTCGGAGTGGCGGTAGTAGCGTTCGACGACGGGTGTGAACTGTATGTAGTGGCAGCCTATTTCCTTGAAGAAGTGGTAGAAGTCGAGGGGGTAGTCGGCATTGTAGTCGTTGACGACGGCGAGTGCGTTCCACTCTACGCCGTGGCGGTTGAGGGTTGCTATGCCGCGCATGACTTGCTGGAATGAGGGTTTGCCAGTGCGCGTGCGGCGGTATTCGTCGTGGAACTCTTGTGGGCCGTCGATGCTGACGCCTACGAGGAAGTTGTTGTCATGGAAGAAGCGTGCCCACTCGTCGTTGATGAGTGTGGCGTTTGTCTGTATGGCGTTGTCGATGTGGCGCCCTGCTGCGTACTTGCGTTGTAGTTCGAGTGCTCGCTTGTAGAAGCTGAGTGGGCGCATGAGTGTCTCGCCGCCGTGCCATGTGAAGAGCACGTCGCTGCCTGGCTGCATGGCGATATACTCTCGCGTGAAGCGTTCAAGGAGTTCGTCGCTCATGATGTGGCGTGCGTCGCTCTGGTATAGCTTACCCTTTTCGAGGTAGTAGCAGTAGCGGCATGCGAGGTTGCAGAGCGCCCCCGCGGGCTTCGTCATGACATAGACGGGGGGGGAGAAAGACGCAGATGTATCTGACAATTTGACTATTTACTATTTACTATTTGACGATTTAGCTTACCATGCTCATCGTGCCCCAGCCTTCGAAAGAGCTACGCCCTTTTGGGCTGACGTGCACTGCATGGTTCGCTGAATCTAATGCCCCTTGTTATTTGACTATTTACAATCTGATTATCCTTGTTGTCTGACTATTTGACAATTCCTTCGACGTGCATAAGGCTTGTCGAAGGAATTGTTTGATCTAAAATCTTCCAATCTTCAAGATGTTGAGTCATGAGTGGTGTTGCCAACAAATTGTCAGATTGTAAATTGTCAAATTGTCCAATCAGATGAGGTTCTCGCTCTCTACGTCCTTGAAGAAGCGGTATGTGCCGTGCTTGATTTCCTCGCAGGCTGCTTCGTCGCATACTACGATGCCGTGTGGGTGTAGTTGCAGTGCGGAGATTGTCCACATCTGTGTTACGGATCCTTCGACGGCGGCTTGCAGTGCGCGGCTCTTGTTGTGGCCGTTGCAAAGGATGAGGACTTCGCGTGCGCTCATGACGGTGCCTACGCCGACGGTAAGTGCGTGCTTGGGTACGCTGTTGGGGTCGCCGCCGAAGAATCGGCTGTTGGCGACGCGGGTGTCAGTGGTGAGCGTCTTCATGCGTGTACGGCTGGAGAGTGAGCTGCCAGGCTCGTTGAAGGCGATGTGACCATCGGGGCCTATGCCTCCGATGAAGAGGTCGATGCCTCCGGCTTCGCGTATCATGTCCTCGTAGTGGTCGCACTCAGCCTGCAGGTCTTCGGCATTGCCGTTGAGGATGTGGATGTTCTCGGCGGGGCAGTCGATGTGGTCGAAGAGGTTTTTCTTCATGAATGAGTGGTAGCTCTCGGGGTGTTCCTCGGGTAGTCCTACGTATTCGTCCATGTTGAAGGTGAGTACGTTCTTGAAGCTTACGCGGCCTTCCTTGTAGGCTTTGATGATGTTCTTGTACATGCCGATGGGCGAAGAGCCTGTGGGTAGTCCGAGGACGAAGGGCTTCTCGGCGGTGGGCTTTGCGGCATTGATGCGGTTAACGACGTAGTTTGCAGCCCATTGGGACAGTTTGTCGTAGTCGGGTTCGATGATTACTCTCATGTGTGAAAAATATGATTTAAGTTGTTAGTTTGTTGCTTGTGTGCCGACAAAAGTAGATAAAGTTTTGCACTTGCGCAATAAAAATTGCAGAAACATTTGTTTTGACCGCCCAAAAATCCCACTTTTGTACCGCTAAAGGTCCTTTGGACCTATGAACGAAAATAAATCAATCAACTAAAAATACCAAAATCATGAGAAAAAGAAACTTACTTCTATCCTTGCTACTTGCTCCTTCCTTGCTTTGGGCTCAGGACCAGGAGGTGAAGCTTACGACTTCGCGTGCCGCTGGCCAGACGCTGACGATGCAGGTGAACAGGACGCGCGACGGCGTGACTGTGGACTGGGGCGACGGCAATGCTGTGTCGTACCCGCGCACTGACGACGTTCTCTGCACGATTACGGGCACGGTGAAGGGTGCCGACATCGTGCTTCGCGGTGGAAGTGCGCTGAACACGCTCATCTGCGAGGGGGGCGACATCACGGCTGCCACGCTGAGCGGTGCTAAGGAGATGCGTTCGCTATACCTCCAGAACAACAAGCTGACGTCGATAGACCTGACGTCGCTGTCGAAGCTCGTGGACCTAGACCTCAGTGGCAACCAGATTACTACGCTTGCGCTGTCGGAGTCGAAGAACCCGCTGCTGGAGAACGTGAACCTCGCTAACAACGGCATGGAGAAGATAGGTTCGAGCACGGCATTCTCGTGCCGCACGGCAGCCCTCCAGCATGTTAACGTGAGCGGCAACAAGTTCAAGAACGTATATACCACCGCCAACCCCAACCTCGACGCGCTGTTCTGCGCTGGCAACCAGATTGAGAAGCTCGACGTGAGCCGCTCGCCGCTGATTTCGGCTCTTGTGTGCAACGACAATGCCATCACGCGCATCACGCTGCCTGCGAGCGGCCTTGAGGAGTTGCAGCAGATGGTGTGCGACAACAATGCCATCGCCTCGCTGGACTTGTCGGCGAGCAAGAAGCTCGTGGACTTGTCGTGCTCGAACAATGGCATGAGTTCGCTGCTGTACCCCTCGCTGAAGCTTAACAGCTTCGCATGCGGTGGCAATGCGCTGACGTTCCGTGCACTGCCGAGTGCTGCGAACCAGCCTGCCGAGGGCTACTTCTCATACCTGCCGCAGGCAGACCTCGACGTCACGTCGCTGCTCACGAAGAGCACGACCTACGACGGCTACTACCTCCCGCAGTGCCCCGACTATGCAAGCCGCAACACAGCGCAGTACATCCTCGACATGAGCGAGTATCGCAACGACGCCAGTGGACGTGCGCTGGTGACATTCGCTGCCGTGGAGGTCGTTGGCGACGCTGAGCGCGAGCTTACCGTTGCGCGTGCCGCCGACCCCAACCAGGACTATACGCAGACGCAGGGTCGCTTCACGTTCCTGAAGCCCTTTGGCAGGGTGCGCGTGCTGATGACGCACAAGGACTACCCCGGGCTGACCATTCGCACCAGCACCTTCGTCATCGGCGAGGAGAACATCACGTCCATCGACGCTATGGAGCTGCAGCCTGCAACGCAGGTGGGCACAGCCTTCGACCTCCAGGGACGCCAAGTGCGCAATCCGCAGCGCGGCATCTACATCCAGAACGGCAAGAAGGTGCTCTTTTAAGGGCGTCTGGCAGCCCCATCGGGCAAGGCGAGACAGACTTTTCCCCTGAAAACTTAAACATCTCATACATGCAATCATGAAAAAGACATTAACAATACTCTTTGCAACATTCGGCGTGCTGAGCATGACGGCGCAGCGCGTGCTCCCCGAGGGGGCTACGCCACTGCTACTGACTGCCCACAACAGGACCCTGAACTATGCAGAGCAGACCGTCCACATCGACGTCACGGCGAATGTGGAATACGACTATAGCGTCGATGCCGACTGGGCGAAAGTGTACGACAGCAGCAACGGACTCTACGTACACGTGCCAGCAAACTACGGCGGTGAGGCGCGCACAGCCCTGCTCACCCTCACCAGCCGCGACGGCCACACCACGCAGAAGGTGACACTCACGCAGCAGGGCAACAACGCCGCCGCCGACATACCCAGCGACGAGCGCATAAAGCCAGCAAACGTCACCGCAAACAGCGCAGCCTCCGGCAACGGGGCTGGAAACATGCGCGACGGCGACTACAGCACATTCTGGCACACGCAGTGGGGCACGGGAGGACTGAACGTCTCGGCTTCCACGCCTGCCATCATCACCTTCACCTTCAGCAACGTCGAGCGCATAGACTACGTCACATACGTGCCGCGACAGGACGGCAGCTCCAACGGCTACATACGGCAGGTGGAAGTGTTCGTGAAAACCACCGAGAACCCCAACTACACAAGCGTCGGAACCTACAACTGGGTGGCGAACTCGGCACCCAAGACCGTGGACTTCGGCACTGGGCTCATACACCCCACAGCCGTACAGTTCAAGGTATATGAGGGCGAGGGCAACTTCGCATCATGCGCCGAGATGGAGTTCTGCGTGAGGACGGCCGCCAACGACGAGTACGGCATCTTCACCGACGACCTCTACACAGCCCTGAAGCCCGGCGTCACGATGGACGACGTCGAGGCCCTCACCAACCCACTCGTGCAGTCGCTGGCATACCAGATGCTGCAAGGCACCTACACCACCGACTACCGCGTCGGCACGTACAAGTGCTACAACTCGCCGCAGTACTACTCCGCCATCTGGAACGCACCCGGCAAGTACTATGACCAGATAGCTGGCGTCACGGGCATCAACGTCGAGAAGGGCAAGCACGCCAT
>ONWB01000128.1 GCA_900321445.1 uncultured Prevotellaceae bacterium | reverse complement strand
GAAAGTATTATACTCTTTAAGGGAAAAATCCACAAAATCCATCATCACGTTGTATTTGTGCGAGTTATACGCTTAATCGTTCTCGAGTTTCACAGCCTTCCACTTGCCTCCCTGCTTGCGGAAGGTTATCAAGCTGGACATGCCCTCCTCCATGCTCGTGAGCTGCACGATGCGCTCGGAATTTGTGGAGGAAAGCCCGCCGTAGTTGATGAGCGCGAGCTTGTCCGTGGGCAGTTCGGGAGCGTAGTCGTCCCACTGCGAGGCGTCGGCGTTTCCCTTCACCTGCTCGTAGGTGTCGGGGTCGAGGACGACGAGGTCGAACGAGGGCGCAACGTGGCTAATGCGGTATTCCGCACTACGCGAGAACTGCGAGATGAAGTCGAGGAAGTCGCTGCCTGCCTCCTCGCGCAGTCCGTGCGTCTCGATGTTTATCAGCATCCATGCGCCGCGCTCCTTGTGGAAGGAGTAGTTGCGCACACTGGCGTCCTGGAAGTTCAGAAGGCTGATGACGACGCTGTCCTGCTTCGCCATGACGCTCTTGCGCATGGACTTAGCGTCGTTGAACGCAAGGGCATACACTTCGTCGTGGGCAAAGATGCGGTCGTGCTTCCATTCGGCGGCGGACTGCACCGTGCGCGTCGTTCCTCCGGACGTGATATTCAGGGGGAAACGCACTCGCTCGCGCTGGAAGCGCCTGTTGCGCATGAAGTTGAACATGAAGTCGCCAAACACACCGTCGGCGGCGGCGGGAGGCGCGGGCTCATCGACTGTCGCTACCGTGTCCTGCACAGTATCGACGGGGACTTCCTCCTTCACCGTATCGGGTACCTCGACGGGCTTGTCGGTCTTGTTGCCGCGACAAGCGAGGAGAAGAAAAAGAGCCACTACAAGAATGTAAAACAAATGGCGTCGCATCGTTTCAATTCAGGTATTTTTACGTTTAATTGCTATATTTATGTTAAAAACCGTTGCAAAAATACAATGCAGAAGTGATAGTGCAAAGCAAAAACGCGTCTTTCTTCTTTGTTCTTCTGCGCATTTGCGCTAAATTTGCGCCCGATATACAAAAAAGTCGAAGTCTTCCGACATTTTGAACACACATTTAGACAATGATAAGCAAGATAGAAGAACTGCGCCAGCAGATTAAGTCTCTGCAAGCGGCAAACGAACAGGAGCTTGAGGCTCTACGTATAAAATTCCTCAGCAAAAAAGGCGAAATCGCTGCCTTGATGAACGACTTCAGAAGCGTTCCCGCAGACATGAAGCGCGAGGTGGGCATGAAGATAAACGCCCTCAAGCAGGAAGCCACGGACCACATCAACCAGCTCCGCGCATCTCTCGCCACAAAGGAGGACGACAGCCTTGACACTCTGGACCTTACGCGCACTCCTTATCCCGCAGAATTGGGTACGCGCCACCCGCTGACAATCGTTCGCAACCGCATCATCGACATTTTCTCCCGCATGGGCTTCACGCTTGCCGACGGTCCTGAGGTAGAAGACGACTGGCACGTTTACGGCTCCATGAACTTTGCTGACGACCACCCCGCCCGCGACATGCAGGACACGTTCTACGTGCAGGGAGGTCCGAGCATGCTGCTTCGTTCCCACACCAGCAGCGTGCAGAGCCGCGTCATGGAAGTCACCGAGCCGCCAATCCGCGTAATTTGCCCGGGGCGCGTGTATCGCAACGAGGCCATTTCTGCCCGCGCACACTGCTTCTTCCATCAGGTTGAAGGCCTCTACGTCGATGAGAAGGTGACGTTTACGGACCTGAAACAGGTACTGCTGACGTTTGCACGCGAGCTGTTCGGTGCAGACACGGAGATTCGCCTGCGCCCCTCCTACTTCCCGTTCACGGAGCCCAGCGCCGAGATGGACGTAAGCTGTCAGCTATGTCACGGCGAGGGCTGCTCGATGTGTAAAGGTACGGGATGGCTTGAGATTCTGGGCTGCGGCATGGTTCATCCGCGCGTGCTCGAACTTAACGGCATCGACTCGGAGAAATACACGGGCTTTGCATTCGGCATGGGCATAGAACGAATCGCGAACCTCCTCTATCGTGTCCGCGACCTCCGCATGTTCTCTGAAAACGACGTGCGCTTCCTCGACGAGTTCCAGGCTGCGTACTAACTCCCCACTTCTTTATAATATCTCGCGCGCGAAGGCTTCGGCCTGGCGCAGCGCATCCACCTTCCCAACATCAAGGATTTTGAGGTCGGGAAGGTGGATGCTTTTTCAGGCATAGGCTCCAGCTATGCTTTTATCGGACCTTTACCATAGAGCCACGCGCCCTAAACTGCCCCCAAGGTCAAGGGATGCCGTCGTAAAGCCAAGCGCTTTGAATACTCGGCTCATCGTCGGGATTGTTATGCTGTGGCCGCGCTCGAGCTTGGAAATCTGGGCTTTCTTAACCCCGATACGTTCGCCAAGCTCCTCCTGCGTAAGGTTTTGCTCAAGGCGAGCTTTCCTTATAGCTTCGCCAAGCTTATAGGCATGGACAGCCTCGTCAACGCTACGTTCGAACTCGTCGCGTCGCGGTGTGCCTTCCTTGCCGAGGTCTCTGTCGAGAACTTCCTCGAAGTCGATGAACTGCATTTTTATCTGCTATTTGGAGCAATTTTGGAGAAAGGCTTCGGCCTGGCGCAGCGCATCCACCTTTCCGACGTCAAGGATTTTGAGGTCGGGCTGCGTGTATGCCTTAATCTGAACGTCGCGGCATGCGGCGAGGTAGAAGTCGATGATGGAGAAGGGGGCGTCCTCGGCACCGCGGCTCTGGGCAAAGCTTTTCAACAATGGGAAAAGCGAGGGCGAAAAGGCGTGAATGCCGTTGAAGGCAAGGTGGCGGCAGTTGGCGGGCACGATGTCGGCGTAGGGAGATTTGACCTCGCCGGTTTTTACGTTCGTCCAGCCTACGAGGCGGTCGCCCTGGTCGAAGAGCAGGTAGCGCGAGGTTTCGCGCTGGCTGGTGACGAGCATGACGGGAACGGCAGAAGCCTCGGCGTAGAAGCGGCGAATGTCGAGATTGCTGAGGATATCGACGTTGTGAATAAGGACGTGACCGCTGGTTTCGCCGAAGAAAGGCGCGGCGTGGAGCAGTCCTCCGCCCGTGTCGAGCAGGCGTTGGCTTTCGTCGCTCACGCTTACGCGAAGCGGGAAGGCATGCGTCTGGATGTAGTTGCGTAGGATGTCGGCATGGTGATGGACGTTGACGACGGCTTCGTCGGCTCCGGCCTCAGCAAGCCGCGAGAGCGTGATGTCGAGAAGCGTCTGCTCCCCCACCCTGACCAGCGCCTTCGGCAGCGTGTCGGTAATAGGACGCAGGCGCGTGCCGAGACCGGCTGCAAAAACCATGCACTTCATGTTTGCAGAAGGGATTTTCTGACGAGGAAATCAGTTGTAGTGGCTGTACGTGACCTCGATGGAGAGCTTTCCGCGCGGTCCGCCGTTGAGCTTGACGCTGGAAAGTCCGAGTTCGTTGCGTATCTGCAGAAGCCACCGTGGCCCAATCGGGATTTTCGGCTTCCCAGGCACGATATTTGGCTGCGCGCTGTGCCTCCGTGTCGGATGCTTTTACGCCGGCTCCCGCATCTCGCTCGTTGCGGAGCAGGGAAATGAGCGGCGCGATGTTGTCGAAGACGTAGGCATTGTAGGCCGTGTAGAAATTAGAGACGTAGGAAGTGATTCCGTCGTTGACGAGGTTTGTCTCGAAGAAGTTGAACATATTTGCTTTGCGCAGCAGCATCACGGTTGGAGGGGGCTGGAGAGCAAAGCTGCCGGCGGTCTCGCCAGCTATGCGTGGAAAGAGTATTCGCGCCGTGTTGATGGTGTCGCCATAGTGCGAGCCGCCGACGATTTCGTCCACGGGAAGATCGACGAGGGTGAAGATGCCTGCCGGCGACTTGACGTAAGTGTAGTCGTTCTCGGCGGAGAGCATTTCCTCGGGAATCTGATTATCGACGCGCGTGTTCTGGAGCACCTCCTCGGTGGCGGCGAGCGAGTGCCAGCCCTCGTAGATGGTGTCCTTGCCTGCCGGCGTCGTGTCGTGGTACTTGAAGCCTACGACGAAGTCGGAGAGCGTCACGTTTGCCATAGCTCCCACGCCGCCCGAGGACTGCATGTAGAGTCCTGCGAAGACGTTGTGGAGGAATCGATAGCTGTCGGTAAAGTATTCGGGATGCTCGTAGTAGAGGCGCATGATGCGCGCGCCAAATTCCTTCGGCAGCTGGAGGTCGAACTCGCGCAACGTGCTTGACGAGAGGGTGCGGAATTCGCCGAGCGTGTACGTCTGCTGCACGACGGGCTGCGCACCTTCTGCAAGGAATTCTGCGGGATTGACATCGGTAAAGTATTTGCGTCCTTCGCCCATGACTTTGTCCGTGCTAAGCTCGTACACGGAGAGCTTCATCGGCGTGAGTTCGTCGCCGTAGAGGTTTGTGGCGTAGAGGCGGATGAAGCAGGAGTCGCAGACGGGTACGCCGTCCTCCATGACTATCTTGTCGCGCTCGGGCAGGCGGAAGTTCTCGACGATGTGGTACTGGGCGAGGAAGTCGCAGGTAGTGCGTGAGCGCGTTTCCGGATCGACGATGCTTCCGAGATAGCAGGAGTTTGTGTTCGCCAGCACGGAGTCGGCGCGGAACGAGCGCGAGTTGAGTGAGAAAGTCTGCGTGGTGGTGGTAATCTTGTCCATGTCGGGCAGTACGTCCGACCCTACGCTGACAGTATCGTCGTCGCAGGCCGTGAAAGCGAGACCTGCGACAAATGAGATGGCATAGAAAAGAACTTTCTTCATGCTATGTGTGGGGAGAAAATCAATCGTTAATAAGACTTTCAAAGAAGTCGGCCTTGTCGGCATAGCTGAGGTCCTCGCGATACTCGAGGACGGGCTTTCCCTTCTCGCGCGCGGCCTTCAGAAGTTCGGGCGCTACGCCGGGACGAGCCTCGATGAACGCGTCGCAATAGGTCAGGAGTATCTGGCGGAGCGCAACATTACCCTTCAGGCTGAAGCCGGCGTTGCGTAGTACGCGCTCGTTGAGCGAACGATAGCGCACGAGCTTTGCGAGCTCGAGGCCGGGAAGGGCTTCGGGGACGTCGTCGTAGAGGGAAAAGACGATGCGCGGAGTAGCAAAGGGAGGGTCGTCGCGGTATGCGGTGCGCACATAGAGCGGGGCGAAGAGCGTGGCCCAGCCGTTGCAGTGGATGATATCTGGAATCCAGCGGAACTTCTTTACCGTCTCAAGGACACCGCGAGCGAAGAAGATGGCGCGCTCGGCATTGTCCTCGTAGGGCTCGCCTGCCTCGTCGAGCAGCATTTCGCGCTTGTGGAAATAGTCGTCGTTGTCGATGAAATACACCTGTGCGCGCGTCTGGGGAATAGATGCCACCTTGATGACGAGAGTGTGGTCGGAATCGTCGATGATGACGTTCATTCCTGAAAGCCTCTGCACTTCATGAAGTTGGTGACGGCGGTCGTTGATACTTCCCCAACGGGGCATAAAGGTGCGGACGGAGCGTCCGTTGTCGGTAAGATACTGAGGAAAGTCCAAACCCTCCTGGGACATTATGCCGTCCTCGACGTAGGGCGCGACTTCCTGCGTAATAAACAATACTTTTTCTGCTTTCATTCCAATATTTATGCTGAAACCACGGACTTCATTGGGCAAAGTCCACAATTTGCACGTGCAAAGATATAAAAAAAGTTGTGTAAATATGCAAGCATTTCTGCAAATTCTTTCCTACGCCGCGCACTTTCGCATATTTATGGGCGAATCGGCCACCGCAGGCGACAACTATCTGCGCGCAACGGCGGCCTTCGTCGTCGAGAAGCGTCGGGGATGAATCCCGCACGCCGTAGGACGAATCCTTCTGCGAGAAAAAACAATCTTTCTCTGAGAAAAATCAATCTTTCTCTGAGAAAAATCAATCTTTCTGCGAGAAAAAAACGAACAATGCGCACCCCACGTTGGCGAGATGCGCATTGGATTATTTTGTGAGTCGGCGTCTGAAGGCCGACGCGGTACGTCGATTAGCGGAGCTGCTTGCGCCACGTGCCGTCGGGCTGACGAACGATGAAGATGCCACGACCTACTGGGCGCGTGATGAGGCGCCCGTCGAGGGTGTAGGCTTCGTCAGCCGCGCCTGCTGCGGTGGGAACTGTGAGGAGGGACGTCACCTTCGAGGTGTTGAAGCCGAAGGATACGACGCGCTCTTCCTCGCTGATGTCGAGCAGCTGGTCGGTCATCGCCTGGCCTGTGCGGAACATCGTCCACGTGGGATAGTAGTCGGCGTTGAACACCGTGCGCTCCGTCGTGCCTGGGAAGAGGTCGCTCTTGGTGCTTGTCCACGATGCGCCGTCGTTCACGCCCTCCTTCTCGCCGTCGGCGGGAACGTAGGTAAAGCGCTGGCGGTTAGGTTCGTTGTTGACTGTGCCGGCGCTCCATATATCCCTGTTGTAATCGATGTAGGTGATGAGCATGCCGTGCCCCATGAACGACGGATACCACTGCCCAGACTGGCGGTTCTCGAGGAGGAAATACTCCTTCGGGTTCTGCGGATTGAGGATGCGGTAGCAGCTTACGCCGTCCTCGGGAGCCTCGCTGAAGGCGTACAACTTGCAGAGGTTGAGCGTGTCGGTCAGGTCAACGACCTTCTGCCATCCCACCATGCAGCGCTCGTAGGCGTTGTAGCCGACGGGGCGATAGCCGTCGTAGCAGTACTGGCCGTAGTCCATGACGCTCCAATAGTCCATGGAGAGCAGGGAATAGGCTATGTCGTTGTTATTGCCGGTATAATAGAAGTCGGGAAGTCCGAGCGCGTGGCCGAACTCGTGGCAGAATACGCCTATGCCGTCGGTATGCGCATCGATGACCTTAGGTTCTTCGGCGCGGGGGTCGTCGTAGGTTTGCAGGAGTTCGTTGCCGATAAAGCATCCGTTGACGCTGATGCCCTGCACCGACACGCCGTTGACCCCCTGATAGTGCGCCCAGATGTAGCTGTCGCTACCCTTCTCCTTTGCGCTATGAGCGCCGGGGCCTGCGTGGTAGAGGGAGACAAGCTCGATGGCGCCCTGCGCGTTCTTGAACTCGCTGAAGTCCACGCCCTGGTCAGCGGCCTTCTTGAGAACCTCGCCGAGGAGCGTGTTCGTAACGTACACCACGCCGCCGGATGCCTTGTTGCCGTAGGTGGCATAGCCGTTGTTGGCCGTCACCTTCGCCACGACCTTGAACGTCGGGTTGTAGAGGCCTCCGCTCTGCGCCACGTAGTAGTCCCTGATGCTGCCACGAGCGTAGAGTTCGTCGTTGTAGCCCTCCTCGTTGAACCATCGCGTGACCTTCTCGATAGTTGTCGTGTCCTTGAAAGCGCAGTTAGGGAAGTCGACCATGATTACGGGTATGACGGGCGCACCAATGGAGTTGCAGACGCCAGCGGAAGGCTGTCCGTAGTTGCCTGTACCATCGGGGTTTACAGCTACGGCCTGCGTCGTGAACTGACGTTGCAGGCGCTGGGCGCGCATGGCGGCACGGCTCGCAACTTCCACGCGCTGCGCCGACTGCTGGAGCAAGGAAAGCTCATTCCGTGTGCGCATCTCGGGATTGTGCGCCACAACGTCGGAGCATGCCAGAGCGTCGGCGTCGCCAACCTGTGCAGGAACGGCATAGCAGAGGTCGCCGCTCTCGTTCTGCAGGAGCGTCTGGCCGTCGGTGGTCACGTAGTAGTTGAAGAATGCGTTGCCGGTCATATTATGTCTTTTTATGTGTTCTTGTTTAAGAAAGCGCGCCCTACAACTTCTCAGCCACAGCCTTCAGGTATTCGGTGAGCCCGCGGCGCGCATCGGCAAGGCGCTCCTCCCAAATCTGCATGGAGTTCTGGCCGATGACGTCGGTGATGTACTTTACGGCGAAGAAGGGTATGCCGAACTGCTTGGCCATGAGCGCCTCAGCGAAGGCTTCCATGTCAACGGCGTCGCCCTCGATGGGCTGGTCGGCGGTGACAAAGTCGTCGCCGGTGTTCACGGTGAAATGCTTCTCGCAGGCCGTGCCGAAATGTATGGAGTGGAAGGCCCGCGCCACGTCGGGAAGCTCTGGATTCACCTCAGGAGAAATCGACGTGAAGTCCTGGCTCATGATGTCGCGGTCGAGGAAGCGGCTGCATACAAGTATGTCGCCGACCTCTGCACGCCCGGGCATGGTGCCGGCGGTGCCTATATTTATTATAATGTCGGGCTTGACATTGCTGATAGCGAGCGCGAGGTTGGCGGATGCGTAGGGTTTCGAGATTCCCGTGAGCGAGGGAACGACCTCGAAGCCGGGAAGTGCCATTTCGATGCGCTCTTCAGGCAAGGCGCATATATACAGGATTTTCATTTCTTTGTTGTCCATAATTTTAGTCTGTGAGTTTACGATAACGGATACGCTTGGGTTCTTCGATGCCGAGGCGTTTGGCTTTGTTCACCTCGTAGTCGCTGTAGCTGCCCTCGAAGAAGAATACATTGCCGTCGCCCTCGAAAGCAAGGATGTGGGTACAAATGCGGTCGAGGAACCAACGGTCGTGGCTGATTACTACGGCGCATCCTGCAAAAGACTCGAGGCCCTCCTCGAGAGCACGCAGGGTGTTGACGTCGATGTCGTTGGTAGGTTCGTCGAGGAGCAAGACGTTGCCCTCCTGCTTCAACGCCATGGCAAGATGGAGCCTGTTGCGCTCGCCGCCCGACAGGACGCCGCACTTCTTCTGCTGGTCTGCACCACTGAAGTTGAAGCGGCTGAGATATGCACGGGCGTTGACGTCGCGTCCACCAAGGCGGATGAGTTCGTTTCCTTGGGAGACAACGTCATAGACGGTCTTGTCGGGAAGTATGTCGCGGTGCTGCTGGTCAACGTAGGCGATCTTTACGGTTTCGCCGACCTCGAAAGTGCCTGCGTCGGCTTGTTCGAGTCCCATTATCATGCGGAAAAGCGTGGTTTTGCCAGCTCCGTTCGGGCCGATGACGCCGATAATTCCGTTGGGAGGCAGCATGAAGTTCAGGTCCTCAAAGAGTTTCTTCTCGCCGAACGCCTTGCTGACATGCTGCGCCTCGATTACCTTATTTCCGAGGCGCGGACCATTGGGAATGTATATCTCGAGCTTTTGTTCGCGCTCCTTTTGGTCTTCGTTCAGGAGCTTGTCGTATGAATTCAGACGCGCCTTGCCCTTTGCCTGACGCGCCTTTGGAGCCATGCGAACCCACTCGAGCTCGCGCTCAAGGGTCTTGCGGCGTTTTGATGCGGTCTTCTCCTCCTGTTCGAGGCGCTTCGACTTCTGTTCGAGCCACGAACTGTAGTTGCCCTTCCACGGAATTCCTTCGCCGCGGTCGAGTTCGAGAATCCATCCCGCAACGTCGTCGAGGAAGTAGCGGTCGTGGGTGACGGCGATGACCGTGCCGGCATATTGGTTTAGGTGCTGCTCGAGCCAGTCTATGCTCTCGGCGTCGAGATGGTTGGTGGGCTCGTCGAGGAGGAGGATGTCGGGCTGCTGAAGAAGCAGGCGGCATAGCGCGACGCGACGACGCTCGCCACCGCTGAGGTACTCGACGGAAGAATCGGCGGGCGGACAGCGCAGGGCGTCCATCGCGCGTTCAAGCCGCGAGTCGAGATTCCACACGTCGTGGGCATCGAGGAAGTCCTGGAGCTCGCCCTGTCGTGCGAAGAGCGCGTCCATCTTGTCGGCATCCTCGTAGTATTCGGGCAGGCCGAACTTATCGTTGATTTCGTTGTACTCCTTCAGGGCATCGACCTCGGCCTGCAAGCCTTCCTCCACGACCTGTCGCACGGTCTTCGTGTTGTCGAGCTGCGGCTCCTGCGGTAGATATCCTACGCTGTAGCCGGGCGAGAAAACGACCTGTCCCTGATAGTCGGCGTCGAGGCCTGCGATGATTTTGAGCAACGTGGACTTACCGGCGCCGTTGAGGCCGATGATGCCAATCTTTGCTCCGTAAAAGAAGGACAGGTAGATGTCCTTGAGGATTGTCTTGTTGGACTGCTTGATGGTCTTCGAGAGGCCGACCATCGAAAAGATTATCTGTTTTTCTTCTCCGTTTGCCATGAAGGTGCTTGGGTTTGTTGACGAGTTACAAGCGACAAGTGGCGAGCCGCAAGAAGCGGATGTCTCGTCACTTGTCACTTGTCGTTATGTCTCTCTTTGAAACTTAGAACTTGTATCCCAGTGTGAGCGTGATGGCGTGGCGCTCGAGGTCGAGGCTCTGCTTCGGCAGGAGGTTCTCACGCGTGAAGTCCTGGTCGAAGTTCTGGAACGCATAGACGTCGGCGGCCTGCGTCTGGTACTGGTATGCTACATCGCCGTAGAAGTGCTTGCCCCTGAAGCCGAGGCCGAGCGTGAGGCGGTTCGTGGCGCCGAGGTTCACGTAGTCGGTGCCGGTCGTGTTGATGACGCCCTCGGAGTCGTTGTTGCCGATGTTGTCGTAGCCGGTGTAGAAGTTCAGTACCGCGTCGTCCTTGAAGGGCTTGGACACGTAGTTGTAGCCGGCGCGGAGGTAGGCGCCTTCTGCGAAGCGCAGCTCTGTACCTACGCGGAACGTGCTGACGCCGTTCATGTAGCGGTTGATTTCATCGACGAGGCCTTGGTCGCGGTGTGAGTGGGAGTACATGTCGCTGTCGTACCATGGATTATATCCGTCGGAGTAGCGCACGCTGGCACCGGAGTAGTCCTTGTACTCGTACTCGGCGTCGATGGCGAGGAAGTTCTCGAAAGTTGTTGCGAGGCTGATGCCGAATGTCCAGGGCGTGGTCACGCGGTAGTCGAAGTCGCCTGTACGCATGCCGCTGACGGTGTGGTCGCTGTCAGCGTTTGGACCAATGAACGGGGAGTCCATCGTGAGGATGTTGTTACCCGTGAGGTCGTACCACGTCGGCGTGGCTATCGACAGGCCGAAGCGGAAGGGATTGTCCTCGATGGGGCGTCCGATGAAACCGAGCTTCATGTCGAAACCGGAGCCTGTGATTTTCTCGTCGTTAATCATCGAATAGGGATGCAGCGTGCCGTCGGCGTCGTTGATGAGGTTCTCGCCGTAGAGGAGGTATGAGTTCCAATCGATGTTGTAGGCGCCGAGCGTAAGTCCGAGGTACCACTGGTTGTCCCAGTTGAAGGACACGTTGAAGTCGAAGTCCTGGATACCGCCGTGCTGCACTTTGCGCATGAAATAGTCGTTGGCGTCGCAGCCCAGGAACACGCCATTGGCATCTTGGTCAATCATGTAGCTGTTCCAGCCTGTGTGTGCGATGGGCGAAACCCAGTCGCCGCTGCCGTCGTCCCACTGTCCGTAGTAGTCGGCGAGCTGTGCCATCTGCCAGCTCTGCGAAAGTCCAGGGCCGAGGGGTGCTGCGATGCCGAAGTAGTTCTTCAGGTTCTTCGTCTTTTGGTAGTTCATGGCGAAGTTCACGTACTTCAGGTGCGGGCTGTTGGAATCGTATGAATACACGAATCCCATTTGGTCGAATGACATGCGCGTCTTGCCTATGTCGGCGAAGTTTTCTGCTCCGGGCGTGATGTTCATCGTGAGCGTTGCGGATGCGTCGCTGCGACGGAACATGCCGATGCCGGCGGGGTTGGTGTGTATTGTGGAGAGGTCGGCGCCGAGTGCGTTCATTGCACCGCCCATGCCCACGTAGCGTGCCGTACCGATGAGGTCGGACGAGGTGAAGCTTTCAACCTTGTAGATGTCCTGCGCTGCAAGCGGCATCGCGAGGAGCATAGCTGCGAAAATGATATGATGTCTTTTCATGATGTGTGTTTCTTCTACGTATTTGACATGTTCTGGGTATTAGCGACGTCCGCCGAAGCTGCGACCTCCGCCACCACCGCTGCTGCGACCACCGCCGCCACCGCCGCCGAAGCTGCGTGAGCCGCCGCCGGAACCGCTGCTGTGTCCGAAGCTGCGCGAACCGCCGCTGGAACTGCCGCTATAGCTGCGCTGCGAGGACTGCGAGGGCTGTGAATACGAGCGGGAGCTTGAGTTTGAACTGCCGCTGCTGTTGCCGAAGCTACGGTTTGAGGAGCCTGAACTGCCGGAGTTGCCGAACTGACGATTGCGCGTGGTGCCGCCATTGGTGGTGCCTGTGCCGCTGGTGCGGTTGCGGCCAGTGTTTCCGAAGCTGCGGCTTGTACCGCTGTTGGAGCTGTTGCCGAATCCGCGCGAGCCGCGATAGTAGCTGTTGGAGTTTCCGCGCGAAGTGGATGCGCTGCCGCGTCCTGTCGTGCCGCCTCTGTGGCCGCGCGAATTGCCACCTGCCGTCACTCCGCCGTCGCGACGGTTGCCGAAAGTTCCGCGATGGCTGCCCCAGCCTTTGCGACCGCTCGACCACCAACCACTGTAGTAGTGGTGATAGTAGGGCGACCATGCCCATGAGCTGTACCAGGGTGAATACCAGCCGCCGTACCAGCCGTGGCCGTACCAGCTCCAGCTGTACCAGGGGGAGTACCATCCGCCATACCAGCCGCTGTACCAAGGCGAATACCAGCTACTGCGCCATCCCCACCAGGGATCGTAGTAGTAGGTGTCGTAGTAGTCCCAGTAGTAGGGGCTAGCTACGATGACGCCACGGGGCGAGTGGAAGCGCACGATGCGCGAAGTGTAAAGCCCGTCAACGGGTTCATCGTTCATGTAGTACTCGTCGGGCACGTACGAGTCGTCGATTGTATCGTAGTCCGTGGGCACTGTGCGGCGGTTGTAGGCATCGACGTCGCGGAGGTCTGTGCGACCTTCGTACCAGTTGTCGTAGTCCATGGAGCCATCCGTTGCAATGTTCTCATAAGAGGAGCGCATCGTTGTGGGCTGCTGTGTCGTAGCAGTCGTGGCAGCTTTGCGTGACGGAACGAAGTAAACGTCGTCTTGTGCGTAACCTGCGCCGCAGGCAAGTGTGCCTGCAAGGGCGAGCATGTAGATTTTCGTCGTTTTCATTTCTGTCTATTGTTTTTAAGTTTGTTCCTTTATTTGTCCGTGGCTCAGCGCGTTGCCTCATTCCACGGCCTCGGCATCTTTCGCCTGTTCACTGATAAGACGCTTGAAGTTTGAAAAAGTTAATTCGCAGGAGAAACTTTTTTCGCTTTTTGCGTTTTTCGCATCTTCGCCTGCCCTAAATCAGAGTTCCGGCTTCACTGAAGTGACGTCGCTTGCGGCCTGAACGTCAGTCGAGCAGGAGTCGGTCGCCCACTGAGGGCATGTAGTCCGGACCGAGGTTGTTGGCGCGATAGATGCGCTCGAGGCGCACACCATAGAGCTGGCTGACGGTATGTATGCTCTGCCCAGCCTTCAGGACGTGGTACTGTCCGCGTTGATTCTCGGCGACGTGCGTCTTTTTCTTGTCGAGGTATATGGGTTCGCCACGGCGTATCTGGTACGCAGCGTCCACCTCGTTGTATTGTATCAGCTTCTTCACGCTGACTCCCGTCTCGTGGGCGATGGAGGCGAAGGTGTCGCCGTTGCGTGCGAGGACGTAGCGGCAACCGTTGCACATGCCCATGCGGAGCTCGCCCTGCGGAGTGGCCTGCTGCGGCTGCGGGACGACGGCCTGCTGCACTACGGGCTGTTGCTCCTGATGTCGCGGCTGTTCGCTCTGCTGCTCGTGCGAGGAGTGTCCGTGGCGGTGGCCTTTTTGTACGTCGAACTCGTGAAGCTTATATATGTCGATGAGGCTGATGAGCTTCTTCGCATATTCGGGATTCGTGGCATAGCCAGCCTCCTTCAGTCCGTACGCCCAGCCGCGGTAGTCGGTGGGGTCGAGGTTGAAGAGCGATGCATAGCGCTGGCGCTCGGCGAGGAAGCGCGAGTGGTCCTCGAAACTTTCCTCCACGCTTGCGTACTTGCGGAAGCGTTCGCCCTGGCGGTCGTCGTCCTTCGTGACGTAGGGGCCCGTCCACGTGCCGCCGATCTTGATGCCGAAATGGTTGTTGGCCTTCTGGGCGAGCATGCTCGTGCCCGCGCCGCTTTCGAGCAGTCCCTGTGCAAGCGTGATACTGGCAGGAATGCCGTAGCGCTTCATTTGTTCAACAGCCATGGGGCTATACTTGCGAATATAGTCCTGATAAAGTGTGGATTGCGCTGTAGCAGAGAGTGCT
>ONWB01000163.1 GCA_900321445.1 uncultured Prevotellaceae bacterium | reverse complement strand
AACACTGTAACACTGTAACAACTGTCACACACTATCCCTGTGCTATAGTCCAAAAAAAGAGTCCTCCCACAAGTGTGAGAGGAACTCTTCTATTAAGTGCCGTTAGCGAGGAATGTTATTCGCCGCCAGTGGCTGCGTCTTCGAGTGCTTTCTTAGCGTCGTCGCCAATCTTGTTGAGCTCATCAGAAGCAGAGCTGAAAACCTTATCCATGTAGGCCTTCATCAGCTTTTCGGTAGAAGCTTCTACGCGCTTCTGACCTTCTTCGCCGAAGCGGAGGTTGTCGATGATGCCAGCGTTCTCACCAAATTCGGTGATCTGGTCCATAGCTTCCTTCTGAATCTTTTCAGCTTCGTCGCTGTTTGCGCACTGTTCGATACGTGCTGTAGCGTCGTCGAGGATCTTGCACATCTTGTCGGCGGGATCTTCGCCGCAACTTACCATAAACAATGCTGCGCAAGCAAGTGTGAGGATTTTCTTCATAGGGATTTGTTTTTGGGTTAGAAATTGTGTGTTGATGAATAGATTTGTTCGTTGTTCAGGGGCAAAAATATGTAAAATAATGAAATAAACGACCTTTATGCTGCTTTTTTTTTGATTTTTACGCGATTATTGGGCAAAAAAGCCTACTTTCGCGGTGGTAAACGCATTATTTTTATTATCATGAACATACAAGACACATCCTGCACCAAACGCGATATGGCTCTGCAAGTTGCACGCGAACTGATGGGCGTAGGAGCCGTAAAATTGCAACCAGAAAATCCCTTCACTTGGGCCAGCGGATGGCATTCGCCCATGTACTGCGACAATCGTCAGGCCCTGTCATATCCCGCCTTACGTACGTTGGTGAAAGACGGACTCTGCCGCCTTGTGCGCGAGTTATATCCTGAGGCTGAGGCCGTTGCAGGTGTTGCCACAGGTGCCATCGCTCAGGGAGCCCTCGTTGCCGACGCGCTCCAACTGCCCTTCTGCTATGTGCGTCCGAAGCCGAAGGATCATGGTATGCAGAACCTCATTGAAGGTCGTGTGGAAAATGGGGCAAAGGTAGTTGTCGTCGAGGATTTGATATCTACGGGAGGCAGCAGCTTGAAGGCTGTGCAGGCTTTGCGCGACGCCGGATGCGAGGTTCTTGGTATGGTGGCAAGCTTCACGTATGGTTTCCCCGTTGCTGAGAAGGCATTTGCGGATGCTGGCGTGCGGCTTGATACCCTCTCCGACTACGAGGCCGTGCTTGCGGAAGCCCTTCGCACAGGTTTTGTGCGCGAAGAGCAGTTGGAGGTGCTACGCAGCTGGCGCGAGAGTCCTGATACGTGGGGGAAGGGCGCAGAGTAAGCGCGTGACACAACGTGTCTGCCTTATCTTTTTCTCCAAAAGGCAGGCATCAAAGGCAGCAGCACGACGAAAATCTCCAAACGTCCGGCGAGCATGAGGAAACTGTTTATCCATAGTGCTGCGTCGGGGTATGCTGCATAGCTGTCGAGGGGACCTACCATGTAGCCGTGCCCAGGTCCTACGTTGCTGAGCGCCGTAATACAACACGAAACGCTATCGAGCAGCGATATGCCCATTGTCATCATTAGCAAGGTCCCTACAAAGGTAAGGGAGAAGTAGCATACGAAGAATACGAAGATGTTGCGCACGATGGCATTGTCGATTAGCGAGCCGTTGACGCGAATTGGGAATACGGCATGAGGGTGGAGTATGCGGCGGAACTCGCGAAGCGTGACTTTCCAGATAGCGATGAGTCGTACTATCTTAATACCGCCGCTGGTGCTTCCTGAGCATGCGCCGATGGCGGTAATGAATGTCAAGGGGAGCCAAAGCCCCAGGGGCCACAGCATGAAGTTTTCTGTCGTGAAACCTGTCGTCGTCATCAGCGCAGTAACGTGGAAAGCCCCCGATCTGATGGCATCGGGAACCTCCCTGTTTTTGAATATAATAAGGCTCACCGCACAGATAAGCGTCATAGAAAGCAAGATCGTGACGTAGGTGTGGAATTCGCCGTCTTGCCGCAGTGGGCGGAGGCGGCGCTTTATTACAAGCAGGAATATCAGCGTGAAGTTCATGCCACCAAGGAACATGAAGCCTATGACAATCCACTCGATGGTGGGGGAGTGGAACCATCCGATGCTCTCTGCATGTGTTGAGAATCCTCCCGTTGACATCGTGGACATAGCGTGGTTGATAGCGTCGAAGGGGCCCATGCCCGCGAAGTAGTACGTAACAGCGCAGGAGAGCGTGAGCACGAGGTAGAGGCTGCCAATCCAGTGGGCTGTGGTGACGAAACGGGGATGCAGTTTGCGGATTTTCAGCCCTGTTGTTTCTGCGGAAAACATTTTGTGCTCGCCGATGTTCATCTGGGGGAGCAGTGCCACCATAAAGAAGATGATACCCACACCGCCAATCCAGTGCATAAGGCTTCGCCAGAAAAGTATGCTATGGGGAAGGGTGTCTATTTGGCTGAGGGCTGTAGCACCAGTTGTGGTAAATCCCGATATAGCCTCAAAGAACGCTGCCGCCAGTCGCGTTTCTGTGCCGCTTAGGATGAAGGGGAGCGTGCCTATCGTAGAGAAAAGCACCCACGCCAGCGTGACAACCAGATAGCCGTCGCGCTGGTTCATAGTACCGTCGGAACCGCGCCCACCAGCACGCAGCACAAGTCCAAAGGCAAGACATACAACAGACGAAATGCCAAAGGGCGTCCAGTCGGTCTCATGATAGATGATGCCCACGCCGAGACAGATGGCGAGCATGATAGCCTCCACGAAGAGCAACTGCCCCAGAGAATATTGTATGGTCTTTAGGTTGAGCACGATAGAGAGAGGATTTATATCGGAATAACGAAAATCTCTAATTACTATGATTATTCAGAATACTCAGAAAAACTCATTTCTGAAAGAACCGCGTGAACGCTTTGACGGCATATTCGTGGTCAGCCGTGCTGCCTGTCTCGCGGCAACTGTGCATAGCAAGGATGGCATTTCCCATATCTACACCACGCACGGGTATGCTCGATGCCAGAATGTTGCCCAGTGTGCTTCCGCCTGCTACGTCGCTGTGGTTTACGAAACGCTGGCAGGGTACGTCCGCTTCGCGACATATCTCTGCAAAGATGGCTGCCGACATAGCGTCGGTAGCGTATTTCTGCGCAGCATTCAGCTTTATGACGGGACCTCCGCCCAGCATCGGGTGGTTCGTGGGGTCGTACTTCTCGTTGTAGTTGGGATGCCATGCGTGGGCGTTGTCGGCGGAAACCATAAACGACTTCTCGACGGCGCGCTCGAAGGCTTCGGCATCCTCGCCCTGCGACAGGGCAATGCGTCGAAGCAGCGAAGCGAGGAATGGGCTGCCTGCACCCTGCTTTGTCTGCGATCCCGTTTCCTCGTTGTCGAAGATGGCGAGTACGTTTGTACGTTCTGGAGTCTCGGCGTTTGCCGTCAGCGCCTCAAGGCCTGCAAAGCACATCGAGAGGTCGTCGAGGCGCCCTGAGGATATGAACTCATCGTGGATGCCGAAGGTGCATGCGGGGGTTGCGTCAGCAAGGTAGAGGTCGAAGTCCAACACGTCGGTAGCCTCCACCTTTAGCTCTGCGCAGATGAGGTTCATCAGCATATTCCCCTTTTCCAACTCATCCTGCAAGATGCCGAGAATGGGCAGCATGTCCTTTTGCTTGCTCAGTTTCACACCGTCGTTCACTTGGCGGTTGAAGTGTATGGCGAGGTTGCTGATTTGCAACAATGGGCGGCGGACATGCAGAAGCCGCGTCGTGGGGTGCATGGCGTCGGTGCCTCTGACAATCACGCGTCCTGCTATCGTCAGCGGACGGTCGAACCAAGTGGACATGATGGGGCCGCCATATACCTCGGTGTTCAGTTTGACGATGCCTCCTTCGCATGTCATCTCTGCCTGCGGCTTTATGCGGAATGTCGGCGAGTCGCAATGTGCGCAGAGGAGCCTGAAACCAGCTTCTGCCATTGGTTTCCGTCCAATGTGGAAGGCATAGATGGACGAGTCGTTCTTCGTGACGAATATCTTGTCGCCGGCCTTGAGCCCATTGAGGCTTTCTGCGGCATCAAAATGCGTGTACCCGTTCTGCTTCAGCACGTCGGCGATAGCGCTTACAGCAAGGAAGTTTACGGGCGATGCGTCGAGGAATTTCAGTAGTCGCTGTATCATTGTTGTTTCAGTTTTCGGCGACAAAAATAGGCAGCAAAAATAGAACCTGCAATTTTTGCTGCCTATTTTTCATTGAGCCCAGTGCGCTACGTCGGACCGCTGCGCATAGTGCAGCAAAGTCCGGTGGCGCAAATGACTGGGCGAGATAAAGATACCATTGGAAAATAGAACCTGCAATTTTTGCTGCCTATTTTTCATTGAGCCCAGTGCGCTACGTCGG
>ONWB01000154.1 GCA_900321445.1 uncultured Prevotellaceae bacterium | reverse complement strand
CGGTATGGAGGAACTTCGTCACAGCCATGCCCTGCAAGGCTACGTCGGCAAAACTCACCATCTCGTTGCGGACGGTGAGGGGGTTGAATTCCATGCCTACAGGGTGCTGCATCCAGGCGTTTGCCACAAGAATCCACCATGCGCTGATTGTTGCGCCCAGACCTCCCAGCCATGTGGAAGCCAGGTGCCACTTCTTCGACAGTTTCTTCCAGCCGAAGAACATCAGAGGCAGGAATGTGGCCTCAAGGAAGAATGCCACGATGCCCTCGATGGCAAGGGGCGCTCCGAAGATGTCGCCGACAAACCACGAATAGTTGGACCAGTTTGTGCCAAATTCAAATTCCAGGATGAGGCCCGTAGCCACACCTATGGCGAAGTTGATACCAAAAAGCTTCTGCCAGAACTTTGCCGTCGCTTTCCAAAACTCGTCCTTTTTTACCACGTACAAGGTCTCCATAATCCCCATGACGAGGGCGAGGCCAAGTGTGAGGGGAACAAAAAGCCAGTGGTAGCACGCTGTCAGCGCAAACTGCGCTCGCGACCAGTCGATGAGAGATTCCAGTAGGTACATATTTCTGTTCTTTTTTGTGTACTAACGATTAGATATGCGCTCCGCCACGTGCTCAGCCTTTTCTCCGTCGTCCATGCCACTAAGGGCAGGCTGAAAGAAAAATATGCGCAAGATGGCGAACATGACGAAGAGCTTCACACACACCACGACGACAAGCGTCGCACCCAGCGGGTGCTCGGAGAAAAAACGTCTGATGCGATAAAAAGCCTGCTTCATGAGTCGCAAAAGTAGAGAATTCGCGCATACCAGCCAAAAAGTTGCCCAAATTTTTGGAATATCATGCCTCACAATGTAATTTTGCGGAGAGAAAAATAGAGAAAATGAGTAGATATAATTATATTGACGAGGAGTTGACTGTAAAAGGTCCTGTCGATGTCAGCCAGCTCCCCGCTTTGGGTGTGACAGAGTCCACGCTCGTATGGAAGGAGGGCATGAAGGACTGGGTTCCTGCACGCACAATACCAGAGATTGTCGATGCTATCGCTGGATATGCAGCGCAGCAGGCATCCACGCTGGAACCAGCCCAAGAGCCGCTCATGCAGCAGCCGGAGGTGGTGACGCAGATGCCAGCAAACGAGGAACAGACGCCTCCGAGTATGGAACCGCAGGCCCCTGCGGCAGATGAACCACAGCCCGTCGTAGCCCCACCCATTCCTGCTCCTATCGTGGTGCCGCAGGAGCCTGTCGCTACGTCGCCAGAGCCCATATACGTTAATGGAAACCAACCATATAATACACAACAAAATAACCAAGTAGCCATGAATCAACCATTTCCCCCACAGCAGCCTCAGCCTACATACGGCGGCTACAACTACACACCTCAGCCTCCTCAGAAGAACGGCAGCAATACGGTGCTCATCGCTATCATCTGCGTCCTCGTAACAGCCATCATCGGAGGCCTGCTATGGTTCTTCCTTGGAAGGAATACGGAAAAGACAGAACCCGTACAGGAGCCGCGCCGCGATACTGTTGTCATCCACGAAAAGGAGACCGTCATAGAGCGTCAGGCGCCCACTCAGCCTGTACGCGTCGCACCAGCGAACCCAACGACCATCAAGGTGACAGGCACCAACGTGTGTCTGCGTCTGCAGCCCTACATACCCGGCGGGGCAGACAAATTCTCAAACTGCCTGAAATATACAAATGGCACGAACGTGCACCCCGTGAAGGGCACCACGCTGCCTTACAAGGGACAGGAGGGCGACTTCTACAAGACGGAGTATCAGGGCTATACCGTTTACATCTCCACCCAGTTCTCCTCAGCGTACTAATGCGAACATAAAAGAAAACGAACATGCGCTTACATTATCTATTATTGCTGGGTCTCGCCTTTGCTGCATGCAGCAACAAGGATGGCAAGGACGCAACGTCTGCCACCACCCCCGACGACTCCCTTGTCGTGGCCTCGGCTCCTGCTAACGGGCTGAACCCCGTTGCCGATGCAAAGGCTAATGACGCCAAAGCATCCGAAGAGGCTGCTCCTGCATCAGCAGAGCACGTTGGGGCAGGCAAGGCATGCCAATACTATACAGGTCAGTACGACAAGAAAAAGTCGTATATCGTCATTTCGAAGCGCGACCTGCGCCTCTACGTCTATGCCGACGTGGAGGGAGAGCCTCGCTTGTTGGCAGACTACCCATGCTGCCTAAGTCGCAACAAAGGCCAGAAGCAGCGTCGCGGCGACAATAAAACGCCTGAGTCGCCAGCAGGGAAACCTTTCAAAATACAGCAGATTCAGGATGCCAGCACATGGCGCCACGACTTCCACGACGGACGTGGAAACATCCTCGCCTACGGCCACTGGTTCCTGCGCCTTCAGACTCCTGGGCATAGCGGTATCGGCATCCACGGAAGCACGAACAACGAAGGCTCTGTGCCTGGACGCGCCAGCGAAGGTTGTATCAGGCTCCTTGATGCGGACATCATACACCTGAAGGAGACCTACGCCTATGTAGGTATGCCCGTAACGATACAGGCGGAGGGCGAAGGCCACTTGCCGTTCATGGACAAGGCGAAAAAGGACGAGCCGAAGGCCGTCACCTATCGTGCGGCGGTATCAAAACCCGCTGCGAAAGGCAGTGCGAGCACGGCGAAAGAGCCCCAATCCAGCGAGGTGCCTACTATCCAAGACCCTGGTGAGCAGTATCACGCCAAGAGCAGAAACTAAAGGCTTATAGAAAGAAAAAAGTGATGATGAAGACACGAACACTATTATTGTTCGCTGCGCTTGCCTTGTGTGTGAGCATGCGAGCACAGACGTTTACGCTCGGAGCCGACATCTCCTGGGAGACGGAGATGCTGGCGAAAGGCTACACCTTTGCCAACGCGAAGGGCGAAAGCCGCGAATGTGCCGCACTGATGCGCGAACTCGGACTTAACGCCATACGCTTGCGAGTGTGGGTGAACCCCTCCGACGGCTATTGCAACAAGGACGACGTCCTCGCCAAGGCTGCCAAGGCTGCGGCTCAGGGCATGGACATAATGATTGACTTCCACTATAGCGACTCGTGGGCAGACCCTGGGAAGCAGAACATACCTGCAGCATGGAAGTCGTACTCGTACGCCGAGATGTTGGAAGCCGTAAAGACGCACACAAAGGACGTCCTGAACCACCTCAAGGAAAACGGCATCCCCGTGCGCTGGGTGCAAGTGGGAAACGAAACCTCCAACGGACTCCTGTGGGACGTGGGAAAGGCATCAGCCAACCCTGCGCAGTACGCAGGCATCATCGACGCTGGCTATGAGGCTGTGAAGTCTGTCGTGCCAGAGGCTATCGTCGTGGTACACCTCGACAATGGTTTCGACAATGGGCTATATAAGTGGAACCTTGGCGTGCTGAAGAACAACGGAGCGCGCTTCGACATGGTAGGCATGAGCCTGTATCCCTACTCCGCTGTGGAATGGCACAACATCCAGAACACGGAGACCGCCGTACAGCAATGTATCGACAACGTCAACTGGGTGTGGGAAACGTATGGCGTGCCAAGCATGATTGTAGAGACAGGAATGAAGGTTGCCAAGGCGGATGAAGGCAAGCAACTCCTCACATTATTATTAAATAGCGCATATACGAAGACGAACGGCCACTGCCAGGGAGTCATGTACTGGGAGCCAGAAGCCCCAAGCGGCTATAATGGCGGCTATGACATGGGAGCCTTCAGCGCCTCCGCCCAAAAGCAGTGCACTCCAACTGCCATCATGGACGCCTTTACGGAGTTTGCGGCTGAGACAGGCGTGAAGATTCCAGAAACATCGCATGCAGCACAGAGCGAAGCATGCTACGACCTGCTTGGCAGGTATGTGCAAAATAGCGAGAAAGCCCACTTTTCCTCCATTGTGATTACCGCAGATGGCAAAAAACTGCACACTTCCCGCTGAGGTGTGCAAGAAAAGGTGTTTTTTTCTGAAAACATTTGGGTATCTTATTTATAAACTATAATTTTGCGCCGTCTAAACGCTTAGGTTGTTAAAACTTAGGGGTAAATAAGGACAGAAAACAAAGTAACATACATAACTATTAAAAAAGAAACAATTATGTCTCAAACTGCTGAGAAAGTACAAGCTATCATTGTAGAGAAACTGAGTGTAGAACCCGCAGAGGTTAAGCCCGAAGCAAGCTTCGCTAACGACCTGGGTGCTGACTCCCTTGACACAGTAGAACTCATCATGGAATTCGAGAAGGTATTCAAGATTACCATTCCCGATGATGAGGCTGAAAAGATTAGCACCGTAGGCGATGCTATTGCTTACATCGAGGAACACACGAAGTAACAAATTACAATCTCATCGAACTTTATACTTGCGAGATACAAGATGCAAGAACACGCAGTCTCCCCAATGCGGGAGGTTGTCAGTGGGACTTGTAGCTCGTATCTCGTAAGTTAGTGTTAAATACTTGTTGTTTATTAATCGAGAATAAGACATGGAACTGAAGAGAGTTGTGGTAACAGGTCTGGGAGCACTGACACCCGTGGGCAACAATGTTGAGGAAACATGGGAAAACCTGAAAAACGGCGTCAGCGGTGCGGGCCCTATCACGCACTTCGATAGCACAGCATTCAAGACTCATTTTGCCTGTGAGGTTAAGAACTTCAACGCGGCCGACTACATGGACCGCAAGCTTGCACGCAAAATGGACCTCTACGCGCAATATGCCATTGCTGCGGCAGGCGAGGCTATCAAAGACTGCGGAATGGACCTCGAGACCGTCAATAAGGACGAGATAGGCGTTATTCTCGGAGTGGGCATCGGTGGCATCAATACCTTTGAATCCGAAGTGAGCTACTATGCCACGAACCCAGAGGAGGGACCCAAGTTCAACCCGTTCTTTATTCCTAAGATGATTGGCGACATTGCCGCAGGACAGATAGCTATAAACTATGGCTTC
>ONWB01000189.1 GCA_900321445.1 uncultured Prevotellaceae bacterium | reverse complement strand
CAGATGTAGAGGCCTGGTATATGCGGCATTTGTCGGCAAGTCCTGCTATGCGTACAGCCTCCAGCAGGCGCAGTACCCCCATGGCATCAGCATCAGCCGTGAACTCAGGAACGTCGAAGCTCACTTTCACATGGCTTTGTGCTGCAAGGTTGTAAATCTCGTCCGGCTTAATCTCGCTAATGATGCGAATGAGCGAACTACTGTCCGTCATGTCGCCCCAGTGTAGGTTCACGAGGCGCTTCTTCTTCATATCGCGTACCCACTCGTCCAGATACAGGTGCTCAATACGCCCCGTATTAAACGAAGAACTGCGGCGCATTATGCCGTGTACCTCATATCCTTTCTCTACAAGGAACTCTGCCAAGAAACTACCGTCCTGGCCCGTAATACCAGTAATTATTGCTTTTTTCATTATTGTGTAAATATATTGTTTTACCTGTTGGTTGAATTAAATTTGCATATAATCATGCTTAAAAGCTATACACATAATTGATTTTTAGTATCTTAGTGGTATCAAATCAACTAAGCACTATTATCGTAAATGTGCGCAACTTCGTTGCAAAGTTCGGTAGAATTCTTGATATTTGCAAGAAATTTGCAGGAAATCAAGTAAACAAGAGAGGAAATGTCACTCGCTGCGGTGTTGTCATTAAAGGCTTTTTCGGAATACTTCACCCAATTATGGCGCGGATTTTGCTTGTTGGAAACCAAAAGTCAACAATAAAACAATAAGGAATATGAACGAACATACGAATATTGATTACGCGAACATGCCGTCGTCGTATATGATGTGCTTCAACACCGCATGCCCGAAGGCGGCGACCTGCCTCCACCTAATGGCAGGGGCAAACCTGCCCGCCACCTACACCTGTGGCCCCGCCATCTACCCAAACATGCAAACTGGCGAAAACGGATGCAAGTTCTTCGACGAAGCACAGCCGAAACAGATGGCGTGGGGATTCTCCGCGCTGTTTGAAATCGTAAGGTATCGCGACGCAAAAAGACTACGCGAAGCTATGAAAAAGCTGCTTGGCTGTCATACCAACTACTACCGCTACAATCGTGGCGAGAAACTCCTTAATCCCAAGCAGCAGGAACAAATACGGAAGCTGTTCCGCAAGTATGGCTACGACACGGGACTCGAATTCGACCACTATGTCACTACATACGACTTTAAAGTCTGAGAATCCTGCACTTCTTGCACCCAGCACTGATTATCAAAGCATTAGCGCAAATTATCTTGCACCCATCTTGCACCCATCTTGCACCCAAAGCATATTTAACTTTTTTTAACCTTCGTACAAATTATTGTACCACGCCTTGAAACTATTTGTGCCAAAGCGTTGTATTATTCGTTTCATACTATGGAATAAATAGTACCATGCAATGGTATTGTTTGTGCGGTACTTTGGTACAATTTTGTGTACTTGCAAGTAATTGTCCGATGCCTTACATTTGCAGCGAATTTAATTGAAAAAGTTATGAAAATCTCAAAAATTTGCAGCAAAAACGGCAAGGCAGGACAGCCAACGACTGTCAGCCTCGACACAGTAGTTGAAAAGATGCGCACGGGTAGGTATCCGATAGACAGAAAACTGCCCGCGCTGGTGTTTGGCGCCACCTTCGGACGTGGCGGTTTCGAGGATATTCGCACGATGACGCGACTGGTGGTTTTGACATTCAGAACGGAGCGTGCCGAAGAGACAAGAAACCTCCAGAAGCTCGTCAGCAAAGTATCGCATACGCTTCTGGCGTTTCGCGACGAAAACAAACTGGGGCTTAATGTGGTAGTTCGCGTGGACAAAGCTGGCGGCGAGGAAATTTCCTCTGTATCTGAATATGAAGAGCTTCTGAAGGTCGCCCACACATGCCTGTCGTCATACTATATGTCGCTGACGGGGAGGACGGCGGAGCGTGTTGACGTATCGGCGAAGTCGGCAGTCAGCATGTGCTACGACAACGCCCTCTATTATAACCCCGAGGCTGCCGATTTCCATGTGGTACTTGAACAGAAAAACCTGCAGACACAGTATTCCGACGTCATCGTAAACGCCAACGGCACCATCGAAGAACAATTCGACTATAATGAGCTGGAACGCAGGAGGTTGGAATACTACTCGTGCCTGAACAACGCCCTGAAACAACATCCCGACGACGGCAAGCAGGAGGAGGCTCTCATCGAGCTGGCGAAAGCGTGCCGACGTGCGCATCTGCCTGAAGAAGAGTGCGTAAAGCGCACACTGCTGATGGAACGTCCAAAATGTAGCGAGGACTTGGTGCGCAAGATTTTCCGCGCCACTTACGCAAAGAAACATAGGGGTAAGGCCGTATCGCAGATGAACAAGGAGGAAATCATTGCGCGTACTGTGCGCGACTTCTTCCAACGGCGTTATCAGCTGAGATACAACGAGGTAAAGCAAATCACGGAGTTTCGCCCCATCAGCATCTGGCCTCAACGCTGGCAGCCGCTAACGGATCGCGACAAAAGGACTTTCGCCTTCGAAGCCATGCTCGAAGGCGGACAGGGCTGGAAGATGGACGTTGACCTGTACGTGGACTCCTCACTCGTAAGGACGTACAATCCTATACACGAGTTCCTTGCTGGCGTGGGAACCTGGAACAAACACACAAACTACATTGAAGAATACGCCCGCAGGCTCCCCACGAACTACGAACGCTGGCCACACTTCTTCCATCGCTGGTTTCTGGCGATGGTAGCGCAGGCGCTTAACGTCAGCCGCGACTTCGGAAACTCTATGGTACCCATACTCATAGGTTCGCAAGCGATGAAGAAATCCACCTTCTGCAAGAACATCCTTCCGCCCTCCATGCGCGAATACTACATGGACGATATAAAAATGGACAACGCAGAACAGGTGGAACGCGTACTCGGACGCATGTGGCTCGTGAACATCGACGAATACAATGCAAAGACGGACGGCGAGCAGGCGAAGATAAAGCGTCTCCTCACGGAGAAAGACGTACAGGTCAGGAAGATGCGTAGCGACCAGTACACCATGAAACCGCGACTATGCTCATTCATCGCCACGACCAACGACCCCACACCACTCTCCGACCCTACGGGCTCGCGGCGCTACCTCTGCGTGGAGACAACAGGTCCAGCCGACATGTCAGGCAGCATCAACTATCAGCAAATGTTCGCACAAGCCGTGTATGAGATTGAAAACGGCGCAAAATACTGGTTCGATAACGACGACGAGAAGGAAATCACAGAGCACAACAGCGCATACCAGCAGTACAACTCTGTGGAAGACACCATCAACACCCTGTTTGAGGCGGCACCTCACGAGAAACAGTATCTCA
>ONWB01000151.1 GCA_900321445.1 uncultured Prevotellaceae bacterium | reverse complement strand
GGATCTTTATTCTTCGTTCCATCGTAACTTCCGGCGATCACTACAAGATTCAGGTCTTTTCTCTGGCGGACACCACTGATGACATTGGAAATAAACTCCTCCCCGTAATCCGTGGAAGTGTTCTCAAGGACCAGCCCTATCGTCTTTTTCCTCTTGGTGTCTCTGATCACTCGTCTTTTCCGTCCCTTCCGCTATCTTCCGTAAAAGCACTTATTCCATAAGGTCCGGGGCCGGCCTGGAGAACAGGTACCCCTGTGAATAATCGACGCCGTAGCTGACGATCTTGTTCTGGATATCCTGGTTCTCGACGAACTCTGCGACGATGCTGATCTTATGCGAGGACATGCTCTTCCATCCGGAGATCAGGGCCAGGAGATTCTCCGATTCCTGACTGTCGCAGCATCTTCGGATGTTGGGATTTCTTCGCCGAGGTATTTGTATTCGAAGTTGTTTCCTCGTGTCGATGGGAATTGACAACGTACGTCTATGTCTGAACGGTTCTTGAGGTGGTTCAGCACCTTGTTGTAGCTGTCCTGACCCGACTCAGCTTGGAGGATTGCCTGAAATTCCGTATCTTGATACTGGAACTTGGTTGTGCCAGGTATAGGCAGCACTCTTTTGAAGAGCATCTTTACGAAGTACCATCCTTTTTTGACCTCCGCAAGTTCAATGAGTTTTGCTTCTTTCAGGCGTGTCCGCTCGTCGATACGCGAGGTGGTACCCTCTTTTGGCGTTGCCGACTTGTTGTTAGCCTTGAACTGCTCCATCGTTTCGGCTTCCGTCTTGATGAGTATGAAGTAGATGCGCGGTTTTACCTTGTACCTTTTGGGGTAGGGCATGTCGCCTTCTACATAGTCGCGTATTTCCTGCTCCAAGCGCGCAGTCATGTTTATATCGTCGAGCGACGCGAGGAATCCAATGAGTTCCTCTGTGCTGTGCGTCAGAGCTTCGTGGTCGAAAAAGCGGGCGTATATGTTCATCCAGTAATAGGTTATACGTATATATTGATATGAAAAAATGAATAATACTGGGATTATTCATTTTCTTTACATCTGAGCGGAAAACGGGACTCGGACCCGCGACCCCAACCTTGGCAAGGTTGTGCTCTACCAACTGAGCTATTTCCGCAATACTTGGACAAAGAGTCTTCAGCTTGAAAGTGAAGAGGAGGAGACTCGAACTCCCACGTCGTAATTGACACTACCCCCTCAAAGTAGCGCGTCTACCAATTCCGCCACCTCTCCATTGTCATATTAAGCCGCCTTGCCTTAGCGCATGCAGTATGCGTGTGCCCAGAACAGGACTCGAACCTGCACGTCCGCGAAGACACTAGTACCTGAAACTAGCGCGTCTACCATTCCGCCACCTGGGCTTCTGTAAGGCTGGAAGACTTAATGATTCTTCTTGTGTCCAAAATGTGTGAGCGGAAAACGGGACTCGGACCCGCGACCCCAACCTTGGCAAGGTTGTGCTCTACCAACTGAGCTATTTCCGCGCATCTCTCTTGATTGCGGGTGCAAAAGTATAAGGTTTTTTTATAACCGCCAAATTTTTCTTGCTTTTTTTGCAAAAGATATAGAAAATCGCACAACTTTCTATCATTTTTGCTGTGAAGAAAGTTGTGCGAAGTGATTTGCTTGGCGGAATATCCGCTATGCGATTAGTCGCAGTTTGCAAGCTTGTTGTCGGAGCCGAGCACTTCCTTGATCTTGTGGCTGTAAAGCTCAATCATCAAGTCGCGTGCGGGACCGCAGTACTTACGCGGGTCGAATTCTCCGGGCTTTTCTGCTAACACCTTGCGTACAGCGGCTGTAAAGGCCAGACGGCTGTCGGAGTCGATGTTGATTTTGCATACTGCGCTGGCTGCTGCCTTGCGGAGCTGCTCCTCGGGGATACCTACTGCGTCGGGCAGTTTGCCGCCGTTCTCGTTGATAATCTTGACATACTCCTGAGGTACGGAGCTGCTGCCGTGGAGCACGATGGGGAAGCCTGGGAGTTTCTCCATGATGGCGTCGAGGACGTCGAATGCGAGGGGCGGGGGAACGAGCAGGCCCGTCTTTGGGTCGCGCGTGCACTGTGCGGGAGTAAATTTGTATGCGCCGTGGCTCGTGCCGATGGAGATGGCAAGGCTGTCAACGCCTGTGCGCGTAACGAAGTCGATAACTTCTTCGGGCTGCGTGTAGTGGCTTTCTTCTGCCACAACTTCATCCTCAACACCTGCGAGTACGCCGAGTTCGCCCTCTACGGTAACGTCGAACTGGTGAGCGTATTCAACAACCTTCTTTGTCAGAGCAACGTTCTCCTCATAGGGAAGGCTGCTACCGTCGATCATGACGCTGCTGAAGCCCATGTCCACACAGCTCTTGCAGAGCTCGAAGCTGTCGCCGTGGTCAAGGTGGAGAGCAATTTCGGGATGATTGCATCCAAGTTCCTTTGCGTATTCCACAGCACCTTGTGCCATGTAGCGAAGGAGCGTCTGGTTAGCATAGTTGCGTGCACCCTTGCTGACCTGAAGGATGACGGGGCTGCGGAGGTCGCTGCTGGCCTTTATGATAGCCTGGAGCTGCTCCATGTTGTTGAAGTTGAATGCGGGAATGGCGTAGCCGCCGTTGATGGCTCTCTTGAACATTTCGCGAGTGTTCACGAGGCCGAGTTCTTTGTAGTTTACCATACTTTATGATACGTATTAAAATGGTTTTTTATCATTTTGCGAGAGCAAAATTAGACATTTTGGCAAAACAAGCAATGGATAAGGCCCGTTTTTTAGCGTTATAGGCGAAAAAAGGCGGGAAAAGTTTTGAAGGTTGTAAAATACTATGTACTTTTGCGCCGCAAAAACCCCATTACACGCAGTTGTTACCAGCAACAAACACCAAAAAAGCAACAAAACACACACAAATAAAATGAAACAAGGTATTCATCCCGAAAACTATCGTCCCGTTGTATTCAAGGACATGAGCAACGGTGATATGTTCCTTTCACGTTCTACATGCAAGACGAACGAAACTATTGAATTCGAAGGCGAAACTTATCCCCTCGTTAAGTTGGAAATCTCCAGCTCTTCGCACCCCTTCTACACGGGCAAGAAGAAGCTCGTCGATACAGCTGGTCGCGTAGATAAGTTCATGAGCCGCTACGGAAAGTCCCGCAAGGCCTAAAAGGGTCAGCGGTACTATCCTTGTAGTACATAATATAATAATGTGTGTGTCTGCAAAGATGCGCACATTTTTGTTTCCAGCATTAAGCTTACCCGTTAAGTATTTGACGTTAAACTATAATCGTCAAACTATAAACTTTAAACTATAAACTATAAACTCTTATCAGGTGTCTTCTGTCTTGAATCTCCGTTGTGCTCCGATTCCCCTTGTGAGGATAGGGCTTGTAGGTCTCGGCAATCGTGGCTTGAAGACCCTTGAGCGCTACCAATTCATACGTCATGCCCAGATTTGTGCCCTCGCAGACCTTAACGAGGAGCGCCTTGTCGTGGCAAATGATACGCTAAGGCGTTCCGGACATCAGGAATGTGCCACTTTCGCGGGAGAGAATGCGTGGCAGGAAATATGCCGACAGGCAGATCTTGATCTGATATACATTTGTACGGATTGGGCATCACACTCCACCATCGCCTGCTACGCTATGGAGCAGGGGAAACACGTTGCCGTGGAGGTGCCTGCCGCTTTGACGGTAGAGGAATGTTGGCAAATCGTAGATACCGCCGAGCGTACGCAGCGCCATTGCTTTATGGCGGAGAACTGCTGCTACGACAGTTTCACGCTATCGACGTTTGAGATGGCGCGGCGCGGACTTCTTGGCGAAGTAACCCATTGTGAGGGAGCCTACATACATCACCTTTTTGAGGAAAGCCCTTGGATGATGGACTTTTACGCACGTCATGGCGGAAATCCGTACCCTACGCACGGCCTTGGCCCCATAGCTTTGCTGTTCGGCCTGCATCGCGAGGACCATATGGACTATCTCGTATCAATGACGTCAAAGGGTACGAATATCAACAACACGCTTATCCGTACCGCTCGCGGACGTACCATCCTGCTTCAGCTTGACGTGAATACTCCGCGCCCTTATAGTCGCCTGCAAACGGTTTGCGGCACGAAGGGATACGTACAAAAATACCCGCAACCAACAATTCACTTCTCTGAAAGCGAGCATTTTGAGGGCGAAGCCGCTATTGCCGAGGCAGAGAAGTTCTTTACCAGCGACGCGGCAGAGCGATGGAAGCGTGGCAAGGCGCTTGGCGTTCCCAACGAGATGAACTACGCCATGGACAGTCGTCTTATCCATTGTCTGCACAATGGTCTCCCGCTGGACATCGACGTGTATGATGCTGCTGAATGGTCGTGTATTGCGGAACTCTCGTGGCGTTCTGCGCGCGAAGGCAGCAAGCCCATTCCCGTTCCCGACTTTACGCGCGGACAATAGTATTACATCATTTCTTATCGCATGAACTACGAGCAAAAGAACTGTTTTCCAGACCTTATGGTGGGGAAGAAGATAATGTATATCCATGGTTTTGGATCTTCAGCACAGACTGCTACGGTGGCGCGCCTGCGCCAGACTTTTCCAAACGGCGAAGTCGTAGCCTTCGACGTTCCCGTTGAGCCGCATGAGGCTATCGAGTTCCTGCGTGCAAAGGTTTTGGAGGAGAATCCCGACCTCGTCATCGGTACGTCTATGGGCGGGATGTACGCTGAGCAGCTTGTGGGCTTCGACCGCATACTTGTGAATCCTGCATTCCAAATTGCCGACACGATGCAGGAGCACAGGCTTACGGGAAAGCAGACCTTCTTCAATCCGCGTCAGGATGGTGTTCAGGAGTTCTACGTGGATAAGCCGCTTGTGAAGCTTTATCGTGAAGTCAGCGAGCTTTGTTTTCGCTCGGCGGCCGAGGATAAGGGGCGCGTATGGGGACTTTTTGGCGACAAGGACGAGCTTGTGCATACCCGAGAGCTTTTCCTGCAACATTATCCGCAGGCCATTGTCTTCCATGGTGAGCATCGCATTAGCGAGTCGGCATTCTATCACGCCATAGTGCCC
>ONWB01000126.1 GCA_900321445.1 uncultured Prevotellaceae bacterium | reverse complement strand
GTGCAGTCTTGAAGAGTTTCACACGCGAGAAGTCCGTAGCACCAGCCATGCGCAGGCATGAACCTCCAAAGTAGGCATCGTCGAAGGTCAGGCTGGCGTTGATAAGTCCGCCGAGGGTTGCCTGCGTCACCTTGTCCTGCCTGTCTGTTATCCACCAGCGCCACGTAGGCATGAAGTCTTGCGTACCTATGTTGTACCACTTGTGGTCGAACGTCACGCGTCCTTCGTTGTAGAACTTCTGACCGTTGCCAAGATTGAAGCGCGTCACGAAGGGCATCTGCTGTATGGTGGACTTTGCGGTGAGGAATGTTGCCAGGCCGTGGAACGTCTTCATGTCGCTGTTTGAGAGCGATGCGTCAGTACGTATGGCAGGCAGGAGTGCGGGATTGTGGTTACCGCCGCTGAAAAGGAGTTCCTGCTTCAGCAGATAGGAATTCTGGATGGCGATGTCGGAGGTACCGTTGTCCGTAGAGCTCTGCTGCACAAGGCTTTGCGCGTGTGCGCCCCAGAAGCCTATGGAGATATCGTTAGCCTTCAGCGCACTCCAATAGTTATTCTTCAAAGCACTGCCTTGAATGTCGAAGCCTGCGTAGATGTCGAAGGGGTTGCGACCCATCTCCTTAGCTTTGCTGACAGAGCTGGAGAGTATGGACGACGTCCAGTTGTAGTTGAAGAACAGCTGGTCTGTGACGATGTTCTCGCTGTCGCCAAAGTTCAGGTTGTTGTGGCTGGCAAGTCCGCGGTCGAAGCTGATACCGCCAGTATTGTTTGTTCCGTCGTACCATGCGAGTTCGAAGCGCCATCCAATCTCTGCGGCCTTCTTGTGGCAGTCCTTGATGAACTCGCGCCACGTATTCAGCGTGGTCGAGTTGGAATAGAACTCGGAGTTCACGCCAATCTGGTCGATACCGTAGTATTTCATGAGTTCCACGAGCTGCTGGCTGTGCTTGAACGTGCCGTCGGTGTTCTTCTCGAGGATTTTCTGCATCTTCTTGGAGTTGTCGTCCGTAGCAGTCAGGCTCACCTGTGCTGCCCAGGGTATGCTCCACACGCATCCCACCGTCACGCCGTTCTTATGGGCAACGTCCATGATGCCCGCTGGCGAGCGGAAGAATGGCGCGGTCCAGTTGCCGTGAGTGTCGATGTAGCTCCAAAGGCTGAAGTTGTCGCCCTCGAAGACATAGCGCGGGAGCGACTTCCACGTTGTCGATGGGTCGTCCATAGGTACCCACATCAGCATCTTGCGGCCTGAGTTTACGTCTGGATTAACCTGATAGTCGGCCTTACCGCTGATGCGCGGCAGTGGACGCTGGCGACTGATATAGAACTGGTCGTCGATGGCGCTTACGCCACGTGGCGGTGTCCCCGCCTTCCACGAGTCGAAGTACGAAGGCAGAGCTGCGCTCACGTCCTTGATGTCTGCGGGATGGGTGGGTGTGCTTTGTGCCCAAGCCCCGAGGAATGAAAATGCTGCGATAGCAACAAGGATGGATTTGTGTTTCATGTATTTTGCTAAGCTTTTAGCGTTATAGGTTTTTTGTGTATTGTTCAGAAAAGCAAAAACCGCACGCGTCGCTCGACGAATGCGGTTCTACAGTTATGCAAAGGTACACACTCCCCACGAGGGGGAGTTTTTCTATTTCCTTTATTCCTCCTCCATGCGACGCAGCTGGCGCACGTAGTCTGCGTGCTCCTTCTGCAGGCGCTTCAGGACGGAGGGCTTGTCGAACTGCTGGCGTCGACGAAGTTCCTTCGTGACACCTGTTCTGTCAAACTTTCTCTTGAATTTCTTTAAGGCGCGTTCGATGTTCTCGCCTTCTTTTACGGGTACGATAATCATTGTTTGTAGTTTGTTTTTATATTTTTATTGCTTATTATTTTTCGCAGATATACGTTTTGCGGGGTGCAAAAGTATAGATTTATTTCTTATTGTACAAACTTTCGATGATTTTTCTCGTGCCTCCTTTCATTTTTTTACTTTCGACGCCGCCTTTTAGTCCTTCACGATGTGTAGCGTCTGCGTCTGGAATGGTATGTTCAGTTTGGGGTCGCTATTGATAGTGCGGTAGAACTTGTCCTGCATCTTGAAGTATGCTGTCCAGTAGTCGGCAGCCTTGCAGTATGCTCGCACTGTGAGGTCCACGCTGCTGCTGTTCATAGCACTAAGCTCCACGAAGTACGGTACGAGGGCGTTGCCGTCTCTGTCCACGGGCTCTGGGAGCAGGAGTGCCTCCTCCTTCATCAGGCGCGTCAGCACCTCGCGGGCATAGTCGATGTCGTTGCCGTACTCTACGCTTATCGTCCAGATGAGGCGGCGCATGTCGTACTTGCTGACGTTGACTACGGTAGCGTTGCTCATTGCTCCGTTGGGGATGACGACGGCACGCATGTCGGCAGTCTCTATGACGGTGTGGAATATCTGTATTTCCCTCACGGTGCCGCTCTGCCCCTGCGCCTCTATCCAGTCGCCGACCTTGTAGGGCTTGAACAGTAGGATTATGATGCCGCCTGCGAAGTTCTGCAGGTTTCCGCTCAGTGCCATACCCACAGCGACGCCTGCCGATGCGAGCAGGGCTGCAAAGGATGTCGTATTGACGCCGAGTGCTCCGATGACGCTGACGACAAGCAGGATGATGAGCAGGATGTTTACGAGGCTGCGCAGGAACGTCTGCACGCTGGGGTCGATGGTTCCGCGACTCAGCAAGCGCGCAAACAGCTTGTTCAGGAACTTGATGACGTAGCGTCCGACGATGAACAGCAACAGCGCTGCAAGGACGTTCTTGCCAGCATCCAGTCCCATCGTAACGAGCTGCGGGATAAGCTGGTCTAATTGTGAAACGTCTAATGTTTCAGGCATGATTTGTGTTTATTTCTTTAGTGTTATGGTTCCTTCGTTAGAGATACTCAACCCCGACTGCGGACAATCCGATTCGGACAAGCGCTTCATCTCGCGGGCGGGTGCGCAGCTTGCATCCATGCGGGGACCTACGCCGCGCTGCTGCACGAGGCTGTGTATCTGGCCGCCGAGGAAGCGTCCTTCGCGGTCTATCTTCACCTCCACGATGGGAGCATATCCATTTACGCCTCCCACGCTGATGCCGTAGGGTGTGCAGAAGTTGCCGAGACTGTAGGCTATGAAGCGTCCCTTGTACATATCGACGGCACGCGTGACATGCGGGCCGTGTCCATAGACGACGTCGGCACCTGCGTCAATACATACTCGCGCAAACTCGCGCAAGCTGCCTCTATCCTCGCCAAGGAACGTCTCGCGTCCCTGTGGCAGGTGGCTGAACTTGGCACCCTCGGCACCACCATGAAAGCACACGATGACGATGTCGGCACGCTTGGCAAGGTCGCCGACAATCTGGCGCACCTGCTCCGTCTCCTGCGTGCGAAGCGTATAACGGTTGTGGCCGAAGGCGCAGAACCCATAGCGCACACCACCTATCTCGCGCACGACAGAGGGCGTGTGTCCCTTGATGCCAGCAAAGCCTATGCCCTGCTCCGTAAGGCAGCGCTCAGTGCTGGCAATGCCGTCGGCACCAAAGTCGTTGGCGTGGTTGTTGGCAAGTCCCAGGAAGTCGAAGCCTGCCTCCGTGAGCAGCGGAGCGAAGCGCGTGGGCATGCGGAACGAATAGCTGTTCGCACCACCACGCTTCGTGGATGTTCCGCCATCCGTCATTGCGCCTTCAAGGTTTCCGCATGCTACATCAGCATTCTTGAGTATCGGAGCAGCATCGCGGAAGATGTCCTTGCCGTCGTTTGCGGGCAGCTGTACGCTGGGGTATGTCGTGCCCATCATGATGTCGCCGACGAAGCACAGCGTGAGCTCGTCGCGGCTTGTGGCGGCGCTGGATTGCGCTGGTGCCGCAGGCTGGTGTACCGCCATACCCTGCGCAGGCTGCGTCTGCGTGGGCAGCGTGTCGCGCGCCTGCACGTCTGTATCCTCAACAGCTGGAGCCTTGCGCCCCAGCGTGCCTCCGCAGACAGCACATATCGCCGCGCCGCACAGGAGTGTCATGAATATCTTTCGCATAGCTTTTTCTTTTCAAAAAAAAATCGCGTCTTAAATGACGCGACGAGCACCGATGTAGCGGCGTATGTAGTACGAAGACGTGCTCTTGTCCACCTTCACCCCACTACAGGAGGCATGTACGAACGTGAAGCTCTTGCCGTCTTCTGCAACATCCACAACGATGCCGACGTGGCCCACCGTGCGCGAAATCCTGCGGCCGCTGAAGAATACGAGGTCGCCGCGACGCAGATTGTCGATACCGTGTACGGCTGTGCCCTGCGTGTACTGCGTACGGCTGCAACGCGAGAGGCTGATGTTTTCCTTGCCGAAAACGTAGCTCGTGAATCCGCTGCAGTCGAAGGTGCGCGGACCTGCTGTGCCGTGGCGATAGCGTGCGCCGATGTGCTTGAAGGCTTGTTCGATGATGCGGTTGCGCTGCAGTTGCTCTGCCACTAACGACGATGCAGACTCCTCGAAGTTCACGGAGTCCATATCGGGCACTTTTTCTGCACGCAGAGAGGTTGAGAATGTTGTTAAAACACTGATTGTCAGGATGTATAAAATTTTCTTAATCATAATCTTTAGGGGGTTCCTTCGTAAAACCAAGCGCGAAAGTACAACATTCGTGGGGGAACCTAAAGTGCTTTCACATTATTTCAGATTTGTTTTCAGCACGTTTTTACCCATCGCCAACACCCCGCCATCGCCCACCAGCAAAAGGCTCTCCAGCGATGCCAACGCTCAATAATCCCCACTCGCACGTTTTGCTTTTTAAGGGTTTAAGTGTTAGAGAATGTTAATACGGTCACTGTCTGAGCTTCGCCACATTACTAATATACGCGTGTGCGCATAGGAGCATGTAGTCGAAAAATGCCGATTATTTTTTGCTCGCCTACGAAAAAGCACTAACTTTGCAGGCAAAACCAATAGAATAATATGGACATCGTAAAACGCTTTCTTGAATACACACAGTTCGACACACAGTCTGCTGAGGACTCGCAGACAACACCCAGCACGGAGAAACAATGGAAGTTCGCACGCTTCCTGCGCGGCCAACTTGAGGAGATAGGCCTCAAGGATGTCACGCTCGACGACTGCGGATACATCTACGCCACGCTGCCCTCCAACACCGACAAGGACGCGCCCACAGTGGGCTTCATCTCGCACTACGACACCAGCCCCGACTGCTCAGGTGCCGACATCAAACCGCGCATCGTCGAGAACTACGACGGCGGCGACATCGTGCTCGACGCAGAAGCGGGCATCGTAACAAGCCCCACGAAATTCCCAGAACTGAAGGCGCACGTCGGCGAGGACATCATCGTCACTGACGGCCACACGCTGCTCGGTGCCGACGACAAGGCTGGCATCGCCGAAATCGTGCAGGCAATGGTGTACCTCATCGACCACCCCGAGATAGAGCACGGCCGCATACGCGTCGCCTTCAACCCTGACGAGGAGATAGGCCTCGGCGCACACAAGTTCGACGTCGAGAAGTTTGGCTGCGAATGGGCATACACGATGGACGGCGGCGACATCGGCGAACTGGAGTTCGAGAACTTCAACGCGGCAAGTGCGCGCCTCGACGTTACGGGCGTCAGCGTGCATCCAGGCTATGCCAAGGACAAGATGGTGAACGCCATACGCGTTGCCAACGAATTCATACAGATGCTACCCGCCGACGAAGTGCCTGAGCGCACAGAGGGCTACGAGGGCTTCTTCCACGTGGTAGGCACAGAGGGCAGCGTCGAGCACGCAAGCGTGACATACATCATCCGCGACCACGACCGCGAACGCTTCGAGCAGCGCAAACGACTGTTCCAGAAGCTTGCCGACGAGCTGAACAACAAGTACGGCGCAGGCACGGCAACGGCCACCATCAAGGACCAATACTACAACATGCGCGAGCAGATAGACCCCGTGATGCACGTCATCGACATCGCCATCAAGGCCATGGCCGACGCAGGCGTATCGCCACGCGTACAGGCCATTCGCGGCGGCACCGACGGCGCACAACTCTCCTTCAAGGGCCTACCCTGCCCCAACATCTTCGCTGGCGGACTCAACTTCCACGGACCGCACGAGTTCCTACCCATCCCGAACATGGAGAAAGCCATGCAGACCGTCGTCAACATCTGCCGACTCGTCGCAGATTTTAACGAGTAAAAAGTGGGCAAAAAACATTGATTTTTGCCAAAAAAGTGCGGCAAACGCATGAGTTAACCACGGGAAACAGGCAAAAACGTAGGATTTTGTACAAAATCTCCCTATAAAATGCAGTCAGAAATGGCTGCATTTTCTCATTTATTGGGAAGACAATTCAATCTGATTGCTCATTTTTGCTAATTTTTGGCTTATTGGTCATTTTGGGTGGTGAAATCTTTGGAAATACCGATAAATACTT
>ONWB01000083.1 GCA_900321445.1 uncultured Prevotellaceae bacterium | reverse complement strand
CCTCTACACTCTTGCGTATCATCGTCGAGAGTGCGCCGAGGTCTGGTTCGAGTATGTCGAACTGAACATGCGAGGCAAAAGTCGGCATGTCTGAAAGCAGGGAGTGTTTCAGCATTTCAGCATAGCCGGAAAGCATATTCTGCCTATCAAGGGTTTTCAGGAAGTTCGTGTCGATGAACACCTTGCGCGCATCGCGGAACACGCCCACCTCGTTTTTCAACCCTCCGAGATTTACTCCCGTCTTGCCGCCCACAGAGGCGTCCACCATAGCAAGCAACGTCGTGGGGACGTTGATGAAGTCGATGCCGCGCTTGAAGGTGGAAGCCGCGAAGCCTCCCATGTCCGTAACCATACCTCCTCCAATGCAGACGAGTATCGAACGTCTCGTAGCACCACGCTTGCTCAGTGCCTCCCAAATAGTGACTGCCGAGGAAACGGTCTTGTTCTCATCGCCAGAATCTACGACAATGACATTCTCAGCATTGGCGCTCACACCCAGGCGGGGTAGGCACAGAGCGACCGTGTTCGTATCGGCAAGGTAGAACACGCGCCCTGTCTGAATGTCCTCTGATGACGTACCGCCAAGCGCACGGCTCAGGACTTCTGGAGATATGCTTTCGTAGCTGATGTTCATTGTTCGGAACTTTTGCCTTCAAAGCTTTCTATGGCTTTTCGATAGGATTCTGGAACCTCGACGGAGGCCTGCGCCTTCAGCGAGTAGCACACCATGACGGTGCTGCAACGGCACACCTCGCGCCCCGTCTTCTGGTTTACGGCACGCTGTACGAGCGTGAAACTCTTCTTCCCAACTCGCGGCACACAGGTCTCGATAACAATATCATCGCCGTAGAATACAGGTTCAAAGAAATCGGCATTTATGTTCACAACTACGGAGACGATATCAGGCGTTCCCTCGTTGAGGCGCAATGCTCCAGCGAGGTATTCGACCTTGCCCAAATCGTAGTAGGAGAAGTACGCATTATTATTTACATGCCCATAGCGATCAACGTCGTTGAAACGTATTTGTATTGGCATGCGATGGTTAAATGAAAGATGTTCTTCCATACTTATTTATATTTTCAGCGGCGAAAATACAATTTTTTTCGGATATTCACCATGAATATATGCTATTTTTGTTTTACTTTCGCGGCGGAAAAGAAGAACCGACAATCTATCTAATACAATGTTCGCGATATTATTGAATTTTCTGGCTGTCCTCGGTGGCAGCATTTTAGGAGCCGTCACGAAGAGGGGAATAAACCCCAAATACCTATCTGCAGTAAACACGGGCATGGGTATAGCCATACTCGTCATGGGCACCAACGTGGCCATGCAGAACATGTCAAACACGCGCCATCCCGTACTCTTCATCTTCTGCCTTGCTGTGGGCGCACTTATCGGCACTTTCCTACGCCTCGACGAGCGCATGGACGCTGCATCGCGACGCGTAGAAAACCGCACTGGAGGACGGCAAAACGGGACGCCGTCGCTCGCCGAGGGCATAACGACGGCAGTGCTTCTATGCTGCGTGGGCACACTGGCAATCATGGGGCCCATACTCTCTGCCATCAGCGGCGACGACACGTACCTCATGACCCTGGCGGCGCTGAACTTCGTGACACTTGTCATCATTGGCAGCACATACGGCATCGGCGTGGGCATTGCCGCCATACCTGTGCTCATCTGGCTGTCGTTCTTCTACCTCGTTGGAAAGCTTACGGCTGGAGTCGTCAATACAGACCCCGAGACTTTCTCGGGCATGATAATGACGGAAACGAACATCGTCGGCGGCGTGCTCATAGCAGCAGCCGGCCTCGGCGTGCTGAACATCAAGGACTGCAAGACGGTGAACCTGCTGCCGGCCTTGATAATGCCCTGCCTTTACTTCTTCGCAACGCTTCTTTTCGAATAATACACCTTCCACACATTAAAACCATGAAACGCATCATTCTCGCCATAATCACATCGTGCCTTGCGCTGCAACTGCCCGCGCAGTTCGAGGGCTTCGTGCATCCCACACATTGGTGGGCGGGCATGAAGAATCCATCCCTGCAGGTCCTTATACACGCAGAAGGTGCAGGCAAGGCTGCTGTAAGTCTGGAGGGCGCACGGGGCGTAAAGCTCTCACGCACAGTACAACTGCCGAACAAAAACTACGCGCTGCTTTACCTCGACATCAAAAAAGCGCAGCCGCAGGAGTTTAACATCATCCTGAAACATAGCGACGGAAAGCGCACCGCCCTACCCTACAGCCTTCTTCAGCGCGACGGAAAGAAGCGGGGGACATGGGATGCCTCCGACGTTGTGTATCTGATTATGCCCGACCGCTTTGCAAACGGCAAACGCGAGAACGACCGCATAGCCTCTCTTCGCGAGGACGACGCACAAAACGGTCCCTATGACATGCGCTGGGGCGGAGACTTCGAGGGCATAACGCAGCACATGGACTACTTTGCAGACCTCGGAGTGACAACGCTTTGGCTCACGCCCACACTACTCAACGACATGCCGCGCTGCACGTATCACGGCTATGCCATCACCGACTACTACACGATGGACCCGCGCTACGGCAGCAACGAGGAGTATCGCACGCTGGTGAAGGCGGCTCACTCAAAAGGGCTCAAGGTAATACAGGACATGGTGTTCAACCACTGCGGCGCCCTGTGCCCCATATTCACGGACATGCCAGACACGACATGGTTCAACCACGGCTCCCACTATGTGCAGACGAACTACCGCACGGGGGCGGCGTCCGACCCTCACGCCTCCCGCGATGACATGGCGCTGGCACAGGACGGATGGTTCGTGGAGAGCATGCCCGACTGGAACCAGCGCAATCCCGACGTGCTGACATACCTTGTGCAGACAAGCATCTTCTGGATTGAGGAAGCAGGCATCGACGGCATACGCATGGACACATATCCCTACGCCGACTTCGAGGCTATGGCGGAATGGTGCAAGGCTGTTGACAGGGAGTATCCAGGCTTCAACATCGTTGGAGAGACATGGCTCGGCAGCAACGTGGGCATCTCGTTCTGGCAGAAAGACAGCCGCCTTGCAGCACCGCGCAACTCGCAACTGCCCTCCATCATGGACTTTCCGCTCATGGACCTCCTACATGTCGTAACATCTGAAGACGCGTCCACATACGGCAAGGGCATCAACCGCCTGTACGAATACCTCTCCCAAGACTTCGTATTTGCCGACCCGCTCCACCTGCTCACGTTCCTCGAGAATCACGACACTGACCGCTTCAACGCTTCGCCCGCAGATTCTGCAAACTTCCGACGCTATCGCCAAGCCATCACGATGCTCCTCACCCTGCGCGGAATGCCGCAGCTATACTACGGCTCCGAGCTGGGCATGCAGGCAAACAAGCACAGAGGCGACGGACACCTTCGCCAGCCGTTCCCACAGCAGGCGTTCCAGTCCTCTGGGCGCTCATACGGGCAACGGCAGTACTTCGACCTCACGCGCCGCCTGCTGCAATGGCGCAAGACGTCTCCCGCCGCGCAGCACGGCGCACTGCGCCACTTCGCCCCACAAAACGGAGTGTACGTCTATGCCCGCACATCGAAGGACGAGACTGTTACGGTAGTCGTAAACGGAACCGATGCCCCGCAATGCCTCGACCTTGCACCATACCGCGAGGTACTGCCGTGGAACGAAGCCAAGGACGTCGTAACAGGGCGAACCCTCCAACTTGGCGCATCGCTACAACTCGGCATTCGCGACATACTTGTCCTCACTGACAAACAATAACTCCATTTACAAACCAATAACTTACAAACAATGAAAAAAACATTTCTTATCGCATCTCTTACGATGTTGTCATTTGCTGCTTTTGCGCAGCACGAAGTAGGTACATTGACTATTCAGCCAAAATTAGGTCTGAATATAGCAGATTTCGCAGGCGACGAGAGTACCGACCCTCGAATTGGCATTGCTGCCGGCGCAGAATTTGAATACCAAATATCAAAGACGTTCAGCCTCTCCGCTGGTTTATTATATTCAATGCAAGGCTGTAAAGCATCCGGCTATTCGGATGGCCTTAAGACAGACTACATCAACATGCCCATTATGGCTAATATATATGTAGCCAAGGGATTTGCCCTGAAGTTAGGTATTCAACCCGCACTAAACGTATCTGCTGGATACACCATATCCTCCCAAGGCGTTGAAGTTAGTGGAGATATTTCTGACTTAGGAATTGAAGTCAACTCTTTCGACTTTGCCTTCCCTGTTGGACTATCCTACGAATACAAGAACTTTGTTGCAGACGCTCGTTACAACTTTGGGGTAACGAAAGTAGCTAAAGACTTTAAGGACAAAAACAGCGTCTTCCAGATTACCTTGGGGTATAAGTTTAAGCTATAACGCAATCAAGTTTCGGACTAACAATAAGCCGGGCAACCCACAAGGATTGTCCGGCTTACTTTATAAAGATGCGTGACCACCGCGCACTACAATCCCACAAATATACGCAGGGAATATACAATTGTTCCAAAGCATGAAACTCTATGTTCCAAAGCATGAAACTCTATGTTCCAAAGCCCGAAACGCAGTGTTTCAAAGCCTGAAACTTTGTGTTTCAAGCCGCGGACTTTTCTTGGAACACGTATCTCAGTATATGCCAAGCACTTATCGCTTCAGCCACAATGCTATTTCTCTTATTTCAAACAGTAAGTAGAATAACGAAAACGTACCTTCTCTGGCTGACGTTTTTTCGCAAGGCAGACTTCAAGCGAGCTTGATTTACTCTTTTACATATAAAAGTTTAAATAACACCTACACTACTGCAATACTGATTGATTTTTAACTTATTAGCAGTGTAGGTATAGTGTATGTAGTGTAGGTCCTTCGCCATATTTACTCTTTTCGGGGCGATTTTGCTCTCAAAACATGAAAAAATAGGGTGGAATTTGTTTAGAAAGCCCCCTCTTCAACTAGCGAAGCGTCCTGAGGGACGTGGTGAAGAAAGATAGTTGCTTTATGTTGTCCACAATCTTTATTCCTTATTATATATTATATCATCTAATTTGAATGAGGTTGAACTGAGTTTAGTGATAGAATACATCTTGCTCACTCCGTAAGTCTCAGGATAGAGATACAATCTCGGCTGCGCTCCATCATAGGCGATAGTGATATTGTATTTCCAATGGTCACTCGTCTCTAAGAGATGGTCGTTGAAATAAGTCGAGAAATCACACTCTCCGTATATGAGAATCTCTTTCGTGATAGCATTCTCCATCCATTCCTCTTTCTTCGGTGAAGAATATGGAGAAAATGCAATCTCATGCGTTTCGGTGATGCCATCTGATTCGCTCACTTTCGAGCCTACGAACTTGCCATTCAGAATTGAGACTATCTCGTTGGTTTCTTTCTGCTGATTATTCACTTTCGGCTCGCCATCATCTCCACCGCAAGAGATGAGACAGAGAGCTGCCAACATAAATAATAATGTCTTTTTCATATCCTTTCTGCTATTCTGCTTTAGCCATAATGCTTATTCACTTGTTTCAAACCTGCACGAAATATCTTGCTGAAGACTAAAGTCTTGAGAGGTTTTCCTCATATAAATTCGATGCACTTTCTTGATTTCAGACTGTCTTCAGATACCTTTTTTACGCGTTTTATTCCCCAATAGTGATAACTATAGGGTTGGTGTTTGTCGGGCACAAAGATAATGCTTATTTGACACTGGGAAGGAATAATTTCCAAAATTCTATCTTTAAGGGCTTCAGCACTTACCTGTGTGAAACAATATCTTATATATAATCCTTGGTGCAAGCGACTGAAGCCTGCGCGCTCTAAGCGATATGAAAAGGGCGCACGGAAGTTCCCATTTACGGATTCCGTGCGTCCCTTCTATGTCTTCAAGTAGTTCCGCTCAGCTTAGCTTGTGGATAACAAGGCCCGAGCGAAGCTTTGGTTCGAACCACGTAGCCTTCGGCGGCATTATCTTTCCGCTGTCGGCGATGTTCATAATCTGCTGCATCGTGACGGGATAGAGGGCGAGCGCCATCTTCATCTCGCCGCTATCGACGCGACGCTTCAGCTCGCCAAGGCCGCGAAGGCCGCCAACGAAGTCGATGCGCTGCGAGGAGCGCAGGTCGCCGATGTTGAGCAGTTCGTCGAGGATGAGGCGCGACGAGATGTCAACGTCGAGCACGCCGATGGGATCGCTTTCGTCGTAGGTGCCGGGCTTCGCCTTCAGGCTGTACCAGCGACCTTCGAGGTAAAGCGAGAACTCGTGAGCCTCGGCAGGGCGGTATTCCTCCGTACCCTTGTCGGCGACGACGAAGTTCTTTTCCAAAGCCTTCAGGAACTCTGCTGGCGTCATGCCGTTGAGGTCCTTGACGACGCGGTTGTAGTCGAGGATTGTGAGCTGCTGCTCAGGGAAGCACACAGCCATGTAGAAGTTGTACTCCTCGTCGCCCGTATTGTTGGGATTGGCTTTTGCCTTTTCTGCTCCCACGAGTGCGGCAGCGGCACTGCGGTGGTGTCCGTCGGCGATGTACATGGCGTCCATCTCGGAGAACTCCTTCGTGATGGTGGCAACGTCAGCGCGGTCGCTGATAACCCAGAACTTATGTCCGAAGCCGTCGATGGGGGCAATAAAGTCGTACTCGGGCTCTGTAGCGGCATACTTCGCTATGAGGGCAGCCAACACGGGGCGGTCCTTATAGGCGAGGAACACAGGCTCGACGTTTGCGTTGGTGTTGCGAACGTGCTTCATGCGGTCCTCTTCCTTGTCGCGGCGCGTGAGCTCGTGCTTCTTGATGCGGCTCTGCATATAGTCGTCCGTGTGGCAGCAGACAACGAGGCCGTACTGCGTCTTGCCGTTCATCGTCTGGGCATAGAGGTAGTAGTTCTCCTCCTTGTCCTGTACGAGCCAGCCCTTTTCCTGGAAGAGGCGGAACTGTTCCGCACCGCTCTCATAGACACGCGGGTCGTACTCGCTTGTTCCCTCGGGGAAGTTGATTTCAGGTTTGATGATGTGATACAGGCTCATCTCGTTGTCGCCAGCTTCGGCGCGAGCCTCGTCGCTTTCAAGCACGTCGTACGGACGGCTCTCTACTTTTTCGACTAAGTCTTTGGGAGGACGCACTCCCTTGAATGGTTTTATTCGCATAGATAATAGCCCCACCCCGCCCCTCCCCAAAAGGGAGGGAGGTGGGATAGATTTATTGGATTGTACGTAATCGGTTCACGGTCTCGTCAAAGATAACGTCAGCTACATGAGATGGGTTTTCCTCAACCTCGTAGTTTTCAAATCGAAGGACTTTATATCCTTTTGACTCCAAATTTGCAGTTCGTTCCGCGTCTGCACGTTGCTGCTTCGGAATGAAGTGATATCCACCATCCAGCTCTACAACAAGTTTTGCACGCAAACAAACAAAGTCTGCAATGTAGTTACAAATGATATGCTGACGGCGAAAGCGTATGCCAAGTTTATTCTTTCGAAGATATTTCCAAAGCGTTTCCTCAGCTTCAGTAGGATGGCTCCTGAACAAACGCGAATTATGTTTCAAGAACTCGTAATCTACCTTAGACGCCGTTTCGTAGTCAAATCTTTCCCTCATGATTCAAAACTAACCATTCCCCTTCCTCCCTCTTGGGGAGGCAAGGGGCTGGGGTTGGAGGGGCTTTACTTATTCACTTGGAAACGTGTGCATCCGTCCTTGAAGAAGCCGACAATCTGGTTTGCAGCAGCGAGGCCAGCGTTGATGTTTGCCTCTGCGGTCTGCGCGCCCATCTTCTTCGGCGTTGCAAAGTAGCGGTCGCCGAGTTTCTCGATGGCTTCGTCGTGTGCGGCAAGCTGGAGGTCGCTGAGATAGCGCAGGTCTGTGCGCTCCTGCATTGTTGCGATAAGCTCAGGCTCGTTGATGACGTCCTGACGTGCCGTATTTACAAGGATTCCGCCCTTCGGCATCGAGCCGATGAGGGCAGCGTTGATGCTTTGGCGCGTTTCTGGCGTGCTGGGGATGTGAAGACTCACGACGTCGCTCTTTGCGAAGAGCTCTGCCGGCGTCATCACCTGCTCCACGTTCTCACGCGTAAACACTTCTGCGGGACAATATGCGTCGTAAGCGCAAATCTCCATGCCGAAGCCCTTTGCGATGCGCGCCACGTTCTGCGGCACGTTGCCGAAAGCGAGCAGGCCGAGGCGCTTGCCCTTGAGTTCCGTGCCCGCCTTACCATTGAAACGGTTGCGGACGGCGAAGAGCAACATGCCAAACACGAGTTCGGCAACAGCGTTGGAGTTTTGGCCAGGCGTGTTCATAACTACGATGCCGCGCTCTGTGGCTGCTGCGCAATCTACGTTGTCGAAACCTGCGCCTGCACGAACGACAATCTTCAGTTCCGGAGCTGCGTCCATGACTTCCGCATCGACCTTGTCGCTGCGGATGATGAGGGCGTTTGCGTCCTTCACGGCTGCAAGCAGCTCTGCCTTTTCTTCATACTTCTCGATGAGTGCGAACTCGTGTCCTGCCTCAACGACGATTTTCTTTATGCCTTCGACAGCAACAGGTGCGAAGGGCTTTTGGGTTGCTACTAAGATTTTCATGTCTTCTTGAGTGACGAGTGACAAGTGACAAGTGACGAGCTTTTAGTTACATTTGTCAATAAGAGCCGAAAGCATTTTTATCTCCTCCCTCAACATCTCCGACAAGGTTGCGTTATCCTGATCGGAAAGATATCCAAAATCATGGCTAAGGATGGATTGCGTTTCCAGCTCCGAAACTGAACCTAAAGCAATATATAGAAACTGACGAAGCTCAACGCTGGAGCGCCTTGCTGCACCTTCGGCAATATTAGAAGGTATTGAATAAGCTGCCCTGCGCATCTGCGATGTCATTCCATACAATTCGTCACGAGGAAAAGACCTTGTTGCAGTATGGACAAAGCGGGCTATTTCCATCCCCTTATGCCATACGTTTAAGTCTTTATGCGTCCTCATCTGCTATGGTTATTTATAGGATATGACTTATTTACATTTAGACGTGACACACTATTTTTTGTGACAA
>ONWB01000149.1:5161-10311 GCA_900321445.1 uncultured Prevotellaceae bacterium | reverse complement strand
AAATTCTTTGGTCAGAGCGGTGAACTCCATAATTTCGAAACGGAAGCCGCATTCTTCGACAACTTCTGGCTTTGGATTGTGGCAATTGCCTTCTCTCTGCCGCTGCGAACATGGGCTGTCTCCCTTACGGAGCGCATCTTCACGAAGGAAGGTGCCGCCCGTCAGACGGTATTTACGTTTTCGCGCATCGTCGTCAGCCTTTTGCTCGTAGGACTCAGCGTATGCCTGCTCGTAGGAGCTACTAATAATGCATTTATATACACTCGTTTCTGATGAAAAAGCTGCACACATTATATATTATATTGCTTTGCTCCCTGTTTAGCGCGACGGCTCAGACGCAGGTGGGGCGTTGCATGTATCGTGTTGCTGAATACGTCAACACCTTTAACCCCGATGACGACGCACATCTTGCAGCAGGTGGCATTATTGTCTGCGGACATGGTGCCGAGACGCGAGCATTCAGCAAGTTCAACTTCACGAACGAGAATGCTGATGCCTATGCCGCTGCCGTCAACAAGTATCAGGAGATTTTCGGAGCCGACATGAATGTGTTCTGCATGCCTATCCCCATCGCCTCTGCCTACTATCTTCCCAACGTGGCGCGAGGTTGGTCGGGTTCGAATGCTGCAGCCGTAAACAGAATCTTCTCTCAGCTTCGTGCCGACGTGTATCCCATAGACGTTTATACGGCTTTGGCGGAGCATGTTGAGGAACCCATTTACTCGCGAACAGACCACCATTGGTCGCCTCTCGGAGCATATTATGCTGCGGAGCGTTTTTCTGAAATCGCAAACGTACCTTTCCGCTCCCTCTTCTTCTACGAGAGCGATACCGTTCACCAGTTCGTTGGAACAATGTACCGTTTTTCCAAGGACGTAGCGGTAAAGGAAGCTCCCGAGGACTTCATCTACTATCGTCCGCTTGGTGTTAGCTATGAGGCGACGATGACATTCTACTCGCTCGACAAGGCTCGCCTTCGTGTTGTTTCCGAATCCGAGCCCACCGTAAGCGACTTCTTCCGCTATTACAAGGACGGAGCGGGCGCAGCATACTGCACATTCATGGGCGGCGACGACCGTCTCGTCTGCGTGAGAACCTCCACGGACTCGCCTCGACGCCTTCTCATCCTCAAGGACAGCTTTGGAAATGCCCTTCCCAGCTATCTGTTCTACTCTTTCAGCGAGATTCACGTCGTCGATTGCCGCTATTTCACAAAGAACATCGTGGATTACGCCTACGACAACCACATAACCGACATACTCTTTGCAAATAATATCCAGCATGCCTGCACTCCCGCGACTTCGGACAGGTACATGCAGTATCTTGGGGCTTATGGTCAGCAATAAATCAGATGAAAATGGAAAACAACAGCAACAATAATAAGAAAGGAAGCATCGTTTATCTCGTCTTTGTGCTCGCGGGCTTTTTCGCTATGGCTTTCGTTTTCGATGCAATGCCGCGAACGAAGTATTCCGAGCTCGAAAAGCGCGAACTTAAGGAGGCTCCGGAGTTTTCGTGGGACAAACTGTGGAGCGGAGAGCTCACGAGCGAGATTTCCTCGTGGTTCAGCGACACAGAACCTTTTCGCGACGATTTCATGACGCTCAGCATGTCCATCAAGGACCTGCAGGCGCTCGTCCTTTCCGACGACAACGTGAAGTTCAAAGCCCCTGAGGAGAATATTGCAGCAGAAGAAATTGAGGAGGAAGTGCCTGCCGACGAGCGCGACGTGGCAGCCTTTGAACTCAATGAGGCAGCCAACGACGGCCTTGTGAAGATTGCCCATGCTGGCATCATGGTCTTGGGAAGTGGCGACAATGTTCGCGCACTCATGGCATACGGCGGCGGTCCCAAAGCGGGAGGCGACTACTCCGATGCCGCCAACAGGTACAAGCGCACACTGGGTGCAGGCGTCAACGTCTATTGCATGGCCATTCCCATTGCTTCCGCATACTATTGCCCGCCAAAGCTTAGAGACCACTCCAAGGACCAGAACGCTACGATTCGCAACGTGTATAGTCTCCTCGACCCCGACGTGCAGGCCGTAAATGTGTATAGTGTGCTTGGAAAACACGTGGACGAACCCATATACCTGCGTACCGACCACCATTGGGCGCCGCTTGGCGCATATTATGCGGCAGAGCATTTCGCCGAGGTGGCGGGAGTTCCATTCCGCACGCTTAGCGAGGGCTATCGTAGCGACACGGTACACCGCTTCGTAGGCAGCATGTACGGATATTCTAAAGACATCTCCGTAAAGCGCGCCCCCGAGGACTTCATATTCTACCAGCCTACAGGCGTGACATACGAAACCACCTACGTGGATTACAAGACGGACAAGAACTTCAACGTCATAAGCGAAACGAAACCCTACAAAGGCAAGTATTTCTTCACGTTCAAGGACGGTAGTGGCGCTGCCTACTGCACATTCATGGGTAGCGACCAGCGCCTGACGGTTGTGAAGACCTCGACACCAGGCAACCGCCGCCTGCTCATACTAAAGGACAGTTTCGGAAACGCTCTCCCAGGCTATATGTTCTACTCCTTCTCCGAGGTTCACGTCATCGACTTCCGCTACAACAACAAGAACATTGCCGACTACGTGCGCAAGAACGGCATCACCGACGTCCTCTTCGCCTTCAACATGTTCAACGTGTGCGGAACGGCAGGTCCGCGCCTGAAGAAATTCCTGTAATCCTACGATACACAACCCGAAAACGATAACACACCCAGGATGGAATTCAGAACTCCCGTAAAACTTGCGAAAGCCCCTCTCGTGCTAACGCCAGAGTCCCGCGTCGTAATGCTGGGCTCATGCTTTGCTGAGGCTGTGGGCGAACACATGCGCGAGCTATTACCCGAGGAGAACGTCGCCCTAAATCCCTTTGGCGTGCTCTATAATCCAGAGAGCGTGCGAATGGCTTTGGAACTCCTGCTCTTCGACTCCTTCTTTTTTCCTAACGAATACATCTTCCAGGGACAAGACGGCCTCTGGCACAGCTGGCTTCACAGTACGCATTTCTCCTCCGAGAAGCGCGAGGAATGTGTGCGCCGTACCCGCCTCGAACGCGACCGTGCTGCGCAGATACTGCGCGAAGCCGACCTACTATGCGTCACATTCGGAACAAACCGCGCCTTCGAACATCGCGAGCGGGGCTTCGTCGTTGGCAACTGCCACAAGGAGCTGCCGCAGACGTTCGTGGAGCGTCGTCTCGGCGTGGCGGAGATTGTGGCGTCGTGGGAAGGCATACTTCAGGAGCTTGCGCGCATAAATCCTAAGATTCGCGTACTGTTCACCGTGAGCCCCTACCGCTATGCAGGCTACGGACTCCACGAGAGCCAGCTCGCGAAAGCCGTCCTGCTGCTTGCCGTAGATGAACTCTGCGAGCGCGTCACGATAGCCGACTACTTCCCTGCATACGAAATCATCCTCGACGAACTTCGCGACTACCGCTTCTTTGCCCCCGACATGCTTCATCCCTCCGCGCAGGCCTCCGACTACGTGTGGGAGACGTTTGCCGCATGGACATTCACAAGCGATTTGCATCGCCACGAGCGCGAAACAAAAAAGAAACTCAAGGCAGCGCGACATCGCAGCAACGTGGAAAAGAAGAAAAAAAACTGACACAAAAAAACTTTCTCAAAATGCTATTCAAAATAGATACAATAGCCTCGATGATGGACGCGCGCATGGTTGGCGCACATCGCGAAGCCGACGAGATAGAATGGCTCCTTACCGACAGCCGCTCGCTCGCCTTCCCTGAAACCACGCTCTTCTTCGCCTTGAAAACGCGAACGGGCGATGGTCACGACTATATCGGCAACCTCTACCAGCGTGGCGTGCGCCACTTCGTCGTAGCGGAGTCCTTCGATGCTACGGGCGACTACCCCGACGGCGTTTTCCTCCTTACGTCCTCGCCGCTCGAAGCCTTGCAAAGCCTTGCGAAGCGACATAGGGAGAGCTTCCGCGTGCCCATCATAGGCATCACGGGCTCCAACGGCAAGACCGTCGTCAAGGAGTGGCTCTACCAGATGCTCATGCCGCGCATGACCGTGACGCGCTCGCCGCGTTCCTACAACTCCCAGGTGGGCGTGCCTCTCTCCGTATGCTTGCTCACGGAGCGTTCCGAGGTTGGCATCTTCGAGGCTGGCATCAGCGAGCGCGGCGAGATGCAGACCTTGCAGGACATCGTCCAGCCCACCATAGGCATTATCACCAACATCGGACAGGCGCATCAGGAGAACTTCTCTTCCTTGGAGGAGAAGTGCCTCGAGAAGCTCCAGCTGTTCCGCACCTCCGACGTTGTCGTCTGGTGTGCCGACGACCCCATCGTGGCCAAGCTCCTGCCTACGCTCCCGCTGAAGGCAAGGCTCCTCGCATGGTCGCGCCGCGACGAGAGTGCGTGGCTCTATGTCGAAGCCTGCAACGCGTCTGCCGACAGTTCGTCAACGACCATAAGCTACCGCTTCGGCACCCACGACCAGCGCTACACGTTCACGATACCCTTCGTCGATGAGGCCTCTGTGGAGAACGCCCTCGCCGTCGTAGCCACGTGCCTCCATCTTGGCTGCACGCCAGAGTACATCGCCGAGCGCACGCAGCAGCTCGAACCCGTAGCCATGCGCATGGAAGTGCGCCGTGGTGTGCGCGGCCTCACGCTCATCAACGACAGCTACAACTCCGACCTCAACTCTCTCGGCATCGCCCTCGACTTCGCCGAGCGGCGCGGCGGGCAGGGCTTCGTCGTCATCCTCTCCGACATGGCAGAGAGCGGCATCGCCGACGCCGAACTCTACGGACGCGTTGCAGAGATGTTGCGCCAGCACGCCGTCGGCACCTTCGTAGGCATTGGTCCCGCGCTGATGCGCATGCGCCAGCTCTTCGCCCCGCTTAGCTGCGCCGTGCATTTCTTCGCCGACACCACACAGTTCCTCGCCGCCCCGCTTTTAGGCACGATGCGCGACGCACTCGTGTTGATAAAGGGAGCGCGCACCTTCCACTTCGAACGGCTCACCGACGCCCTCGTACAGAAAGTCCACGAGACCACGCTCGAGATAAACCTCGAGGCCGTTGCCGCCAACCTCAACCACTACCGCTCCTTCCTCAAGCCCGCCACGAAGATGGTGTGCATGATAAAGGCTGCCGCCTA
>ONWB01000149.1:0-5141 GCA_900321445.1 uncultured Prevotellaceae bacterium | reverse complement strand
CTTGCAGGACCGCGGTGTCGATTACCTTGCCGTCGCTGTTGCCGACGAGGGTGCCGAGTTGCGCCGCGCAGGGATAACCTCCAACATCATCGTCATGAATCCCGAGATGTCGGCATTCCATACGCTCTTCGACTATCGCCTCGAGCCCGAGGTCTATAGTTTTGAACTCCTCGACGCCCTTGTCCACGCCGCACGCTCGCAAGGAATAACCTCCTTCCCCGTGCACGTAAAACTCGACACAGGCATGCATCGCCTCGGCTTCTCTCCTGAATGCGACATCCCTGAACTCGTCCGCCGCCTCCAAAGCCAGCAGGCGCTCATCCCCAGTAGCGTCTTCTCCCACTTTGCAGGCTCCGACTCCGCCGACTTCGACGACTACACGCACCACCAGTTCCAACTCTTCGACAAGGCATCAAGGCAGTTGCAGGCTGCCTTCCCCCACAAGATACTGCGCCACATCTGCAACTCCGCAGCCATCGAGCGCTTCCCCGACTACCACCTCGACATGGTGCGCCTCGGACTCGGACTCTACGGCATCAACCCCATCGACAACGCTATTATAAATAATGTGTGCACGCTGCGAACCACCATCCTGCAAGTCCGCGACCTCGCCGCCAGCGAGACCGTAGGCTACAGCCGCCGCGGCACGCTGAGCCGCCCCTCGCGCATCGCCGCCATACCCATAGGCTATGCCGACGGCCTCAATCGCCATCTCGGGCGCGGAGCCGCATATTGCCTCGTCGGAGGACAGCGCGCACCATACGTTGGAAACATCTGCATGGACGTATGCATGATCGACGTCACCGACATACCATGCCGCGTTGGCGACAGCGTAGAAATCTTCGGCGACAACCTGCCCGTCACCGTCCTTTCCGACAAGCTCGACACCATACCCTACGAAATCCTTACCACCATCTCTACACGCGTAAAGAGGCTGTATTTTCAATAAACCATAACAAAAATCCTTTTTACTTTTTACTTTTTACTTTTTAATTTTTAATTTATCTTGAACATCATCCTTTCCGACATCCGCTTCCATGCCTATCACGGCGTGCTGCCGCAAGAGCGTCGCGTGGGCGGAGACTATAGCCTCACGCTGCGCCTGCAAATCGACGCCGACCCCGCCGCAACGGAGCACGACGAGCTTTCCGGCACCGTTGACTACGCCGCCGTTTACGATGTCGTGCGCGACGAGATGCAAGTCCCCTCGCAACTCCTCGAACACGTTTGCGGACGCATCGCGCGCCGCGTTCTCCGCGACTTCCAGCGTGTCGAAGCCCTGCGCGTCAGCCTGACGAAACTCGTGCCGCCAATCCCCGGCGCTACATGCTCAGGAGCAACCGTAGAACTCGACATGCATAGATAAAAGGCCAGCGCGCCCGTTTGTTACCCGCTCCAACGTTTTCCATAAAGAATAAGCACAAAAAACTTCCGCACCATGCTACGCTTCATACTGCTCTGCTTCATTCTCCTCGCCCTGCCTGCATGCTCAAAGTTCGACGTGCCTGACGACGATAAACCCAGCACCGAAAAGCCTTCCGAACCATCGGGCGGCGACGACGATGAGCTGATGTGCATAACTGTCGAGGAAGCGCTGGTATCGACCAGCGACGAATGGCTGTGCGTGGCGGGATATATCGTAGGATATTGCGGGGGCACGACATTGTCGAGCGCCGTTTTCGGCGTCCCCAAGGACGGGCCGAATACGAACATGCTGCTCGCAGACTCCCCCAACGAGAAACGTACGGACCACGTGCTGCCTGTGTCGCTTCCAACAGGCTCCAACGGCTTTCGTGAAGAGATGAACCTCTACGACCACCCCGAGTATCTTGGCGCACTCGTTGGCGTGGGAGGCTTTCTGACAACGTATTTCCTCACCACAGGCATCAAAAGTCCAGATTTGATAGAGTTTCTGAGTACAGGAACCCCGTCTGGTGGCGATGACGATCCATCTGGTGGCAACGACAACCCATCTGACGGCGATGACGACCCGTCTGGCGATGGCGAGAGTGGAGACGTCAGCATAGCGGTCGATGATGGAGGCTCCGTTGTCGTAGGTAGATAGGGACGCAAGGTCCAAAGAATCCGCATCTTCGCAGTACGCGCAGGCAAGATACGGTGAAGTTCGTAACGAAAAGCGTTGAAATGCCTGCTTTTAAGGCGCGAAACAAATAACGTCAAGGCTTCATTTTCATAAACCACGCTTGTGGGATGATTAAACCACAAGCGTGGGATGAATAAACCACAGACGTGGGACAATCATCCCACGTCTGTGGTTTATGAACTAAGTGCCTTCAACGATGATGTACGATGCCTCGATGTTGTTTATTTAGTGCGCTGTACGTCGCAGTTTGTCCGTATTTTGGCCGTATATCTCCGTCGTTAAGGTTGTTGCGGTTCTCCAAGGTATTTTTTGAGGGCTCTTTCGACGCCGAGAGTCCATGTGTTGATGTCCTCGCTCTCCATCTGCATTGAACTGACGAGGCGTATGACGTTTTCGAGGGGCATGCCGTAGCGGAGTACGCCAGAGATGAGTTTTGCGTAGTTCCAGTATTCTTTGTTAAACTTCTCGGAGAGTCCTTCGACGGTGGTTTTGTAGCCGCGTTTGTTTTCGAACTGGAAGTCGTAGCGGTGGGTGCCGTCGGGGTTTGTGGCTTTGATGATGCGTCCTTTGGTGACGAGTTTGGGAAGTACGATGCCTTCGTCGTCGTCTTGCAGGCCTGTGAATATCTCGTAGGGGCGTCCGTCGAGGAGTCCGACGAATGCCACCCACTTTTCTTTCTTGTTCTGGAAGCGTACGACGTCGCATTCGAGCACTTCGGGTCGGTGTTCGATGACGTCGCTGCGGAGTGCGCATGGTGTGTCGCTGCCTTCGGCTATGTCGAGGAGGCTCTGGACGCGTTCGTCGTCCATGTTTTTGACGAGTTCAATCAGTCGTCGTTGTTTGTTGGTCATGCGGAGTAGTATTAGGGTGGGTTTTCAGAAAATGCTCATGCCGCGCTCGTCGCCGATTGTGGTGGTTTCGCCGTGCCCAGGTAAGACGTGCGTGGGAGCGGGTAGGGGGAAGAGCCGCGTCACGATGCTCTGCGTGAGTGCGTGTGTGGAGCCTCCAGGGAGGTCTGTGCGCCCAACGCTTTGGCGGAATAGTGTGTCGCCAGAGAAGAGGAGCCCTTTGGCGGGCTCGTCGTCTGCGAGATAGAAGCACACGCCGCCAGCGGTGTGCCCAGGTGTGGGGATAACTTCCAGCGTCAGGTTGCCGAGTGTGATGCGTTCGCCGTCGCTGAGGTCGTCGCCTGCGGGAGGCGTTGCGAGGCTGATGCTGCGGTGGAGGAAGATTTCCGTCTGGCGGCTTGCCATTTCGTAGTTGGCATGCTCAGCGGAGTGCATGCGTGGGCGCAGGCCGTAGGTGTCGTAGAGGAATTGTAGCCCGAAGATGTGGTCGAAGTGGGCGTGCGTGAGCAGCGAAAGCACGGGGCGCAGGCGCTCTGCCTCGATGAGGTCGGCGAGTTGCTGCTGTTCTGTCTCGTTCCATGCTCCGCAGTCGATGACGGCGGCTTCGCGCGTGGTCGCGTCCCAGAGGACGTAGGTGTTTTCCTCGATAAGGTTGCAGACGAGGCGTTTTACCTTATAGTTGCACATAGACGACTTTCTTTGTTTCGAAGTATTCTTCGGCGAAAAACTCGCTTATGTCCCAGGTGAGTGCTTTGCCTCGGAAGGCATGTAGTTCGCCGTCGAGGTTTCCTCCCTTCAGGCAGAGGAGTCCTGGGGGCAGCGAGCATAGTTGTCGCCGTTCGATGTTCTTGCGCACGAGTGCGGCGAGGGATTTCATGTCTGTGACGCCGCGGCTGACGATGAAGTCGTAGCGTCCGCGTTCCTCGATGGCGTTGCGGTGCGCCGTCTGCACGTTCTGGAGTCCCAGGGCGTCGGCGACGGCTTGTGCTACGCGCACTTTCTTCCCTATGCTGTCGATGAGTGTGAACTGGCATTCGGGGAACATGATGGCGAGGGGTATGCCTGGGAATCCGCCGCCTGTGCCGAGGTCGAGGACTTTCGTCGTAGGGCGCAGCGTGACAACCTTCGCGATGGCGAGGCTGTGGAGTACGTGGTGCGTGTAGAGGTTGTCGATGTCCTTGCGGGAGATGACGTTTATCTTTGCGTTCCAGTCGCGATACAGGCCGTCGAGGGCGGCGTATTGCTCGCGCTGCGTGGGGGTGAGGTTGGGGAAATAGGTTTGTATCATCGACTGGAGATTTATAAAGTAAAAAGTAAAAAGTAAAAGTTGATTTACCACAGAGGCCTACTGAAATCCCATTTTTACTTTTTAACTATTACTTGCGCCGCTTTGCTATACAAATTTTTAATTTTTACTTTTTAATTCTTCATTATTTTTTAATTCTTCATTGTGTTCCTGCTGCTCCTTCCATTGTTCGCGAGCGTACTCTTGCATGTCCTCGACGGTGTCGTTCTCATCGACGATTTCTGTGCCGAGCATTGTCTCGATGACGTCCTCCATAGTTACGATGCCGCGCAGGCATCCGTACTCGTCGATGACGGCGGAGATGTGTTCCTTCTTCTCGAGCATTTTCTCCCAAATCAAGGATACGCTGTCCTTTTCCTGGAAGGAGAGTATGGGTCGCGCGATGTCGGAGAGTCGTAGGTCGAACTTGTCCTCGGAGAGGCTCTCGAGGATGTGCTGGCGCAGGACGTAGCCTGTGACGTAGTCGTCGTTGTCGCGATAGACGGGTATGCGGGAATGTTTGGAGCTTTCCTCCTCTTCGCGGAACTCGCCGACGGTCATGCTTTCCTCTACCATTTCCACCACGCTGCTTGGCGTCATGATGTCGCGTGCCGTAACCTTCGAAAGTTTCAGGAGGTTTTGTATCATGCGGTCCTCTTTCTGCTTGAACACGCCCTCTTCGGCGCCCACCGTGAGCATCGCGGAGACTTCCTCGCGGCTGATGGTCGTATCCGCGTCGTCCGGGGTGAAGACCCGGCTCAGGTACTGGATCAGGACCACGAGCGGATACATCAGGTAGATCAGGAAGTTCATGACGCGGGACAGCCACAGAAGGTGCTTCCAGCTGGTGGTTCCGATGGTCTTCGGGATGATTTCGGAGAAGACGAGGATGAGGATGGTGGTG
>ONWB01000153.1 GCA_900321445.1 uncultured Prevotellaceae bacterium | reverse complement strand
CGCTGGCAACGGCAGTCACTACACCTGTGCTACTTACCGTGGCAACGTTCGTGTCGCTGCTGCTCCACGTCACGCTCTTGTTCGTGGCGTTGCTCGGTGCCACAGTGGCGGTAAGCGCAACTGTCTGGCCGATGCTCATCATGGTAAGCGAAGTCTGGCTGAGGCTGATGCCTGTGGCAAATACCGCTTCCTCGTTTTCACGCCCCTGCGGGCAGATGGTGAATGTAGAACCTGCATCGCGGCCGTCGGCATACGAGCTATTCGAGGACGGGCTCAGATACACTGGCTTGTAGCCCTTCATTGAGGGGTCTGATGTCGATGCCGTAAAATACCAAAGGTTGTCGTACGTGCCCTCGTCCATACTGCTTTCAACGACGAATTCGGGAGCAGCGCCATTAGCGAGCGAGCCTCTATTTACGGCGTAGCACTTCGTTGCGCCCGCCGCCTTGTTGTAGATCTTGAAACCCGTCTCGCGGCTGCCGACAAAGCACCATAGGTACGCGTCGTCCTCTTTGAGCGGATTGTTCGACTGAATGCCCACGCTGCTGTCACCGATGCGGTACGCCTGGCGGCCGAACGCCTTCACCTCGAAGGTGTACCAAGGCGTATCCTCAGCAAACTGCCCCGCTGTAATGGTCGTCGTCTCGAAGGGCTGCAGCGTAGGATACGTGTTCTTGTCAACAACGACCTTAAAGTTTGTGACGAGGACATTTCCGTTTCCAGACACGGGGCCAACGACATTGAACTTCGTTGACATAGTCTCAATGTCTGTTACTTCCACACGTCCAGATGTCGTGGCGGTACATTCGTATTCGTTACCGTCCTCGTCCGTAACTGCGGCGTGTAGTGTAGCTGTTGCTGTTTCCTTCGTAGCCCACGAAGTCGAAGCTGTAGCCCGTGATGGCATATCCCGCGGGAACCGTCATCGTGAAGGTCACGCCACCAAAATAGTGTACGCTGCTACCGTCCGTGTGTATCCACATATCGTTTTTCGACGTGCTAAGCGTCAACTGCGGTGTAGTGTTCGTAGATTTCCATGTGCTGTAATAGCTTCCTGCTCCGCTTACGGCAGAGGAACCTCCACGTAGGCATTGTCCTGTCGAGGGCGAAACCGTTATAGTAACGCTTTCGGCAAAAGATGCAACAACGCATAACGCGCACATTGCGAAAAGGGTGAAAAGTTTTCTCATTGTTTCGTCGTTTTTTGTTTGTTAGATGATATTTGGGGGCGAAGATAGAGAAAAGAATTGATAACGAAAAATAATAACAAAAAAAACACACTTATCTCGAAACCTTGCGAATAAGTGTGTAGGGGAAAATGCTCTCAGACAAAGAGGCATTACTCGGAATCCTCAGAATCCTCGTTTTTATCACTGTCCTCGTTGTCCTCTGAATCCTCGGAGTCTTCTGTGTCGTCAGTATCTTCAGGAATGTCTGAACCCTCTGTGTCTTCCTCATACTCCTCGGCTTCTTCCGCCTCATCTTCCTCTTCAACGTCTTCGTCGGCCTCTTCATCGTCCATAACATCTTCGGTGTCTTCCACATCGTCGGTGCGGGATGGGAGTAGGGGATTCACCTGCGGCTCGTCGTCATAGGTCTCTTCGCCTTCGCTATCAGTGGGAGTTGCGGGTTCTTTCTCGTCGTCGGCGTCTGCAGGTGTCGTTGGTGCTGTTGGTGTCTCAGAAGTTTCTGCAGGAGTTTCCGTAACCACGGGAGTTCCCTCTGTCGTCTTTTCAGGTTCTTTTACTTTGAGAGGATAAATGTGTTCAGGCTCGTCGGCATAGTTCTCCTTAGAAGGTGGTGCATCGTCAAGGGTGATGTTTGGCTCAGGCGTTATCTGCGAGAAGTTCTCATCAAAGAAAGTCTGGTAGTCCTCGAAGCTGTAGCGCTTGCCTATGAGAGCGAGGTTATGTGCCGAAAGCAGGAATGTGCGTGCGTGATTCAGATCTTCGGCGATGTTCGGCAGGGCATAAATCTCCTGTGCGTAGGCGTGGGCTTCGTCGTAGCTGCGGAAGCCTTTTATGCGCAGTTGCGTCAGGTGGGTGTCCACAACCTTCTCCATCTCGAAGCTACGTATGTAGAAGTTGGTGAAGTTATAGTGGGCGATGCCGTAGAGGAGGTGGTCGATATCAATGGAGTCGCGAGGCGCTGCAATGAGGATAACGAACGACGTTTCTCGTTCTGCGGAAAGAGTCGCGGACTCTGTGTCACCATCTGCAATGGAATCTGCCATTTGGCTGCGCTGGTCCCAAAGTGAGCCTGGGTTGTAACCCGTACCTGCAAAGGAGCGTCCCGAGTCGAGGCCATTAACAATGGTTCCTGCCAGTTTCGACACATCGCTTTCAGGGTATTCGCGTACGAGGTCGCGGAGTTCCTGTGCTATATCCTTTCCATCGATGCGGCCTATGCGTGAGAGGGCGTGTAAGAATATGAACTTAGGACGGTTAAGTCCCGTTGGATAGTGTTGCGAGGAATATTGATAGTTCGTCTCCACCGCCTCAACCTGGTGTGTAAGGTATGCGTTGTAGGTCGCGGCATATAGCGAGTCCTCCATTTGCCGTGCAAAGCGTGCCATTGTGAAATAGTTGGGGTCGAGAACGCGCTTTGTCATGCTACTATCGGGAAATTCTTCTGCCATGAGGTCGCGACAGCGGTCGGCATCGGCAGTCCTCCCCCAGCGCGAATATAGTAGGAAGAGTTGATACAGGGCATCAGCGCGATTCTCGTATGTAGGATACTGGCGTGTAAGCCTGAGGAAGGTTTCCTCGGCTAAGGGGAAGTCCTCGAGTTCGTCCTTCTCGATGATACCGGCGTTGTAGAGGCCGTCCATGATGATGAGGTTCGAGGCTTCGCGCTGATCTGTAGTGAAAGGAATCTGTTTGAGGTAGTATGCTCGCTTGTGGGGGTCGTTGTCCTCAGACAATACAGAGTCGCTCTCTGCCGCACCTTCCGCCATTGCAAGACTGTCCTGGAGGGCTTGCAGGCTGTCCTCGGCTTCGTAGTCGTAGCCCTCATCTTCGCTCATTTGTATGACGGTCTTATTTGCACGCCGCCAGTTGTCCTCGTTCTTGCGGCTTCCCCAGCGTTTGCGGAAGTCCTCCTTGCCTTGTGCTACGAGCATAGGGTCGTAGAAGTACCATGTCTGGCTCTGCCCCTGATTGGCTCCAGGGCGTCGGCGTGCCGTCACGTCCTCGGGTCCCTCGTCCGTGAGTCCCATTTCACTTGCACGTGCATTAGCTGCGGAATCCTTTCGCGCACGAGCTTCCTCTTTCTCTTTCTTTACGAGAGCCTCGATGACGCGGTCGATGGCCGCGTTGCGGTCTTCTTCGCTCATGTCGGCGAGCGACTGTAGGCTGTCCTGCAGGAATACTGCCGAGGTGTAGGGTACGAGTTTGTCGAGAATCTTCGAGCGTCGCATCATCTCGTTGTAGTCAGAGCGTGAGCGGTCGATGAGGTTGATGGCTTCGCTGTAACATCCTTGTGCCTTGTCGAAGCGGCGCTGGTCCCAGTATATTTGCCCTAAGCGGAGTAGCAGGACTCCTTTCTCCACACCATTGCGCGTAGCCTTCTGACGTCCTGTCTCGTATGCGTTTATGGCAGATGCCGTGTCGGCTTGTGCGAGATACACGTTGCCGATGGCATAATATACCTGGTCGAGATACTCTTTATTCTTCTCTGAGCGAGCCATGCGTCGCAACTGTTGCAGCTGCGACTTTCCGCGTCCTTCGCCCATCACCTCAGTACGAAGTATTCGGGCATTGAATGCAAGTTGGTAGGGAGGGCTTTGTGCTATACACTTCGAGAACGAGCGGTAGGCATCGCCGTTGCGTCCTAGAAGCTGTTGCACTTGCCCAAGGAGGAAGTAGCGGCGTGCGCGCTGTATGCCTCCCTTGCTTTGGCGCACGGCCTTTTCGATATATGGGATGGCATCCTCGTATCGTTTTTGACGCAGCAGGAGGTCTGCCATTGTGGCATCTCGCTCACGGAGGGTTCTACGCGAGAGGCTGTCGCGGCTCATCTTTGCCAGCACGTCCTCGGCATCGTAGAACCAGTCCAGTCCTGCGTAGCATCTCGCCAGCCATGCGCGAGCCTCGTTAGCCACTGCTGGCTCTGCTGCATACAGACGTGTGATGTATGAAAATGTTGATGCCGCCTCGAGGTAGTCGCCTTTCTGGAACTGTGCCTGCCCCATCAGCAGCCACGCGTTCTTAAGAAAAGGGTTGTACTCTTTGCGTGCCAGATACTGCTTAGCCTTTTCCGTGCGGCGTTTCGCAGGATCCATCTTCGGCTTACTCTTTATAGAGTGGAGTTGTATGGCCTTTTCGCATTTCGTTACGGCAGTTTCAAAGTTCCCCTTCCCCAGTTGTGCCGATTTCTCGTTGCCGACCATGAAGAATGGTAGGAGTTCGGTATAGTTGTCGCTGACGCCCTTTTCCTTGGCTTCCATGCCGAGTTTATATGCCTCGTGGCCATTGAAATAGGTATTGTAGCGCGCTGTGAACGATTGCCACGCACGACTTCGCGCCGTATTCTGCTTCGTGGAGCATGCGGCGAACAAAAGCGCTATGGCGAGCAATGTGAGGATGCTTGCCATGCGTGCGATATGTCGTGCTTGTTTTAGCAAAATGGTTCGACTTTTCTTTAAATTAAACTGAAAAAGTTCTTGTTTATTGTGTTTAGGTGTGCGAAGAAGACTCTTCCACAAGTATCATAGCTGCGTCGTGGAGGGCTATGGGGAGTTGTAGCCCTCGCAGTTCGAGGGAGTGGAGCCAGCCATGCACCTCGTCAGGCCGCATTGTCGTCATGACCTCTTCAAACTCGTTGGTTTCCTCTGCAGAATAGTCTGTGGCGCGACGTCCGCGAAAGCGGTCAAGCTCCTCGTCGTCGTAGTATTCAGGCTCTTCCGCGAATATTTCATCGTCGCAGTTGAGGGTGCATATACCCGAGAGTGAGCACGAGGCGTGTTCCGTAGTGTGGTGGGTGATTTCGCTGATTTCATCCCAAAACGTGGGGAATGACTTCGAGACCACTTCTGGATTCTCAATCTTCAGTTGTGGAAGGAGGTATGCCGCAGGCGCAAAGCACATCGCCATACGATGGTCGGAATATGTTGCGATGCTTATAGGAAATGCAGGCCACGACTGCGGAAAACGGGTGCATTCGATGGCGTCGTCGCCGCTCACCGTCAGTGTGACGCCAATTTTCTCAAGTTCCGTACACAAGGCTGCTATGCGATCCGTCTCTTTGATGCGCAGGCTTTTCAGTCCTGTGAAGCGGAAGGGGTGGCGTAGCATCGCACATGCGACAACGAGCGTCTGTGCCAAATCGGGCTGCTCGCTGAAATCCAAGTGGAGAGGCTCTGAGGAACGTGGCACCTTTGTGATTATGGCACCTTCAGCCGTAAAACTTGTCCTGACGCCCAATGGGAGAAAGAAGTCTGCCACGCGTTTGTCGCCCTGCAAACTATCAGCGCGAAGTCCTGGTAGGGAGAGGTGCGCATCAGTGTCAGGGCAGAGCGCTACAAGTTCATAGGCATAGGAAGCGGCGCTCCAGTCGGGCTCCACGTGGTATGTATGGGGCTTCTCCTGCGAAAACATTGCAACGAGGGACTTCGTCATCTCGATGTAAGGCCGCGAAGCCACCTCGCCTTCAAGTTCAAGGTGCAGGCCTCCCTCTACGTATGGCGCTATCATGAGGAGAGCCGATATGTACTGCGAGGAAACGCCAGCGGGAACGCTTATGGATGTGCCCCTAAGGCACCGTCCACTAATACGCAGGGGCGGAAATCCTTCGTTTTCAACATATTCGATGTCGGCACCCAAGCCGCGCAGGGCATCC
>ONWB01000094.1 GCA_900321445.1 uncultured Prevotellaceae bacterium | reverse complement strand
TTCATCGAGATGCGAGAATCTTTCATCAAGATGCGAGAAAATTTCATCGAGATGCGAGAATCTTTCATCGAGATGCGAGTATTTTTCATCAAGATACGGAAAATATGTTTTTTCAAGCCTTCTGCTTTAAGATGCAATCACTATGTCACTACATACGACTTTAAAGTCTGAGAATCCTGCACTTCTTGCACCCAGCACTGAAACTCAGATAGTTACGTTAAATTATCTTGCACCTAAGTTGCACCCATCTTGCACCCATCCTGCACCCACGCTATGGTTAGGTGCAACTTGGGTGCAGGATGGGTGCAAGATGGGGTGCAAGATTATAGGGGCTAACTGCTTGATAATGAGTACTGGGTGCAAGAAGTGCAAGATAATTCGGTTTTTTATCTATATAGTCAACAAAAACAAGTTTTAATGTCTAACAGAGTCAACTTTTTTTAGGGTTTAGACATATTTGTGGTCAACCTAAATCAGGAAACCAAACTCTACGGAAAGAGAGCCCCCCCAAGTAAGGGGACTCTCTTTCGTTTTAACGCTAACTCAAAAGCTCAGGATTTTCGAACACAAATCTCTCGAATGACACGAAAAAATTAAGTTTTTGTTTTTTTTGAGATTTTATCTTGCCTCGCCTGTCGCACACCAGCCTTCGTGCGAACTCCGTCCGCACGGGCTGACGTATGCTGCGAGGTTCGTGAGCTTTTGAAGTTGAGCTTAGTAGTTTTCCTTCAAAAGCTCAAAGTAGCTTTGCGGATGGTCGCAGACGGGGCACACCTCGGGAGCCTTCGGGCCGATGACGATGTGTCCGCAGTTGCTGCACTGCCAGATGCAGTCGCCGTCGCGGCTGAACACCACGGCGTCCTGGATGTTCTTCAGCAGGCGGCGGTAGCGCTCCTCGTGGTGCTTCTCGATGGCTCCCACCATCTCGAACTTCGCGGCAATGTCGTCGAAGCCCTCCTCGCGGGCCTCGCGGGCGAACTGCGCGTACATGTCCGCGTCTCCTCGAAGATTTTCGCTATCTGCACGTAGCCGTCCTTCTTAGCCTTCGATGCGTAGTAAGTGTACTTGTTGCGGGCCTGCGACTCGCCGGCGAAAGCCGTCTGCAGGTTCTGCTCCGTCTTTGTTCCTTTCAGTTCTTTCATGATTTTGTCCGTTTTTATGTAAAAAATGTGATGTTTCGTGCCTGCAAATGTACGTCAAAGATGCGAAATCCAGCAACTCGGAGGCGAAAAAAAGTAAAGTTAAGAAATTTTTGCATCATTCAGAGGGTATAAATATGAGAATTTTCGTACTTTTGCGCGAACTTCAAACGAAACAACCCCCTTACACATGTCGAGAAAAATAGAATTTACGAAGATGCACGGCGCCGGCAACGACTACGTATATGTAGATGCCGCCCGCTTCCCGATAGACAATCCCGAGGAGCTCGCCGTCGCATGGAGCGACCGCCACAAGGGCATCGGCGGCGACGGACTCATACTCATCTGCCCGCCCGAGACGCCGCAGGGCGACTTCCGCATGCGCATGTTCAACAACGACGGCTCCGAAGGCCGCATGTGCGGAAACGGAGTGCGCTGCGTAGCCAAGTACGTCTATGACAACGGCCTCACGCAGAAGACCGTCATCAACCTCGAAACCCTCTCGGGCATCAAAATCCTGAACCTCCACCTCGGCGACGACGGCCTCGTCGAGAGCGTCACCGTGGACATGGGCGAGGCAGCCCTCGCCGTACCCTCGCAGATGGCAACCCCCGACGGAGCCATGCGCGAAGGCGTAGTCGAAAACCTCGGCGTGAGCCATCGCGGCACCTTCGTATCCATGGGCAACCCCCACTTCGTATGCTTCATCGACGACGTCGAGAGCTTCGATGTAGAGCGCGAAGGACGCGCCCTCGAACTCGCACCCATCTTCCCCGAACGCTGCAACATCGAGTTCGCCACCGTGCGCCCCGACGGCAGCATACGCATGCGAGTATGGGAGCGCGGCACGGGCATCACAATGGCCTGCGGGACGGGAGCCTGCGCAACAGCCGTAGCCGCCCACCTCACAGGACGCGCCGCCGAACGCGTAGAGATAGTAATGGACGGCGGAGCCCTAACCATCGAACTCCCTGCCAACGGCCACGTCATGATGACAGGCCCCGCCACAACCGTGTTTAGTGGGGAAATTCAAGTATAGTGACAAGTAAAAAGTAAAAAGTAAAAAGTAAAAATTGATATACCACAGCGGCGGTAGAAGCTCGTCACTCGTAACTAAAAAAAAGCTCGTCACTTGTCACTCGTCACTAAAAACAAGCTCGTCACTTGTCACTCGTCACTTGTAACTTAAAAAATAAATTATGATAACCCTCAACTCCAACTTCCTGAAACTTCAGAAGAACTACCTCTTCGTAGATATTGCCCAGCGTGTGGCAAAGTACAAGTCCGAAAACCCCGACGCACCCGTCATCCGCCTCGGCATTGGCGACGTGACGCGCCCACTCGCGCCAGCCGTCATCGAAGCCCTCCACAAAGCCGTGGACGAGCAAGCTAAGAGCGAGACATTCCGCGGCTACGGCCCCGAGCAGGGCTACGACTTCCTGCGCCAAGCCATCGTCGACAATGTATTCCAGCCACGAGGCGTAGAAATCGGCATCGACGAAATCTTCATCAACGACGGAGCGAAAAGCGACACCGGAAACTTCGGCGACATACTCGGACGCGACAACACCGTACTCATCACCGACCCCGTATATCCCGTATATATCGACTCAAACGTCATGGCAGGACGCGCTGGCGACTTCGCCGACGGACGATGGAGCAACATCGCCTACGCACCATGTACCGCCGAAAACAACTTCACGCCAGCACTGCCCACCAAGGCACCCGACATGATTTACCTCTGCTACCCCAACAACCCCACGGGAACCGTACTGCGCCGACAGGAGCTACAGAAATGGGTGGACTACGCGCTCGCCAACGACGCCCTCATCCTCTACGACGCAGCATACGCAGCATACATACGCCACGACGACGTGCCACGCAGCATCTACGAAATCCCAGGAGCCAAGAAGTGCGCCGTAGAGTTCCACAGCTACTCCAAGACGGCAGGCTTCACAGGCCTCAGATGCGGATTCACCGTTGTACCAAAGGACGTCGTAGCGCGTACCGCAACGGGCGAGAAAGTACAGCTGAACCCCCTCTGGAACCGTCGCCAATGCACGAAGTTCAACGGCACGCCCTACGTCGTACAACGCGCAGCAGCAGCCATCTACACGCCCGAGGGAAAGCGACAGGTGCAGGAAACCATCGACTACTACATGGAGAACGCACGCATCATGCGCGAAGCCCTCACCGAAAAGGGACTCAAAGTGTTCGGAGGCGAGGACGCACCGTACATCTGGTTCCGCGTGCCCGAAGGCATGACATCATGGGAATACTGGGAGGAACTCCTCCACAAGTACAACATCGTATCCACGCCAGGCGTAGGCTTCGGCCCCAGCGGCGAGGGATACATACGCCTCACAGCCTTCGGAACGCGCGAGGACTGCGTAGAGGCCATGAGAAGGCTCAGAGAAGGATAAATCCACACACAAATAAAGCCAGAATCGCATGAAACGAATAAGCACGCTCCTGATTCTTGCCGCCATATTCTGCATCGGAGCATCCGCACAACAGAGGATTCCCGGCAAGGACTTCAAATGGAAAAGCATCTTCGAGCCTGCGCACATCACCAAGCTGCTATACTACGGAACGTATCAGGCCGGAGTGGAGGTTACGAAGATGTACCCCACGAAGAAAAAAGACGAACAGAAGTTCTTCTTCGGCGAAGTGGAAGGCGAGAACGTCGTCATCCATAACTACGCGAAAGGCGAAAACAAAGTGTACTACGCCAAGCTCGACAAGGACATGGTCTATCTGGCAAACGTCTCCGACGAAACCGACACAACCTGGATGCGACTCGAGTACGTAGAGTTCGGCACCGACGAAAACGACGCCTACCTCTACACTGTGGACAAGGAGAGCGTCTATCGCTACCTGAAAGTCTGCACACTCGAAGAAGCCGGCATACAGCAGTAGGGCGAGAGATTATTCTTGAAAGTCTAATAGTAAATCGAAAGATTGTCAGATAATCAGATTGTCAGATAGTAAAAAGATTGTCAAATAGTAAATAGTCAAATAGTCAAATCAAAATGAATCTCCGTTTTCAATCCTACGAGGCCGCAAGCAAGAAGAAGCCCCTCAACATTACCGTACCCGCAGAGCGTCCGTCAGAATACTTCGGCCGCTACGTCTTCAACCAGGAAAAGATGTTCCGCTACCTGCCGAAGGATACATACCGCGCCCTACGACGCGCCATCGAGCAGGCAGCACCCCTAAGCCGCGAAGTCGCCGACAGCGTGGCGCAAGGCATGAAGCGGTGGGCGCTGGACATGGGCGTGACACACTGCACCCACTGGTTCCAACCCCTCACCGAGGGAACGGCCGAGAAGCACGACGCCCTCATCGAGCACGACGGCAAAGGCGGACTTATCGAGGAGTTCACGGGAAAGATGCTCGTGCAGCAGGAGCCCGACGCCAGCAGCTTCCCAAGCGGAGGCATACGCTCCACGTTCGAAGCACGAGGATATACGGCATGGGACCCCGCAAGCCCTGTCTTCATCATCGGCGACACGCTGATGATTCCCACCGTATTCATAGCATATACGGGCGAAGCCCTCGACTATAAGGCACCGCTCAAGAAGGCGCTCGCCGCACTCGACAAGGCCGCCACGAAAGTCGCGCAACTGTTCGACAAGGAAGTGACGCACGTCACATGCAACCTCGGATGGGAACAGGAATACTTCCTCGTGGACGAAGACCTCTGCGCAGCACGCCCCGACCTCATGCTCACGGGACGCACACTCATGGGACATTCCGCCGCCAAGAACCAGCAGATGGACGACCACTACTTCGGGGCCATACCCGAACGCGTGCAGGCCTTCATGCAGGACTTGGAGATAAACGCCCTGCAGCTCGGCATACCCGTCAAGACGCGACACAACGAGGTGGCGCCAAACCAGTTCGAGCTCGCACCCATATACGAAGAATGCAACCTCGCCGTTGACCACAACATGCTCCTCATGTCGCTAATGCGAAGGATTGCACACAAGCACGGCTTCCAATGCCTGCTCCACGAAAAGCCCTTCGCTGGCGTCAACGGAAGCGGAAAACACGAAAACTGGTCGCTGCAGACCGACCGAGGCACACTGCTCCACGCACCAGGGCGCACCGCCGAGGAACAGCTTCGATTTGCCGTCTTCATAGTCGAAACACTAAAGGGCGTACTGCGCCACAACGGACTCCTGAAGGCATCCATCATGTCCGCAACAAACGAACATCGACTCGGAGCCAACGAGGCGCCGCCCGCCATCATCTCATCCTTCCTCGGAAAACAGCTTGAGGAACTTCTCGACCACATCTCCGAAAACGACACCAAGGACGTCCTGCGCATGAAGGGGAAGCAAGGCCTGCAACTCGACATACCGCAGATTCCCGAACTTCTTATCGACAATACCGACCGCAACCGCACGTCGCCCTTCGCCTTCGTAGGAAACCGCTTCGAGTTCCGAGCCGTAGGAAGTAGCGCAAACTGCGCAAGCGCCCTCATAGCCCTCAATACGGCCGTAGCAGAAGCCCTCGACGAATTCCACACCCGCGTCGAAAAGGCTGGAGGCGACACCGCCGCCATACTACACGTGCTGAAGGAGGACATACAAGCCACGCGCCCAATACGCTTCGGAGGAAACGGATACGGAGAAGAATGGCAGCAGGAGGCTCGCGCACGAGGCCTCGACTGCGAAACATCAACCCCTCTCGTCATCGACCGCTACCTCGACGAGACAAGCGTGAGAATGTTCGAACACATGGGCGTCATGAACCTACACGAACTCCGCGCCCGCAACGACATAAAGTGGGAAACCTACTACAAGAAGGTGCAGATCGAGAGCCGCGTACTCGGCGACCTCAGCCTCAACCACATTCTCCCCGTAGCCATGCGCTATCAGGCGGAACTCGCACGAGGCATGGAATCGCTACGAAACCTCTTCGGAACGGATAGCGAGAAACTCTGCGCACGCAACATGAACCTCGTCATACAGGTGGGGCAACATGCCGACGCAATAGCCGAGGGAGTAGAACAGATGACGGAAGCGCGCAAACGCGCAAACCATATCGAAGGCGAACGCGAACGCGCCATAGCTTACCACGACGAAGTACTACCCTACCTCGAGAAGATTCGCCGCCATATCGACAAGCTCGAACTTATCGTCGAGGACGAGGCGTGGCCGCTACCAAAATACCGTGAGCTGCTCTTCATACGATAGCACTCGCACAACGGCAAGACAAATGCCCCGCACATTTTTGTGACGGGGCATTGTTCCAGCCTAAACAAGGCAGAAACTGAGAATAATTGCAAAAAATATTGGCTGTATCGGAAGAAAGTTGTACTTTTGTGCGCTCAAAATGGGCAAAAAAGTTCTAAATAACTTAAAATCAACTAACAAACTAATCAATTCGTATGATGAATCAGTACGAGACCGTCTTCATCCTTACTCCCGTTTTGTCTGACCAACAGATGAAGGAGACGGTCGAAAAATTCAAAGATCTTCTCACCTCCCAGGGCGCCGAGATTATCAATGAAGAGAATTGGGGCCTCAAGAAGATGGCTTATCCCATTCAGAAGAAATCCACTGGTTTCTACGGTCTCCTCGAGTTCAAGGCTGAACCGCAGGTTATCGAGAAGCTGGAAGTTGCTTACCGTCGCGACGAGCGCGTGCTTCGCTTCATTACAGTGAAGAACGAAAAGTATGCTGCACAGTATGCAGAGCGTCGTCGTAACAAAAAACAAACAAAGGAGGACTAATCTATGGCACAAGCACAATCTGAAATCCGCTACCTGACGGCTCCGTCAATCGACACAAAGCGTAAAAAGTACTGCCGCTTCCGCAAGACCGGCATCAAGTACATCGACTACAAAGATCCCGAATTCCTCAAGCGCTTCCTCAACGAGCAGGGTAAGATTCTTCCCCGCCGCATCACGGGTACAAGCCAGAAGTACCAGCGCCGCGTGGCTCAGGCCGTAAAGCGCGCACGCCACCTGGCTCTGCTCCCATTCGTAACTGACTTGATGAAATAACCTAAAAGAAGGAACAAGACTATGCAACTTATACTTAAAGAAAACGTACAGGGCCTTGGTTACAAGGACGACGTCGTAAACGTCAAGGACGGTTACGGACGCAACTATCTTATTCCTACTGGTAAGGCTGTCATCGCAAGCAAGAGCGCTCTGAAGGCTCTCGAAGAAGAACTCAAGCAGCGCGCACACAAGCTCGCCAAGATCAAGGCTGACGCAGAAGCTCTCGCCGAGAAGCTCCGCGAAGTCAAGCCCATCGTCATTGCTACCAAGGTTAGCAAGACTGGCACGGTTTACGGCTCCGTCAACGCCCTCCACATTGCTGAGGCACTCAAGGAACAGGGCTTCGAAATCGACCGCAAGACCATCGTCGTCAAGGACGTGAAGGAAGTCGGCCAGTTCGTAGCAAGCGTGAAGCTCCACAAGGAGGTTGCCGTTGAGGTGCCCTTCACAGTTGTGGCTGAGAACGCTCCCGAAGAGGAAGAGACTCCCGCAGAAGTTGTAGAAGAGGCTCCCGCAGCCGAGGAAGCTCCCGCAGAAGTTGTGGAAGAAGCTCCCGCAGCCGAGGAAGAGGCTCCCGCAGCTGAAGAAGAGGCTCCCGCAGAGGCTTAATCGAACAAGACAATTCGCACAAACGACAGATGCCGTACTTCGTCCTGAGGTGCGGCATCTATATTTAAGACAGCTTATGCGCTATTTCATCACGTTTTCCTACGATGGCACAGCCTACCACGGCTGGCAGCTACAGCCTAACGCGCCAAGCGTGCAGGAAGAGCTGAACCGCGCACTCTCAACACTGTTGCGCCAGGAAATCCTTACCACAGGAGCCGGACGAACAGACGCAGGAGTCCACGCCAAGACAATGGTCGCCCACTTCGATACGGACGAGGACTGCCGCATGCCCGAGGATATCGTGTACAAGCTGAACCGCCTGCTGCCCGCAGACATTTCCGTCAGCGACTTGCGCCCCGTAAAGTCTGACGCACACGCCCGCTTCGACGCACTCTCGCGCACGTATCATTATTATATATATACCGAGAAGAATCCCTTCCGACGCCATTACGCAGCATGCTACTCCTACCCTCTCGACTTCGCACTCATGAACGAGGCCGCAAAGATGCTGCTCGACGTCAGCGACTTCACAAGCTTCAGCAAGGTGAATACCGACACGAAGACAAACATCTGCCACGTCACACAGGCAAGGTGGGAGGAGATAGAACCCGGATTCTGGAGATTCGAAATATCTGCCGACCGCTTTCTACGCAACATGGTTCGGGCAATCGTGGGAACACTCATCGACGTTGGACGCGGACGCATCACGCTACAGCAGTTTCAGCAAATCATCAATCAGAAAGACCGCTGTGCCGCTTCCGACTCCGTACCCGCCAACGCCCTTTTCCTCATAGACGTAGAATACTAAAGGCGCACAAAAGCAAAACAAAAACATCCCCACACAAGCAACACCTGTGTGGGGATTTCGTTTTCATAACAAACCTTTACGGATTCAGCCTCTCGAAGAAAGTGATGACGTGTTCCCACGTCTTCATCTCGTCGGAGCCAAATTCTATGAGAGTTCCCGAGAAATCCTTGTCCTCGCCAAAGCTTATGAGATAGTCGCCGTAGAGAAGATCGCGGCGGTTTGTGAAGATGACGTGGTCGTAGGCAGGAGCGTCAAACTGGTCAAGAATCCATGCATACATCTCAGCAAAACTCTCCAAATCCGATGACGCGGGACACACGAGGTACACCTGATAATTTTCAATAAGCATGCGGAAAGCCTTGCGAAGCGAAGAAGCCGCCTTACCATAGGCATCGCGCATGGTCTCGTAGGCTATGTATATGATTTCGCGCTCGCGCCCAGCCTGTTTGTCGTCAATCCAACGAATTACGGGCACTATGGCGTGATAGAATGCCGACTCG
>ONWB01000148.1 GCA_900321445.1 uncultured Prevotellaceae bacterium | reverse complement strand
TGTCCTGGTGAACAGTTACCCGACCTACTTTGAGAAACTGCCTCCACTCATTGCGAAGATAAACCGCGAGAAGCGCAACAGCAAGAACTATGTGCTGTTCCTCGGTGAGACTGGTGCAGAGAGCAACCAAGCCCCATGCCTGAGTCTCGTGCAGTTCCAGATAGACGACGGGGAACTGGTGCTGTCAGCCTACCAGCGAAGCAGCGACGCAAACCTCGGTCTGCCGTCTGACATATACCACCTCTACCTCATGGCAAGGCAGATAGAACTGCCCTTGAAGAGCATAACGCTGAACCTCGGAAACGTACATATATACGAGAACAACTTAGAACGCACCGAGCAGCTACTTGCAGGTGACGAGAACGTGAGGTTTGAATTGAACGTCTGAAAATATAAATGGTTTGGAAACAGAAACGCCCCAGAGAAATCTGAGGCGTTTTGCGTTGTGGGGAGGGAACCCGAAAAAGGAACATTTCGTTTTGCGGAGCGGAACGCTTCGTTTTATTTTTTCGGAACATTTCGTTTTGCGGATTATATACGCAGGGCGTGTGATGGATGGAGGTTCGCGAGCGGTGGCGCGTGGAGGATTGCATAAAAAAGCACGCGCAGCGGGGGATGCTGCGCGTGGCTTTGGTATTGTAGAATGATGCGTTTATGCTTTTTTCGCAGTCTTGCGCGTTGAGCGGCGCTTGGGCTTTGCTTCTGCGGGCTTGTCGAGCTTCACACCTGCGAGTTCGGGGTCGATGAGTATGCGGCCGCAGTATTCGCAGACAATGATTTTCTTGCGCATACGGACGTCGAGCTGGCGCTGTGGCGGAACTTTGTTGAAGCAACCGCCGCAGGAGTCGCGCTGTACATATACGATGCCGAGACCGTTGCGGGAGTTCTTGCGAATACGCTTGAAGGCTGTCAGCAGACGGGGCTCAATCTGCACTTCATAGGACTTGGCTTTTTCGCGGAGCTTTTCCTCCTCGGCCTTTGTCTCTGAGACGATGTCGTCGAGCTCGGACTTCTTGATGTCGAGGTCGGCGGTGCGCTCGCGGATCTGTTCTTCAGCTTTCTGGCAGTCGGCGGTAAGGGCGGCTATGCGCTCGTTTGTCTGTGCAATGCGCTTCTCGTGGAGCTGTACGTCGAGCTTCTGGTAGTCTATTTCCTTCTGCAGCATGTCGTACTCGCGGTTGTTCTTTACATCGCGAAGCTGTCCGTCGTAACGCTCGAGCAATTCCTGGTCCTTCACAATCTTTGCGCGCCTCTGCTCAATCTCGGTCTTGAGTCCTTCGACTTCCTCCGTGAACTTATTGACGCGGGTGGTGAGGCCTTCGATTTCGTCCTCGAGATCCTGGACTTCGAGGGGGAGTTCGCCACGCAGGGTTTTGATGCGGTCAATCTCCGAAAGCGTCGTCTGCAACTGATAGAGGTTCTTGAGTTTCTGCTCGACAGGCATGTCGGCGGGGTCAATCTTTTTTGCCATAGTGTTGTGTATTAGAGCCTACTCTGAGGAGTGCTCCATGTGGTTTAAGAGTTTATTGTATAATGTTTTGTATATTGGCTACAGGTATTGTATGGGGTTCGTGTTGTACTGCGTTTCGTATATGGGGACATCATCCACGTCCACCTCGAGGATTTCCTTCAGCAGCTGTATGGTGTACTGTTCGCTTTCGTAGTGGCCAAGGACACCGATGAGTATTCTATCCTCGAGGCCGAAATACTGGTGGTAGTGCATCTCGCCTGTGAGGAAGGCGTCGGCGCCCTGTCGCAGAGATTCGTCGAGGAGGAAGTCTCCGGCTCCGCCACATAGTGCCACGCGGCGTATCATCCTCCCGCGGGGGACACGGTTTGCGGAAAGCTTTTCGACATTGAACTCGCTCTTCACCATTGCGAGAAACTCATAGGCTTCCACGGGTTTGGGCAGCTCGCCTATCAGTCCGCTACCTGTCTGCCAGCCTTCGCTCAACGGTGTTCCCGGCACGAGGGGTTTCGTTTTCGTGAGTCCGAGGTGCTCGGCTATCTTCCAGTTTACTCCGCCCTCAACATTGTCGAGGTTGGTATGTGCGGAATATATGGCGACGTTCTCTTTCAGGGCGAGGCGCACGCAGCGTTGCACGATGGTCTCGTCCGCGATGCACTTGAGGCCGCGGAAGATGAGCGGGTGATGACTGACGATGAGGTTGCAGCCCTTTTGGGCGGCCTCGCGAATGACGTCCTCAGTGACGTCTAAACACAATAAGACCCCTGTCAGATTGTCCGCCTCTGTTAATCCAATCTGCAAGCCAGCATTATCGTAGCTCTCTTGCAGCGGCAGTGGCGCGAACCTTTCAAGGGCCTCAGCGACTTCCTTTATTTTCATAATTTCGGCGGCAAAGATAGGAAAAAGTATTAAAAACGGAAAAGGAAAAGGCAATTTATCTGACTTTCCTTCGAATTCAAGGAAAAGCCAAGCACGTAGCGTATTCTATTTGACAACCTTTGTTATCTGACAATACTCACAAATGAGTATTGGTTTTTAGTTGGAAATGTGCGAACTTTGCAGCCGAAAAAATAGATAAAAGCATGAAACTATCAGAGTTGAAGACGGGGGAAAGCGGTATCATCCTGAAGGTTTTGGGACACGGCGGCTTTCGCAAACGCATAATGGAGATGGGCTTCATAAAAGGCAAGGAAGTGGAAGTGCTCCTGAACGCGCCGCTCCAAGACCCCGTGAAATATAAGATAATGGGTTACGAAGTCAGCCTGCGCCACGACGAGGCTGACCTGATTGAAGTGGGACCGCTGCCGGCACCCTCGCAGGATGGCGCGGACTCTCCGCAATCCTTCGAGCCGGACAGTGCAGACATTCCAAGGCGCCAGACGAAGAACGAAAGCATTTCCATTGCTATCGTGGGAAATCCAAACTGCGGAAAGACGTCGCTATTCAACTTTGCAAGCGGCGCCCACGCACGCGTCGGCAACTACAGCGGCGTGACGGTGGATGCCACAGAAGCTTATGCGAACTTCGAGGGCTACGAACTACTGCTTACGGACTTGCCAGGCACATATTCCCTCTCCTGCTATTCGCCCGAGGAACTCTATGTGCGCGAGCATCTGCTGGAGAAGCACCCAGACGTCATCATCAACGTCTTGGACTCGTCAAACCTCGAGCGCAACCTATACCTGACGACGCAGCTCGTGGACATGCACCTGCCAATGGTGTGCGCACTGAACATGTACGACGAGTTTGAGCACCGCGGCGATGCCCTCAACATCGACACGCTGCAAATGCTGTTCGGCGTACCGATGGTGCCGACATCCTTCAAAACGGGGATGGGCGTCGAAGACTTGTTCCGCACTGCCATAAGCGTGTATGAGGGAACGAATGCCGTAGCCCGCCACCTCCACATATACTATGGGCACGAGGTAGAGGACGGCATAAGTCACATTCAGAAATACCTGAAGCAGGAGGCTGGACTCGCCGCCCGCTACTCCACGCGCTTCCTTGCCCTGAAACTCCTCGAGCACGACACACACATCGCTAACATCGTGAGGCATACGAATGCGGAAAATGCCCGTGCCATACTTGCCGCACGCGACAGGGCTTCGGCGCGAGTGATGGAGGAGACGAAGGTGGACTCGGAAACGGCCATCATGGACTCGAAGTACGGCTTCATACATGGTGCGCTGATGGAAGCGGAGTTCCGCCAAGGCACAAAGGCTGACACATATCGCATTACGCACCGCCTCGACGACATACTCTCAAACAAGTATGTAGGCTTCCCCATTTTCTTCCTGTTGCTGTTCGTGATGTTCCAGACGACATTCTCGCTCGGACAGTACCCTATGGACTGGATAGAGGCTGGCGTGGCGTGGCTTGGAAGCTTCGTAGAAAGCCACATGGCAGAAGGCTCGCTGCGCTCGCTCATCGTGGACGGCGCCATTGCTGGCGTGGGCAGCGTGATAGTATTCCTGCCACAGATTCTCATCCTATACTTCTTCATCTCCTTCATGGAAGACAGCGGCTACATGGCGCGTGCGGCCTTCATCATGGACAAGCTGATGCACAAAATGGGACTTCATGGCAAATCGTTCATACCTCTCATCATGGGCTTCGGATGCAACGTGCCGGCAATCATGGCAACGCGAACCATCGAAAGCCGCCGGTCGAGGCTTATAACGATGATGATTCTGCCCTTCATGTCCTGCTCGGCACGCCTGCCGATATACATAATGATTACAGGCACGTTCTTCGCTGCGCAATACCGCTCGTGGGTGATGATTTCGCTCTACGCCGTGGGCATACTTGTGGCTGTACTGATGAGCAAGCTGTTCTCGTCGCTCGTCATCAAGGGCGAGGACACACCTTTCGTTATGGAACTGCCGCCATACCGATGGCCTACGACGAAAGCCATCGGACGACACACATGGGAGAAATGCAAGGAATACCTGAAGAAGATGGGTGGCATCATCCTTGTGGCATCCATCATCGTATGGGCGCTGGGCTACTATCCGCACAACGATGCGCTCAGCAATCAGGAGCAGCAGGAGCAGTCGTACATAGGACGTCTGGGACAGGTTGTGGAGCCCTTATTCCGTCCACAAGGCTTCAATTGGAAACTGGACGTTTCACTACTGGCAGGCGTTGGCGCGAAGGAAATCGTAGCCTCAACCATCGGCATACTCTACGCCGACGACGACAGCTTCGGTGAGCTGGAGAGCCTCTCGGACATTGCTGACAGCGAGAGCGTTCCTGAGGAGGCCGACAAGTTCTCGCGCCTGCAAAGCCTCATGGCTGCCGACGGCATCACTCCCCTCGCCTCCTATGCTTACTTGCTGTTCATTCTTCTGTACTTCCCCTGCATCGCTACCATCGTGGCGATAAAGAATGAAAGCGGCTCGTGGCGATGGGCTCTGGCAGCAGCACTCTACACGACTGGCATTGCATGGCTCGTCTCCGCAGGCTTCTACCATATTGGCAGTATATTCTTCTAAAGATACTCGTATGGCACAAGGGATTATCGTAGGAATCATCTTGCTATTTTGTGCAGGATACACTTTAAGGAGACTATGGAAGAACTTGCACCAAAAGGACGAGAGCCCCAAATGTGCGGGATGCCCGCTTGCGGAAACGTGTGGACACAAAAACGGCAACGACAATTGCAGTAAAGACCGCTGTTCCCTACATACCAACAATGGCATTC
>ONWB01000147.1 GCA_900321445.1 uncultured Prevotellaceae bacterium | reverse complement strand
GCGGACATCTTATATATAGTGTCCCCGCAAGCGTCGTCTATCACGTTGGCGGCGGAACGCTGAACGCCGGAAGCCCGCGCAAGACATTCCTGAACTTCCGCAACAACCTCTTCATGCTCTACAAGAATCTGCCCGAGGCCGACCTGCGCCCCGTCATGCGCGTAAGGTGCCTGCTCGACTACGTGGCTGCCCTGAAGATGCTGCTTACAGATGGAGGCGCCCATTTCATGGCCGTAGTGCGCGCACGTCGCGAGTTCAAGCGCCGACGCGATGAGTTCCGCCCACAGCGCGAGGAGAACATGCGCCTGAGCACAGGCGAACCCATCCCCGAGATTCTTCCCAAGAGCCTCCTGCGCCTGTACTATCTCTGCGGCCTCAAGACCTTCGACAAGTTGCAGGAAAAATTTTAGAACCATCAGACAATAATCACCATACAATAATCGTTATTACTACATACAGCGAACAGGATACACGCACATAGCGCCATTCGCCGTATTCGTGCCTTACAGGATAGCACTCAGCGCGTTATAATTAAGGGAGGCTACAAATCTCCCGTCCAAACTTAGAAGTTCCCAGGCCTTCACTGACTGGACAATACGCTGTGCTATCCTGCTTTTTTATGCCTGTAATCCTGTGTTTCTTGCACTACGACAAAAGGAAATGCGCTTTCGATGAAAATTTATGCGACTATTTTCGAACGAAAAGCCTAAAACTTCAACTACCATCAGCATCGGGCATCACGACGTCGCGTCGTCTCAATCTTGAGCACGGACTTCGACGTTTTTTCGACGCAGGAAAAATCATTTTCAAGGGAGGAAACCACCCACTTCGTCCGTGCAAAAAATCTCGAGCAGCGCAGGACGCTGAAGAACTAAACGTGGAAATGAAAATCTCGACCTTGACGCTGACGATGACCTTGTCGCAAACCTTTACGACAACAAACGGCCAAGAGACGTGCCCATTGGGCGAAGGCTAATGGCCAAACTATTTCTGGGAAAGAGCCTCGTCGAGGACGTCCTTGTACACGGAATAGACGCGGCGAATGTCGAAAACTTGCTCAGCGAGGCGTCGGCTGGCAAGCGAGAAGAACTCCTTGTCCTCGGCAGAGAGTTCGATGTAACGTATGCACGCCTGCGCGAGCGACTCAGCACTGCGGGGCTGGCATAGGAAACCATTTACACCTTCAATAACGGCTTCGCGACACCCCGGTATGTCGCTGGCGATGATGGGCTTACCCATAGAAAGTCCCTCCATGAGGGAGCGGCTCATGCCTTCGTGGTAGCTGGGGAGCACGACCACGGTGCCCGCCTTTCCTTCGATGCTAACGACGTTGTCGGTGGCGCCGAGGTACTCGATGGCTCCGCTATCGACGTCCTCCGTCACCTTCTCGAGCGAGATGAAGAGGGGGTACTTGGGGTCGATGGTGCCAAGGAGCTGGAAACGCACGTCGGGATAGCGTTCGCGCACGATGCGTGCGGCTTCGACGAACTCGTGGTAGCCCTTGTCCGCCAATACACGCGCAACGAGAAGGAAGCGAACGTGCGAGGAGGCGTTCTTCTTGAAGGGATAAGCCTTGAGGTCAACGCCTTCGCCACCCTTGAGCAGTATGGTTTTCTCCTCGGAGGAGATGCCGCGCTGCACGATATAGTCGTAGTTGTCGCGGCTGAGGCAGAACACGTTGGAAGCGTGGCGCACAGCCTTCTTGTACATGAAGTTGGCGATGTGCTGCATGAAGCCACCCTCCGAGAAGGCGTATCCCAAGCCGGCTATCATCGCCGTGTTGGGGATGCCGAGGCGCGTGGCGGCCACGGTGCCGTAGATGTTGGGCTTTATGGAATAGTGGAATATGTAGTCGGGGCGTTCCTTCTTGTAGATGCGTATGAGGGAACGGTAGTAGGCATAGTCGCGGAAGGGGTTTGTGCCGCAGCGGTCCATCTTCACGGGTATGAGGCGCACGCCCTTAGGCAGGTGCGCGAGCGAATTACCAAACTCGCCCTGCTTGGGAGCGATGACCACAACCTGATAACCCTCCTTCTGGAGTTGTCGGATGACAAATCCACGGAAGTTCATCATATCGTAGAGGTGGTTACCGCTGAAGATGACCTTTCTCTTTTTTGGGGCGGGCTTCATACGCGTAATGAATATGCCTTATTTATAACTTTTAACGCTTCTGCGTCTTGTTTATTGTGTCCTCGTAGAATTTAATGAGCCTGCGGGACGTGTTTGCTATGTCGTAGAGGCCTGCGCGAGCCCTGCAATATTCGGCAGCACGGGCATAGGTCTCGGAATCGGCGCGCAAAGATACAACTTTTTTGCTAAGTTGCAAGTCGTCATCGGGATTAAATAACAAATCTTCGTTACCTACGACCTGCGAGAGCCCCTCGACACGCGACGCGAGGGCAGGTTTTCCAGCCGCCATGCCTTCAACTGCTGCCAAGCCGAAGCCTTCCCAATGCGAGGACATAACGACGATGTCGGAAGCCTGTATCAATGCAGGAACGTCGGTACGGGCACCAAGGAAATGCGCGCGTTCGGAAACGCCAAGACGCTCTGCAAGTTCGCGACACTCGTCGAGGCGCGGACCATCGCCCACGAAGAGCGCATGCACGTCATCGGGGAGGTGCGTAAGTGCGCGCAGGACGCAGTCCTGATTCTTCTGGCGGCGGAAACGCGCTACCTGGATTAGCAAAAAGACGTCTGCGGAAAGTCCCAGAGCCTCGCGCACGCCCTCGGCGCGGGCTGTGCGGAAGCGTTGCAGGCTGATACCATTCTCAATGAGCGTCAGCGGCAACCTGCCGCGAGTGCGTTCGCGCATGAACTCCTCAACTGCAGGCGATATGCAGGTAGCAGCATCGTAGCAGCGGTACATCCAGCGATCTGTTTGTGTCGTGAGCCAATAGTGGCAACGCACGTTGTCGGTATTGTGCTCCGTCGTTACAAACACGGCCTTTGTGCGCGTTAGCATACGGGCCGCAGCCACCCAGTATTGCGAGGGGAAAAGGTGCACGTGGACGACATCGGCATAGCGCAAATAGCGTCGGGCGCGCAGGATGCAAAGCGGATTATATACCCCAAGCCCAAGAGTATGAAGCGCTACGCCCGCCGACTCAAGTTCCTCACACAGGGGCGTGCGCCTTCCGCTGAGTTCGAGGACGGAAGCCTCATGCCCGGCGTCGCATTGCGCCTTGGCGAAATCCACTACGAGCCGCTCGGCACCAGCAGAGTCAAGGTTGTTTATAACATGAAGTATTCTCATGGCTTTTTCTTGGGGAACAACGGACGCAGAAGCAACTTGGCTATAAGTATGCTGCGATGGCCAAACAGCGAGAAGCCGTCGGTAAGGACGTGGAAGGCATTTGAAATGCGGCTGCGCCCTTCAAAAGCGAAAAACTTCTGGAAGACGGCATCGGTTTCAGGTGTCATCTGCTCGCAATGTGCCTCGTAGAAACTGCGGACAGCACGGAAGTGGAGCGGATCAAGCACGCCCTTTCCCGCGCCGAAGAAGCCGCGGACTTTCTCGGAGCGGCGTCCTACGGTGTAGCCCGTGACTGTGTCAGCATGACGGCGGTAGAGCATCAAATGGCGCGGCACGTATGTCATCTCGCCAAAAGTCAAAGCGGCGAGAGTAAGGAGATGGTCGTGCATTGCCACCACCTCAGGAGCAGGAAGACAGACGTTGCGAAGAGCAGCATTGAAAAGGATGGCACATCCCTGTACGCCGCAATTGGCGAAGAGCGTGTCGCGTAGCGAACTGAGTATCGCCAGCGTAGCGCTGCCGCCAATCTCGGCCGTCTGCGGCTTGTACATGTAGGAGTTGCACCATACGGCCTGTGGAATCGTATTGTCTCGTTGCAAGATGTTCTCGTAGAGAACCTGCAACTTGTCCTCGAGCCAGATGTCGTCGTCGTCGCAAAATATCGCAAAGGGAGCCTGCGACTGGGTTAGCAGGTACATAAAGTTGCCCTGCGCAGAGCCAAAGCGCTTGTCGTCGTGCAGAACCGTTATGCGCTCATCGGAAGAAGCAAAACGCTCCAATATGGCTGGCGTTTTGTCGGAGGAGCCGTCGTCGTGGACAATTAAGCTCCACTCCGTAAAGGTCTGGTCCTGCAAGGAGTGCAGGAGTGCAGAAATGTGGCTCTCGGCATTGTAAGTTGCAAGTAGTATGTCTATCTTGTTCATGTCTGGTCTTGTTTTTTCCCCTCACCTTTTCCCCCAACGAGGAATGGGAGAATCGAGATGGCAATGTACTGCAACGAAAGTGAGAGATTCGAGAAGAAATTCTCCTGTACGAACTGCAGGACGAGATAGTTGAGGAAGCATGCGTAGAGGACAAAGTAAATGTTGTCGCGCTTCTGACCTCGCCTATACAAGAAGCCGAACATCAGGCCATATAAAGCACCAAAGACGGCTATGCCCCCAAGCCCGAAGTCGATATAGAAGGGATAAAGAATCGTATAAGTGTTCGTGAGTTCAGGAACGCCCACGAACTTCAGGATATTGCTTGCCGGCTCGATGTCGTTGCCAAACGCATGCGCCACGGCGTAGAAGAAGCGGAACACGTGCTCGCCGAGGAACTGCGACGACATGGGCTGGGCATAATAGTCGAAAGCCACGCACGGCGACAAGGTATATACCGAGAGCATGTCTGTCGGCGAGAAGGTGTCAACGTCGTTCTCGAAAGAACGCATAAGCTGGAACCACACGCTGAAAACGACGAACAAGGCAAATACGGCAACCATCGTCCCCACCTTCACCTTGCCGCGGCGATACTGTATGTACAGGATTGTTATCACCATGACAAAGAAAGTAGTCTTCGACATAGTAGTAAGTCCCGAGACGATACCCACAAGAACAGCCAAGATCCTGAACCAGCGTTCCTTTACATAGCCGTATGCAAGGATGAGAAGCACCGGCACGATGGGGATGAGGTAGATGGCTAGGCCGAACTCAGGCTTGTCGAAGTCCGCCTCTACCGACGAGAGGCGTATGTAGAGGAACAGGTTCGTTTCCCCCCTCTCTATGCCGTAGCGCACAAGCGCATAGAGCATGTAAGGCATAGCGAGCAGGGAAATAATCATGTAGGCGTTGATAACCTTGCGGGAGGGAGTGACGTTCTCGACCATTGAAGGCTTCAGAGTCAGCAAGCCGCGCTCCTCGGGCAGAAGGGCATAGACGAGATATGCAGCAATCAAGAAGAACCCGCACCAAAGTACCATCGCTACAG
>ONWB01000023.1:669-15336 GCA_900321445.1 uncultured Prevotellaceae bacterium | reverse complement strand
GCCTTCTGCTCGCGAGTAAGGGGATATGCGCGGAAACGTATCGTGTTCTCGTCCTCGTAGCGGTCGACGAACATGATGCTCTCGAAGGCGGCAGGTTTGCAAGCGACATCGAGAACGCAAAGCCCGCCAGCTCCTGGGACGTCAGCCTCGCCATGCAGCAGGCTCGCGCCGCCATAGCACGCCTACGCGAACTCAAGGTTGACGAGGAAAGCATACGCGAACTCCTCGTAAACAACCAACAGCAGTACGAACTCCACATCCAGAGCGACGGACGATTCTTCGTAGTGCCCATAAAGCAGGCAAAAGGCCCACAGATCTTCGGACGCGAGGTGCGCCTCTCGCCGTTGGAGAAGTCTGTCTATCTGCTTTTCCTCAACCATCCGGAAGGAATCATGTTCAGCTATCTGCCCGACTACCAGCAGGAACTCATGGGCTACTACCAGCGTCTCATGCCCTACCGCCGACCTGAGCAGATGCGGCAGAGCGTGCTGGACGTGACGAGTCCGCTGTCGAACTCCATCAACGAAAAATGTGCGCGCATACGCCGAATGTTCATGGCTGCCGTAGGTTCCGCCTCCGTTGACCATTATTGCATTACCGGCACGCGCGGTTGCCCCAAGGGCATACGCCTCGACCGCAGCCTTGTGCGCTGCGATATGTAGAAAATTAGGCAATAGCTTTGGCTTCATGGCTGGATGGGCGCGAATGTCTCGCAAGAGATACTTCGCGCCCAAACATTTATATATAGAAAGCGCGACAAATTGCTCACAGCCTGCGAGCAGGCGGTGTGGTTGAAGGTACGAAACACCCGTCAAGAAGGCTTCTCGTTCATAAACCACAGACGTGGGATAATCATCCCACAAGCGTGGGATATGGAAACCACAGACGTGGGATATTCGTCCCACAAACGTGGTTTATGAACAAGGAGGGAGAACTGTGTGCGTAGAAGCACTTTTTTATAAAAGATGTTTGCGTGTGCGCGAGGAAATGCCTATGTTTGTCGCTGGAAATCCAAACAACACCATATCATGAAAAGACTTTTTACTCTTCTGATGGCAGCCTTCACACTCCTGACGGCTGCGGAGGCGCAGGAAGTGAACCGCCGCCTCTACCCCGACTATTCTGACGCCGTGCGCCCCGACCCGCGACTGCGCAAAATCGCACCACGAGCCGACGGGCAGACGCGCCCCGTGCGCGTCAACAACGGCGCATCTACCTACTTCCCGCCTGTCATCAACCAGGACGGCGGCTCGTGCGGTAGTGCATCGAGAATCTACTACATGTTCGCCTACGAAATAAACGCTTGGCGCAGGGCGAACGGAAAAAAGGACGAGAACCGCTATCCGACGCACTTCACGTGGCTGCTGACAAACAGCAACAGCGGAAAGGAAACAATGGCGGCGGCAAACGGAATCCCCAACATGCCGACATACGGCGGCGCAACATACTCGAAGCTGTTCGGCAACCAGGACTGCTCGCAGAACGACTTCGGATGGATGCAGGGCTACGACAAATGGTACCAGGCCATGAACAACCGCATCGAGCGCAGCGCGAACTTCCCCATATCGGTACAGACGGAGGAGGGGCGCGAACTCGTCAAGAACTGGATTTGGAACCACAACGGCGACCCTGACTGGGAAGGCGTGGGAGGCATCTGCGGCATCGGCGTAGCAAGTGGCGGCGACTGGCGCAACATACCCTCGTCCGATAAGAACAAGGAACTCGGCGTAGTGGGAAAGAAATACGTGGCATCGTGGGGAAAATCCGTTGACCACGCACTAACCATCGTCGGCTACGACGACGAAATAGAGTTCGACCTCGACGGCAACGGCGTCATCGGCGAAAAGTCCAAGGACGAGGTAGGCGCATGGATCATCGTCAACAGCTGGGGCAGCGGCTGGTGCAACGCCGGCTTCATTTACTGCCCCTACAAGCACGCCGTGCCCGTGGGAACATCCGGCGGCTACTACCAGCCCGAAATCTACTACGTCCGCAAGCACTATCGCCCCCTGCGCACGCTGAAAATAAAGATGGCGTACACGAAACGCTCGGAGCTCTGCCTGTCGGCAGGCGTAAGCCAGGACACGACGGCAACGGAGCCTAAGACGAGTGTGGAGATGGAGCACTTCCGCTACGCCGGCGACGGCGACAACGACGGCGTGGACGCAGAAACGCCCATGCTCGGACGATGGACAGACGGCATGCACCACGAGGCAATGGAATTCGGCTACGACGTGACCGACCTCACGGCGGGCGTCGATGTGCACAAGCCCGTGAAGTACTTCTTCGTCATCGAATCGAAGTCCTCGGCTAACGGCACAGGACGCGTCGAAGCACTTTCCTTCATGGACTACTCCGTCGATGAGGAGGGCATAGAATTCCCCTTCGACCTCGAGAACGGAGGCGTTGAGATTCAGACAAAAGGAAAGAAGACCATCATATCCTACATCGTGAACGGCGACGGCATGAACGCGCCGCTGAACGTGCGACTGCACGAAGGCACTCTCAGCTGGGACAAGCCGCAGCTGGGAAGCTTCTCGCTCACAGGATTCAACGTATATGGCGACGGCAAGCTCATTGCCCAGACACCAGCAAGCCAGCAAAGCCTGACAAACCTGGCGACGGCAAACAGCTACTCCGTGAGCGCACGATACGCAGCACTGAAGGGCGAAGGAGAATCGTCGCAGACGGCAGCATTCTCGAACGTATGGCGCGGCACGACAACAACGCCCGACGCAACACGCAAGTTCACCGAAGGCGGATTCACAATCAAGAACATCCTGCCCGAGAAGCTACAGCAGGCAACCATTGAGTTCTGGATAAAACCATCAACGTGCAAGGACTACAACCAGCAGATTGGTCCGGGTTGGGGCACCTTCCTCTTCCACACTACGCAGAAGGGCGAAGCCGTCTGCGGCTGGGACCTCAACAACCGCTTCTCGACGGCGCGCAACACGCTGACATCTACGAAATGGGCGCACGTCGCCATCGTCATCGACGGCACGCGCATGATGTGCTACATCAACGGCGAACTCAAAGGCGAGTGCAGCAGCGCATCAGGCGGACTGCCAGCCATGGGAGACCTCTCCGTGGGTAAGAGCGGCGCAAGCGGCATATCGGCAGAAATCGACGAATTCCGCATCTGGAACGTCGCACGCTCGCAGACGCAGATAAACCAATACATGTACTCCGAAATCGAGAATCCAACCACCATGCCCGGACTCTTGCTCGAACTTACCATGAACGAGGACAAGGACGTGATGATTGCCGACCCGATGGGACACGAGATTACATACATCGGTACGCCAAGCCGCGCCGTCAACTACACACGCAAGGACAAGCGCGAACTGAAAGCCGACTTCGAACTGCCGGCAGGCGACCTGCTCACAGGAAATGCCATCGACTTCCATAACCTCTCCAGCGGAAACGCCATCAACTTCCAATGGGAAATCGACGGACAGAGCTTCAGCATCGACAATCCAAGCGTAGTATTCTCTAATGCAGGCGACAAGACGGTAAAACTTACCGTCACAGATGCAGCAGGAAACGTCGCCGACACGACGAGGACCATCAAAGTCTTGGCGATGCCAGTGCCCACCGTCCTCTTCAACTGCCCAGAAACCGTTGCCGTGGGAGACCGCGTGAACCTTATCAATAAGACGCTGAACGGAACTACATACGAATGGTCGCTGCCAGGCGCAGAGACGACGGCTTCTACGGCTACGCACCTCGCAACAACCTATGCGCAGCCCGGACGCTACGCCATCACGCTGACGGCACGCAACGCATCCGGCGAAAGCAGCCTTACGCGCGAAATCCAGGTGAACGACCTCTGGCCCGTCGCCGACTTCACGGTAAGTCCGAACCTCGCAATGGTGAACACAACGGTACGATTCACCGACACATCCCTGCGCTCGCCACGCACATGGCACTGGGAGATGACATCCAACGACACCGTCCTCACAAAGAAGTTCAAGAACGGAAACGTCACGTTCAAGAAGCCCGGCGTCTTCGACATTACCCTTGTCGCAGCCAATGCTAAGGGCGCAAACCAGGTTATGAAACCGCGCGCGCTCATAGTATGCAACGACGACGGACAGACCGGCCTGAACTTTACAGGCAAGGCGACGGAGTACGTTACCATCACGAACCCTATTTCGAGCCGCAAATTCACAGTAGAATACTGGCTCTACGGAAAAGAGCAGAAGGATTTCGTCAACCAGATAGGCGGAACTGCCAGCGACTTCATGATAAAGTCTGACAGCGAAGGCCGCATCATCGTGAGCGTAGCGGGACAGGAGCAGCGCACACCCGCAGGAACTCTCTCGATAGGCCAGTGGCATCACTACGCAGTGGTGTTCAACGGACAGCAATGCACCGTCTTGAAAGACGCAAAGCCCGTCAGCACAATGAGCTTCACGGCTCTCGCCTCCGAAAACCAACCCGCCAACATTCAGCTCGGAGGTAGTGAGGCGCCGATGTCGGCAATTATCGACGAGCTGCGCATCTGGAACTCGGCACTTACGGAGACGAAACTGCTCGCATACGCCAACAATCCTATTCGCGACGTCGCCGCAGCACAGACTTCGGACAATCTCGCACTGTACTACCAGTTCAACCAAACGACAGGCGACGTGCAGGATGCAACATCGTACAATCACACAGGAACACGCAAGGGATTCGGTCCCGACGGCGACGCATGGAACAGCTCGACGGGCATATTCTGCCTTTCCGAGGGAACACGCGACGACCTGACGGCTTCACTGCTCACAAACTACAAGGCTCCGTTCCGCCACACTACGTACTCGACAAACACGAGTGCCGATGCCGGCGACACAGGACGCTACCAGGAACTCGAGACGGGCACTCAGGAAAGCACTTGGGTCATTGAAAACGCCGTCGAGGACGGACCTGCACGCACGGAGTTCTTTGTTGACCGCGACGCCGACGAGACTCTCTCGCTCATGACGGGCTCCCGCGGCTTCGCCGACGCAGTAGAAAACCTCAAGCTCTACCAAACCGTCCACCTCGACGCTGGCTACTACATCCTGAGCGTTGAAGGATACACCGAGAAGCAACCTGCCGGCTGCTACCTCGTGGCTGCGGCAGGAAAAGGTCTGCCCAACGTGGCCGACTTCGCCAACGCTCTCGGCGTGGCAAGCGTCAGCGATGGACAGATGAGCTTCGCCGTTCGTGAGGCATGCGACGTTTCTCTCGGTCTTGTATGCAGCATGACGGGAGTTCATTGGCTCTCGCTGAAGGCTTTCCGCCTCGAACAGCGAGGAACCAACGACGACTGGACGTTCACAGGCATCGAAGAAGTACTGCCGACCAACAATGCGGCAACGAACTCCGCAATCTACGACCTGCAAGGCCGACGCACTACGGAACCGCTGCGTGGAATCTACATCCGCGACGGCAAGAAAATCCTACGATGAACAACATCACAAGGCGCACGGTGCTCACGGCATTGTGCGCCTTTGCTTTTTTCTCGTCACTGGCGCAGCGCGACGACGGCGAGACCTTCGTCTTTGCAGAGTATAACGTGGAAAACCTTTTCGACACGGTACACTGCGAAGGCAAGCAGGACGCGGACTTCACGCCGCAGGGCGTATACCACTGGACGCACCAACGATATAGAAGCAAACTGCGGGCGATTGCACGTGTCATCGCATCGTTTTCCGACGACAAACCTGCGGCACTCGTCGCCCTTTGTGAAGTGGAAAACGACAGCGTTGTGCGCGACCTCGCAGAGCGGACGCGACTCGCAAGGATGGGATATAGCTACATTGTCACCAACTCTCCCGACGTCCGCGGCATAGACGTTGCGCTCCTCTACCAACCTCTGCGCTTCCAACCCGTATCTATCGACACCCTGCGCGTAAACCTCGGCGTGGGCAAGCGTCCTACGCGCGACATCCTACACGTTGCAGGACGTTTGCAGTCCGGGGATACGCTCGACGTGGTAGTATGCCATCTTCCAAGCCGATACGGAGGTCGCCTTACCACAGAAAACGACAGGGCTACTGCGGCCAGCATGATACGAAGCCTTGCCGACAGTCTGCGCAGCTCAAGGGAAAGATTCGGCCTCATCGTTGCTGGCGACTTCAACGACGAACTTCAGGACAAATCCCTCAGCAAAATTCTTGAAGCTCTGCCCGCAGCAGACGCCGAGCAACAATCTTTTGAAAAACAGCAGCCTTCTTCTAAAAATCCCCTACTCGAAAACGGGCAGATACTCCCTAATCGTCTCTACGACGTTTGTTGCGGAGCAGGGACGCACGCAGCCGCAAACGAAACGAATGCGGCTCTTGGCGGGATGCTTGCTGAGATTGATGGAACGTACAAGTTTCAAGGATTCTGGCAACACATCGACCACGTTCTCCTAAGCGGAACAATACTTTCCGGGCACCACAGCCTCGTCGCGGAGCCTCGCTGTGCTCGCATCATGGCCTTAGACTTTATGATTGAAGCCGACGGCGAACACGAAATCAAGCCCCGACGTACTTTTTTGGGCTCTTCGTACCACGGCGGCGTCTCAGACCATCTTCCTACCGTCGTAAAAATGAAGCTCCGACGTCGCTGAATCATTGACGCCGAAGCTACACATTATTTATATAAGGGGTTTGCGATTTTTCTGCGAGGAAAAAGAATCCTCCTGCGAGGGAAACGAATCCTCCTGCGAGGAAAACGAATCTTTCTGCGAGGAAAATGAATCCTTCTGCGAGGAAAACGAATCCTTCTGCGAGGAAAACGAATCCTTCTGCGAGGAAAATGAATCCTCCTGCGAGGAAAACGAATCCTCCTGCGGGAAAGATGAATTCTTCTGCGAGGAACGCAACCTGAAACAAGACGAGCGCACGAAAACAAGCGTGCGCATATTTCTTTCTACAACTCAGCCTCGCGCAAGCGCTCTGCATTTTCCGCCACGATGAGGTGGTCGATGCAGTCTTGTATGTCGCCGTCTAGAAAAGCAGGGAGGTTGTAGATAGTATATCCTATGCGATGGTCTGTGATGCGGCCTTGCGGATAGTTGTAGGTGCGTATCTTGGCACTGCGGTCGCCCGTGGAGACAAGGGTTTTGCGGCGCGAGGCGATGTCATCGACGTATTTCTGGTGTTCGCGGTCGTAGATAAACGTGCGCAGGCGCGCCAGTGCACGCTCCTTGTTCTTCGGCTGGTCGCGAGTCTCAGTACATTCGATGAGAATCTCCTCCGTCTCGCCCGTATTCGGGTTTTTCCACGGATAGCGCAGGCGCACGCCGCTCTCCACCTTGTTCACGTTCTGTCCTCCGGCGCCACTGCTTCGGAAAGTGTCCCACTTAATGAGCCCTTCCTGTATATCCACGTCGAAAGGCTCCGCCTCGGGCAGTACGGCGACCGTCGCGGCGCTGGTATGCACGCGTCCCTGCGTCTCCGTTGCGGGAACGCGCTGCACGCGGTGCACTCCGCTCTCGTATTTCAGCGTCCCATAGACGTCGGTACCCGTCACGCTGCACACAATCTCCTTGAATCCGCCGACGGCGCCCTCGCTTGCGCTGCTGACTTCCAGTTTCCATCCCTTGCGCTCGCAGAATTTTGCATACATGCGGAACAAGTCGCCAGCGAAGAGGGCAGCCTCGTCGCCGCCTGTGCCGCCGCGAATCTCGAGGATGGCATTCTTCGAATCCTCGGGGTCTTTCGGAATGAGCATTATCTTGATCTCCTCCTCGAGTTGCGGTATGCGCGCCTCACATTCGTTGATCTGCTCGCGCGCTAAGTCCTTCATGTCGGGGTCTGACTCGGTCATGATGAGCGTTTTCGCCTCCTCGAGGTTTGAGAGCAGGTTGGAATATTCCTCGCGCGCCTTCATGAGGTCCTCGAGTTCCTTGTATTCCTTCGTCAGGCGCACGTAACGCTGCTGATCTGCGATGACGGCGGGATCGGTGATGAGTGTTGATACTTCTTCGAAGCGGCTTCGCAGGCCGGTGAGCTTATCAAGTAGTGAGTTTGTGGGCATTGTGTGGGATTATCAATGAGAAAAGTTTCGTGAGGCGAAGGGCAGGCATTGCAGAAGTGCGGTGTGCCAGTATTCCCAAGTGTGTGCGCCGTCGCGCACTCGCAGTTGTGCACCGATTCCGTGTAGGCGCATCTGTCCGTAAAGCTCCAGCGACTGCTGAAGTAGGAAGTCGTCGTCGCCACAGTCGATGAACCACGCGACAGTCCGCAGTTCGGCGCATCTTTCCTTGTCGGCCTCAGCTACGAAGCGCACACAATCGAGGTTGTGGACAGCTTCTGCAAGAATCTTGAAGCGATCAGACTCAAGGTGTCCTCGGCTTTGCAGATGGTCGTCTTGGCGCAGCCATGCGCTCATTGCGTAGCAGGATGAAAAGAGGTCGGTATGTCGCTGCGCGTAGCTCACACTTCCTCCGCCGCCCATGCTGAGCCCGGCGATGGCACGTTGGTTCTTGTCGCCGCCGCAACGGTATTTCTTCTCGACGGCGGGCAAGAATTCTTCGAAGAAGAAGGTTTCAAACTGCCAGCCCTCCATATTGAAGTAGCCGTTCCAGTGCTTCTTGATGTCGGGACCTCCTGCCTCGACCGTCACGACGACCATCGGCACGGCTTCGCCACTGGCCATCTGCAGGTCGCAGACGCGCTCCATCTGTCCCTTCTGCGTCCAGGCGCGATCGTCGTCGGAGAGGCCGTGAAGGAGATACAGTATTGGGAAATGACGTTCCTGCTGCACGAAGAATGCGTCGGGCAGATAGATGCTGAAATGCCGCACCTCGCCGAGCACGCGGCTGTCGATAGAATCGCGGACTACGCGTCCCGCCTGCACCGACGTGCTGAAAAGCACGATGCCAAGCAGGACGAGGAAATTCTTTAGTTTCATGATTGTTTTAGTGACAAGTGACAAGTGACAAGTTACGAGCTTTTGTTTAGGGACAAACTCTAGATTGTTTTTTCCTATTTGTAGTTGAACTCTCCGTAGGGAGAACGTATGGTGAGCGAGCGTTCGCCTTCTTCGACGCGGCCGACGATGCGTGCTTCGACGTCGAAGGATTGGCTTATCTCCATCACGCGCTCGGCATCCTCGGGGGCAACGTAAACTTCGAGGCGATGGCCGCAGTTGAAGACGCGGTACATCTCCTGCCAGTCGGTATTGCTTTCTTCCTGAATGAGTCGGAACAAAGGCGGCACGGGGAACATGTTGTCCTTGACGACGCGGCAGTTTTCGCCTACAAAGTGGAGGACTTTCGTCTGCGCTCCACCCGTACAATGCACCATGCCGTGGATGCTGGGGCGCATTGCGTCGAGCATTTTCTTGACTATGGGCGCATAGGTGCGCGTCGGCGATAGCACGAGTTGCCCTGCCGTGAGCGGGCTTCCCTCGACGGCGTCGCTGAGTGCGCGACTTCCGCTATACACGAGCTCGTCGGGGACGGCGGCGTCGTAGGTTTCGGGATAGCGCTCGGCTATTGCCTTCGAGAACACGTCGTGGCGCGCAGAAGTAAGTCCGTTGCTGCCCATTCCGCCGTTGTATGCCTTCTCGTAGGATGCCTTGCCGAAGCTGGCGAGTCCTACGATGACGTCGCCGGGACGTATGTTCGCGTTATCGACCACGTCGGCGCGGCGCATTCGGCACGTTACGGTGCTATCGACAATGATTGTGCGCACGAGGTCGCCCACGTCGGCAGTTTCTCCGCCCGTGGCGTGGATGCCGATGCCCATGCTGCGCAGTTCTTCGAGCAGTTCGTCGGTGCCGTTGATGATTGCGGAGATTACTTCCCCTGGAATCAGCATTTTGTTGCGCCCGATGGTCGAGGAAACAAGGATGCCGTCGGTGGCGCCGACGCAGAGAAGGTCGTCGAGGTTCATGACGAGCGCATCCTGCGCAATGCCTTTCCAAACGGAGAGGTCGCCCGTCTCGCGCCAGTAGGCATAAGCCAGCGACGACTTCGTGCCTGCTCCGTCGGCGTGCATGATGTTGCAGTATTCTGGGTCGCCGCCGAGGATGTCGGGAATGATCTTGCAGAATGCCCGAGGGAAAAGGCCTTTGTCGATATTACGTATCGCGGCGTGAACGTCCTCTTTTGCTGCGCTCACGCCGCGTGCCATGTATCTTTCGTCTTGTTTCATGCTTTCAGGATACGTTCTTTGGCTTAGATATCTTCGGGGATATCGAAGTCGGGAGCGTGCTGAGCCTCGGCATCGGCCTCGAACATGGGCTTAACCTCGAAGCCTGCCCATCCTGCAACGATGCTGCTGGGGAATTGGCGCACATCGAGGTTGTATTTCTTGACGGCCGCGTTGTAATCGTCGCGCGCTTTGTTGATGCGGTTCTCCGTGCCTTCAAGCTGAGCGCGTATTTCCTGCCAAGCCTGGCTTGCCTTCAGCTCGGGGTAGTTTTCGTCTGCCACCATGAGGCGTCCGAGAGCTTGCGAGAGCTCGCCCTGTGCTTCCTGGAAGCGGCGGAGGCTTTCTTCCGTGAGGTTGTTAGGATCGATGGTGATTTGCGTAGCTCTTGCGCGGGCTTCCGTGACGTCGGTGAAGGTTCCGCGTTCGTGCTTGCTCTCAGCAATCGCCGTCTTTACGGCTTTGGAGATGAGGTCCATGCGGCGCTGATACTGCGACTGCATGTTACCGACAGCTTCTTTTACGATTTCTTCTTTTTCTACTAAGGTGTTCTTCGTTGAGAAGTACCATCCGAAGATAGCCGCGCCGAGTAAGACGATGACACCGGCAATGCCGATAAGAACTTTTGTTGTGGAACTCATAATGTTTGTATTTGATTGTTTAATATGATTGTTTCTGTCAGAATCGTCCTCCTGCGCCGCCGCCGCCATAGCGCCCGCCGCCGAAGGAACCTCCACGGAACCCTCCGCCGCTGCTGCGTCTGCTGCTATGCCCGAAGGTAGTGCCCGCGGCCGCGCCGCCTGCCGCAGACGACAAGTAGTCCACAGTCTTCGTCTTAGGCTCTTGGTAGCCGCAATCCTTGCAGGTCCATACCTGATGGTAGTATCTATAATGAGACGCCTCCGAAATTTTTTCGGAAGTCATGCGGAGTGTGTGCTTCGCGCCGCAATGTGGGCATTTCCTGTTGCGCGAACGATAGTCGCTGTAGCTGGCGCCGCCGATGAGGCCGCCTATGCCGAGCACGACGGCGAGCAGTAATCCCAGGCCGCCGCTGTCCGTCTCGTCCTCGGCTTGCTTGAGGAGCGTGTCGTCGCCTTGTATGTATTGCGATATGGCAAGCAGTGTGCCCGTAAGCGCAGAATTCCAGTCGCTTTCCTTGAGAAACGGCACCATGATGGCGTTCTCGATGCGGTTACAGATGGCGTCGGGCAGGGTTCCCTCGAGGCCGCGACCTGGAGATATGAAGTAGCTGCGGTCGAGCGTGGCGAGCGTGATGATTAGTCCGTTGTCGGCACCAGATTGCCCGATGCCGTACTTTTCAAACAGGTCTTTGTTGAAGACGTAAGGGTCGTCGCCTTCGATATGCTCCACGCAAACGACCACGCACTGCACTCCTTTTGCATGTTCCAGCGCAGTACAAATCGAGTCGAGCGTCTCAACTGTCGAGGGGAACAGTATGTCGTCGGGATTACATGTCCAGCGCGTGCTGTCCTGAAGGTGCACCATCGGCAGCGTCTCTGGGTTCCACGTCTCCGCGCGGCCGAGGGCAACGAGCAACAGGGAGATTGCAATAATCAGAATTCTTTTCATTCGTTCATCGTATAGTGCCCGCGGCAGCCGTCCGCGAGGGACGCGCAGCAAGGGCTGATTCCGAAACGCCTCTGCGGGTTCATCTTCACTGGTTTAAGCCGTCGCAACCCGAAAGAGCGCGTTTTACGGCGCGAAGATACTACATTTCTTCTATTTCTCGCGCATAGGCGCGCGATTTTCTTGCACCGGGTATGAGTTTTTCTGCTTTGAAGTATGCGCGAGAAGCACCGAAGTCCATAAACCACAGACGTGGGATGAATATCCCACAAGCGTGGGATATGGAAACCACAGACGTGGGATATGAAAACCACGCTTGTGGTTTATGAACGAGATGCGGCGCGAGCCTTGTCTTATGCGTCGTAAATGGGCATAACGATGCCGCGCGAGGGGAATATGAAGGCTTCGCACGATGGGCGCAGGGCAGGCGGAGGAAGCTTATTCCGTTTTTTCGTGGGAAATGATTTGGCGGTGTCGCAGCGAGGGCGTATATTTGCACCCTGTGACACATAGGAAACGAATCATTCTCAGACAATAAAATCAAACCATGAGAAAAACATACTCTCTACTGCTCCTCATCGCAATTACAAGCCTGACGGCGTGGGCGCAAATCCCCGCCAACTACTACGATGCTGCGAAGGGGAAGAAAGGAGCTGAGCTGAAAACGGCGATGTTCCGCATTATCCACAAGCACCACGAGGTAGGATACGACGGCCTCTTCGACGTTTATGAGGACAGCGACATTCGTCCCGACGGAAAGATTTGGGACATGTACTCGAACACCACGAGCTTCGACATCGGAGACCATAGCAGCTACAAAAAAGAAGGCGACTGCTACAATCGCGAACATAGCGTGCCGCAGAGTTGGTTCAACAGGAAAAAGACGGAACGCTGTGACGCTTTCCACGTGATACCGACAGACGGCTACGTCAACAATCGCCGAAGCAACTATCCCTATGGAGAAACGACGCGCGCCACGTACTTGTCGAACAATGGGTTCTCGAAAGTGGGACCGTGCAGCGCTGCCGGATACTCGGGAACCATCTTCGAGCCGAACGACATGTACAAGGGCGACCTCGCACGCATCTATTTCTACATGGCAACGTGCTACGAGGACTCGGCATACATGTGGAGCGGCGGCGCATTTGGCGGCAACAAATATACGAGCTTCGAAACGTGGACGTGGAACCTCCTTCACGAATGGGCGAGGAACGACGCCGTGTCGCAGAAAGAGATAGACCGCAACAACGCCGTACATAAGCATCAGCTGAACCGCAATCCCTTCGTCGATTTCCCCGGACTCGAGGAGTACATCTGGGGCGACAAGACGAACATCGCCTTCGACCCTGAAGACTTCGGCGTGGGAGGCGGCGACGAGCGCCCCGTGCCGGCAGCTCCGACCTTCTCCATACCAAGCGGCACAGTGGACGCCGGCACGGAAGTGGACATCGAATGTGCCACCGAGGGCGCACACATCCTCGTGACGCTGAACAACGGCGTCGAGGAGGACTTCGGCGAGTTTACGACCATCACCATCACCGAGACGACGCACGTCGTGGCAAGAAGTGAGCTGGACGGCGTGCGCAGCGAGTTCGTAACCGCCGACTACAAGGTGCGCCAGGACGGCGGAACAGGCACAGACATCGACCCCACCGAGGACAGCAACCTCTTCCTGCGCGTAAACGACGCCGACCAGCTGGAAGCCGGGCGCAAGTACCTCATCGTATGCGAAAAGACGGGAAGTTCGAACGCCGCCGACCAAGTGGCTCTTTCCGAACAGGGCACGGACATCCGCATGTGGGCAGAAGTATATGCCGAAAACGGAACCATCACGACGGAGACGGGAGGCGCACACCCGCACAAGCTGACCTTAGGCGGACAGAGCGGCGCGTGGACGCTATACGATGCCGAAGAGAAGCAATACCTCGCCCTGAACACAAACGGAAACAAGCTCAACGTGCTGACGGACACGGAGTCCGACAACGCGAAGTGGGACATCAGCGTCACATCAAGCGGCACGACAATCACGAGCTTAGCATATCCCACACGCAGCATACAGTTCAACTCGAGCGCACCACGCTTCGCATGCTACACAGGTTCGCAGAAGCCCGTCGTGCTCTACGTCATGGATCGTGCAACGGGCGTATCAGAACTCCCCGTGAAGGGAACGTGGCCCGAGCAGCAGACGGAAGTATTCGACCTGCAAGGACGCCGCATGCGTCCCGAGCACGTAGGACCTCGCAACAGCGACCGCGGAATATATATTCAGAACGGAAGAATTATCGTGAAGTAGGACTTCAGTTTCGAATCCACACCGAAACCCCAACATTATGCACCCCGACACGCACGTTGTGGGTGCATTTTTCTTTATATCCAAGCCCGCGCAAATCTTCGGGAGCGACGATGCTCCACGTATCTGCGACAACGACGGAGGGAGATGCGCCGGAAGGCAAGTCGAGAACGCGAGCGTCGGAAGTCTCGGCGCGCCGCGCAAAGGCTTTCGTCTGAGGTAAAAGCGCCTGAACCCAAGGCTTTTCGCTGTAGAGCGTACCTGCATACTGCCTCATTCCCCCGTCGGCAACGCGCATCCCGCACCTCGCCGCCATAGGAGCGGCTGCCGGAGATATGCATATCGCACCATCTGCGTTCTCTGTCCGCAAGTCGTTGGCACTTTCTCGCAGTTCTCGGTTCAGTTTCTCCCATTCCACGCGCTCTTCGCCCATCGGCGGCAGAGGGTTGTAGCCCCTGACTCCAAGCAAAAAGCCTATCGCCAGCACGGGATAGAGGCTAAAAAGCGCACGCATACGTTTATCATTCCTGCGCGTCCGCGCGTCCCTCTCTTCTGCGCCTTCCTGTATGTTTTCATTCCATGAAAACACAAAAACTCCCACCACCGGCAGCCAGAGATGCAGCACATAGCTCATGTTTCCACCCGTGTGCATCCCGAGGCGAAGCCATAGGG
>ONWB01000023.1:0-663 GCA_900321445.1 uncultured Prevotellaceae bacterium | reverse complement strand
ATGCGCCGCGCAGCCATCGCCGTCCCCACAAAAAGCGGCAGGAACAGCACCAGCGTCAGCACAAGTTGCCGCAAAAGGTGCACGACATCGGACGAAGCCGCCGCGAGATGGTGCACAATATTATATATATAGTAGTACGGGAACGCAAGAAGCACCGCGCCGCCCACGGCAAGCCCGCAGGCAAGCGTCAGCACAAGGTATCGCCAGCCCAGCCTGCGGCTGCGCATGAAGAACCACAGCTGAAGCGGCAGCCATAGAGCGACGAAATATGGCTTTACAAAGAACAAAAGGCTCGTGGCAAGGGCGCTCCACCCCACCCTCTCCCGCTCGGCGGCGAGCAGGGCGCAGAGCATCAGCGCAGTGCCCATTGGTGCGGGCACGGCAACGCCCGGCACATTCTGCCACCCACAAAGAACAACTATCGCGAAGCACATAAGCTGCGCATCGAAGCCCGCCGCGCTGCGACGACGTACCGCAACGACGGCAAGCGTAGCGCTAAGCACCGTAAATCCGAGGGAGAGCGTGCGCAGCAAAAGCAACATATCGGCCGAAAACAGCCGATGAAGAAGGTTTCCCAACAAGGGAAAGAGGAAACCATATACGTAGATACCATTACCATCAGGGCTGCTGTAGGCTCCGTCGGCGTCAAAAAGCCTCAGCGCA
>ONWB01000144.1 GCA_900321445.1 uncultured Prevotellaceae bacterium | reverse complement strand
ATACGCTCGTCGGGGAAGTAGCGCATGTAGGAGTACTGTGCCGACTGGTAGTTCTGCGAGTGTCCCCAGAAGTAGCCGTCGCCGTCAGCGTCCAGCACAGTCCACGACCTGACAGCCTCGTCGCTGCTGAAGTCGCAGGAGTATGGTAACTGTAGCGCACCTCCCGCCATTATCGTCTGCGACTCCGCAGCAGGGCCGCGGCCTTCCTTAGTCTGTGCAAATACATGATAATAGTATGCGTGCGGTTCCGATATCGTCTTGTCTGTGTAGGCACATTCGCGTAGGCCCTCGGCCATGGTTTTGGCATCGGGATAGCGCACAACGGTATAGGTCATTGTGGCAGCGTCGTACCAACCACCATGCCCGCCGCATGCGGGTTCCTCCCACGTCAGTGTGATATTGTTGGTGGTTTCGTCGAGCACGGCCTCGAGGTACTCTGGCCGTCCAGGTACGTCCCTGCCAACGAAGATGCTGTCAGCATACACCGCGCGCCCCTCGTACCATTGACCATTGACCATTGACGATTGACGGTTAGCAGCTTTGACGCTAAACTCCACCATCCCTTCGGGACTCTCGCCGTTCCAGCTTGCCTCTGCGCCAGGTTGTAGGTCGGCGATTGTCGTCAGAAGTTCGCCGTTGGCATACACGTTTGCGTTGAGAGGTCCTGCCAGCAAGAATCCGTCGAGGTCCGTCGTAGGCATGCGCCATGCCAGCTGTGCCGTCCTCGCACCCTGTGCTCCCGCTTTCGCCGTGAAGTCCTTAGGGGCTGACGGCGACGTGCGTGGGAGCGGCGACGTGTCGATGCTCATGCCGATGAGTTCGGAGTTGGCGGCAAGCAAGCCTATACGACTGTATGCTACTGGGTTCTCGCTGAGTGTGAATACGCCGAGGAATCCCATCTCCGCCTCGCAAAAGCCAGCCCAATACAGGTTTCCGCTCGCTCCGTCGTAGGCTATCGTCTGCAGGTTCGAGGGCTGCTCGTTGTTCTCGTCCGTTAGTTCGCGCACAGGCGTAAAACTGTCCTTCGCGATTTCCCACAGGCGTCCCTCTGCGGAGAGCCCCAGCATGCGTCCAGCGCCGTCGATGGCGATGCAAATGAAATAGACCTCGTCCTGAAGCCCCACAAGCGACGTTAGTCCCGTGCGCGTATCAACCCTGTAAAGACCCTGCGGACTTTCGATGCTGCCGTCTGGAGCCTCCGTCGCCGCCGCGATGTCGAAGGCGAGGGCATACGTGGCGTCTGCCGCCGCATCGTACGCCATGTCGAGGAATATGAAAACCATCTCGTTGTCCGCAAGCGTATATGTGCGAACTGTGTCGCATCGTCCACGCTCAACGTCGTATCTGAGGAAACGCGCAGGTATGCCTCCCTCGTCGCTGTCTATCATGTAATAGGCATCGCGCCCGCGGACGGCTCCCAGCAGGGTGTGGTTTGGCAGAGTCGCATCCACGCTTATCCTGCGCGGATTGTCCAAAGGGAAGGAGACAAGCTCCACGCAGCTACTCTCGCCACGGTATATCCTCCACGCCTGAGCCCTGCCCGCCGACGTCTGCGCCCACCCCGTGGCGGCGCACGCCAAAGCCATCAGGCATGCCAGCAGTATGTACGTCTGTCCTTTTAACATATTCCTATTTTTATACCACGAATCGTCAGAATCATACGAATCCCCTTAGTAGTTAGATTAGCGAGATTCTTGCGCCTTGCGAGCGCTAAAGCGACCACGTGTTTGCTTTAATCATGAATACACCTAAGTCGTGCATTTTTAGTACTTTTGTGAGCCCCTTGTTCCCCCGCGTTTCCGCGAGGCGCAAGCCTGCCCAGCCGCGAAAATAGGAAAAAACTAATAAAAGTGAAAAGAATTCATGGAAAAACTGCGTATATTTGCAGTCGCAAGACAAAGAAACCATGATACACCTTGAAAGCGACTACAACAATGGTGCCCACGAAGCAGTGCTGCGCCACCTGATGGAAACGAACAGCGAACCATCGCAGAGCTACGGCGACGATGCCTTTAGCGAACACGCGCGTATGCTGATACGCGGGGCGTGCCATACACATAATGCTCAGATATGGTTCCTTGCAGGAGGCACGCAGACAAACGCCACCATCATCGATTGCCTGCTGCAGCCATACGAGGGAGTGCTGTGTGCCGATACTGCGCACATCAACGTCCATGAGTCTGGCGCCGTAGAATTTACAGGCCATAAAGTCATCGCACTACCATCACATGAAGGTAAGCTCGACGTTGCCGACGTGAAAGCATGGCTGAAGGCATACTATGCCGACGACACGGCAGAGCACATGGTGCGCCCAGGCATGGTGTATATCACCTTCCCCACGGAACTTGGCACACTCTATACGAAGGTGGAGTTGGAGGAGTTGCGCGACACGTGTAAGCAATATGACTTGCTGCTGTACGTTGATGGCGCGCGCCTTGCCTATGGGCTTGCTGCGAGTAAGGATGTGACATTGCCGCTATTGGCGCAGATGGCAGACGTATTCTATATCGGAGGAACAAAATGCGGTGCGCTCTGCGGAGAGGCTGTCGTATTCCCCCGTGGCGATGCACCCGCACACATGCTCAGCCGCATCAAGCAGCACGGAGCATTGCTCGCCAAGAGTCGCGTCGTAGGAGTGCAGTTTGAGGCACTATTTACAACATACGGCACAGAACCACTATATATGGAAATTGGTCGCAACGCTGTAGCCTTGGCAATGCGTTTGCGACGTATCTTTGTCGAGAAAAAAGGCTATCGGCCATATATAGATTCGCCCACGAACCAGCAGTTCTACGTCATCCCGAATGAGGACCTTGAATGCCTGCGCCAAAGCATAGGCTTCGAAGTGTGGTGCCCAGTGGACGAGCATCACACCGCCTGCCGCTTCGTTACCAGTTGGGCGACAACGGAAAAGGATTTAGACGAAATTCTAAAAGACTAAATACACTTCAGACATTGTAGGTTCTTTGCCAACTGACTGACGCTACTTGCGCCCACCAATACTGAGGTGACGCCTGGCTGATGCAGAATCCACGTGAGAGCCATCTCTGCAAGCGACTGCCCTTTTTCTGCCGCTTCATCGTTCCACGCCCTCAACTGTGCCAGTAGCTCAGGCGTTAACATCTCCTCTTTCAGAAACTTCCCTTTCGACATTCGAGAATTTTCAGGGATGCCGTGCAGATAGCGGTCTGTGAGCAAGCCTTGTGCCAATGGGGAGAAAGAGATGAAGCCCACACCCTCCTGTGAACAGAAGTCGAGGATGCCATCCTGTTGCGGTGCACGATCAAGCATGTTAAGGCGCCCCTGATAAATTAGCATGGGGACGTCGTGCTCCTTAAGATATTGATGTGCGAAACGTGTAGCTTCCAGCGTCCATCGGCTGATACCCACATATAGGGCTTTACCATGCCGTACGATATCCACCAGTGCTTGAAGCGTTTCCTCCAATGGAGTGGAGGGATCGTAGCGATGGCTATAGAAGAGGTCTACGTAGTCCAGTCGCATGCGTTTAAGGCTTTGTTCCAGCGATGCGATCATGTATTTCCGACTTCCCCAGTTACCATATGGTCCCTGCCACATTTCGTAACCTGCCTTCGTTGAGATGAATAACTCGTCGCGATATGGACGGAAGTCCTCGTCCATCAGTCTTCCAAGGGTTTCCTCTGCAGATCCTGGTATGGGACCGTAGTTATTGGCGAGGTCGAAATGTGTTATGCCATTGTCGAAGGCATAGCGGGCGATATCCCTGCTACGTTCGTAGGGATCTACACTGCCGAAATTGTGCCAAAATCCCAAACTTACCTTGGGTAGCATAACTCCCGAACGTCCGCATCGTTCGTATTTCATTCTTGTATAGCGATACTCGTTGGCGGTGTATTCCATAGTAAAATGTTTTTAGTTATGCTGTTTTTCTCTTTATCTTGATAGTCAGGTGAACTTGATACTCTGGATGTGCTTCTGGATTGATCTTGCTGATGCGGCACTCGAACATGTCAGCCCATCCCATATCCATTATCAAGGCGATGGTCTCGTTGTTCTCGCGTGGGATATATCCTATGCAATAGTCCTCGCCATTCTTTTTGTGGTACATCACCGCCACAGCATCTGGGTCGTAGCGATTCTCCAAGTCGCGCTGCAACTCCAGCACCGTGCCTACCTTCAGCTTATCCCAGACCTCGTCTGCTTCGTGATACTTACGACCTGCCAGGTGGCAATCCATGAAAAATTTCTTCTTTGCTTCCATAACTTTGTTGTTTTTAAGTGAGACATTTTTAGTTTCATGGTGCAAAGTTCGGAGCATGTTGTACCATATCGCGGTACATGTTGGAATTATTTTATCTCCACGAATTTATTTCTATCATGCTACAAAGGTACAAACTTTATTGCATATCACAAAACTTTCCACTTGTCAAATGAAGTCACTCATGCGTAAGGCATATCGAGGTGCTGCGAATGCACTTGATTAAATGATAGTTTGTAGTGTCTAATAAAATATATACTTTTGCAACATGACGAAAGAAGAATACATAATAAAAAGCGGAGCGAATGATGCTAGTAGCTTAACAGACGAGCAGATTCTTGCGTATTACATCAATTTGTACGGAGGCCTTGCTGATTTGAGAAATAATGATTCAGCAAACATAATCAAAGAGGGGCGAGCGTTTGGTCTTGATATAGACCGCCCAAAAGCTATGGATATGCTACGTCAAGCATTCGAGCAGGATAAGAAACTAGATATAACCTTTACCATTGGAGAAGGGATAGAAAGTACTCGCGGCTTTGGAGCACCTCAGGTAATAATGGAATTTGAGTAAAAAACACTTAAAAATTTTGTGTTATGAACTAAGGTAATAGTTCCCTTCAAAAATACATTTTTCAGCGAGTGATTGTGCCAACGCGGCGCAATGATGGTGGTGGGACGCATGGTACAGGGGCTCACGCCACTGCCTAACGTATGCCGTCCCTTTGGGACTCTCTCGATTTTTCCCTTTTCCCTTTTCCCTTTAAAGCAGTCCCCGCATCTGCAAAGTCAGATGCGGGGCTGCGGTTAGGATGCGGGGCTGCGCCTTACGGCTCCTGCTCCTCCTCGGGATCTTCGTTGTAGAACTTCACCTGAGGGTTGCCGACCTTCACGTCGTACTTCAGCTTCGAGCTGGGCTTGAAGCGCACGAGCAGGCTCTTGATGTTGTCGGCGACGAACTTCGCCTTTGTCTCTGCGCCTCGCGTCTTGATGGTGAAGCCGAAGGTGCCGATTTCAGGCAGCGTCACGCTGTTGCCGTTGCGGATGCTGTACACCAGTTCCTCGCGGATGGAGGCGATGACGGCCAGCACGTCGGCGCGGGTGACGGTGTTCTTCTGCACGATGCGCTCGACGAAATCCTGTTCACTC
>ONWB01000065.1 GCA_900321445.1 uncultured Prevotellaceae bacterium | reverse complement strand
GAGCCACAGCCATGCAGTTCATGCTGACAGGATGCACTGAAGACGACATCTGCCTAAATAGCAACCTCGTGGACTTCTCGATGAAGGCACGCCAGACGAAGCAAGGCGTGAAAGTTATAGTCTATAACTTCAACGACGAAAGCCTTGACGCAAGCGAGCATGACATCCTGACGAACCTGCCAGAAGGTACGCAGGTCGCAGACGTGCGCATCTCCAACGAAATGGCTGAACGCATGCCTGCGCGCATCGTAGGCAGCAGTGTCGTAGGCGTAAATACCAACACTCTCTCTGAGACAGATGCTCAGGGCCTCATCTACGACATGGAAGGACGCATCGTGGCAAAGGATAGCCTCAGCGACGAACTTCGTCGTCTGCCCGCTGGCACATACATCCTATGCGTAGAGGGCAAGACTCTGAAAGTGACAAAGAAGTAATACAGTTATAGACACAAAGATTAAAACACACATACGACTATGAAAACGTATCGATATAACAGTCTGAAGTGGTTTGCGGCAGTCGTGATGTCGCTCCTCACCTGCCATTTGTCACAAGCTCAGACGAACATCCTGCGCATACCCGAGGTCGCAGCCCCAGCAGGCAAGACCATCTCAATGCCCGTAGAGTTGGAAAACACAAGCGAGATTGTGGCCGTACAGTTTGACGTGGCTGTGCCATACAACCTTACGAGCGAGAATCCCGTAACGCTGAACCAAAGCCGAATGAACGGGCATGAGGTGACGACACGCCTCATGAGCAGCTATTATTCAAACATAAACGGGATTACGTACAAACGCTACCGCTTTATGGTGTATAGTTCCGACAATGCCGCTATACAGGGCAGCAGCGGAAACCTGCTCACGCTACAGTTCGAACTTCCTGACAACCTTACAAATGGGCAGCAGCTGCCGATAAACATCGTCGGCACGCCAATCCTCTCCGACCGCAATGGTCAAAACGTGCTGACTGCGCAGCAGAACGGCAATGTCACCATCGAGGTCGTACCGCGCCCAGACCTTGTGCCGACGCACGCCCTGGTGGCGCAGACGCTGGCAAGCCCTGGCGACGAACTGGACTTCACATGGACAGTCGAGAACACTGGAGACAGCATTACAGGTGCAGGCTGGACGGAGAAGGTGTTCCTTGAGAACGAGAGGGGCACACGTGCCTACGTCGGTACTACAGCCTATGAGGGACAGCTCGACAAGGGCGCATCCGTAAACCGCAGCGCCAAGTTCCGCCTCGACGACTATCCAGGCATAAGCGGAAACTGCCGCGCCGTCGTACAGATTCTTCCCGCTGCCAACTGCGGCGAGATTCCCATGAACCAGAACAACAACACTGCCGCGGGAACCTCATACTCGCTACGCGTGAAGAAATTCCTCGTCCTCACACCATACAAGAATAAGATTCCCGAGAACAGTACGAGTCGCTACAACTGCGAACTACGACGCACTGGCGACCTCGGCCAAACGGAAACCTTCAAGGTAGAGACCGAAAGTCCACGCATCAGCTTCGAAAACGAAGGCAACGTGAGATTCGACAAGAACGTAAGCAAAATATACATTCCCTTCCACGTAGTTGACAACACCGACATCAATGTGGACGAAGCCATTGCGTTCATCGTGAACAAAGACCTGAACAACGGATACGACGCCGTGAAGGATACGCTCTATGTGGAAGAGAACGACCTCGTTCCGCTGACCATTACTCTCGACAAGGAAGACTACAACGAGGGCGACGCCATTAAGGTGACAGCCACTGTGCCAGCACGCTACTACGACGAACCGCTCTATGTATATCTGAACATCGAGCAATCGAAACGCTTTAAGGTGCCTGCACGTATTGCGTTTGAAGGCGGTGCCACTACGGCAACGGCGTACATTCAGGTGCTTCAGGACAAGAACCCCGCCAACGACGAGACCATCAAACTGACAGCAACAGCCGACAAGCACCAAACGGCAGAAGCACTCTTCGTACTTCACGATGACGACACGCCCGCCATTGAGCTCACACTGACGCCGAAGAGTGTGAGCGAGAATGCAGGGCCGAATGCTGTTTATGCGACCTTGACACGAGTGGGCGTGACGGACAACAAAATCACAGTGAACCTTACAGACGATGGCGACAACGGCATCTACTATACTACAAAAACACTGACATTGCCCGCAGGCACCACGACCGTAAACTTCCCCATAGGAGTGCGCGACAACAACAATGTTGACGGTGACCGCAAAGTCCACATCAGCGCAAGCATATATCTTACAGATTGTAACTGTGATGCCATAGGCGACAAACAGACCAGCGTAACGGATAGTATAACCATCCTCGACGACGATGGTCCCGCGCTCTCCCTCGCCGTATCTAAGGCTACGGTGCTGGAGGGCGACGACACAGGCAGCATACTGACCATCAGCCGCAACACTACGGACAACTCTGCGCCCCTGACCGTAACGTTCGAACACGATGGCACAGACGTAAGCCTGCCTACGAGCGTGCAAATTCCTGCGGGTCAGCAGAGCACAACAGCCGTATTCAAGGCCTTATCCAATAGCACGCAGGAGGGCGACCGCACCGTTTCCATAACGGCAAAAGCCACAGGCTTCAGTAGCGGTACAGCCTGGCTCCTAATCTCCGACCGCACGCTGCCAGATGCCGTCATCACGGACATCAACCTGGCAAAAACGGAACTGGCCGCAGGCGAAACCACACAGATCTTCATGACTGTCGAGAACATCGGTGCCGCCATACTCCCCGCTGGCATGACACTCAGCATCAGGACGAACGGCGACGAATACAAGAGCATAAGCCTTCCCGCGCAAGTGCAGAAGGGAGGAGCTACCGTTGTTACCACAGACATCACGGCGAGCAACGTGCCTGGAGAATACAACATCTCCGCCGTCATCAACGAAAAGCACACAATACAGGAGCTTTACAACTTCACCATTGTTGCCGACAAGACCACCTGCAACGTTGGCGACGTTGTTACCCTGAGCGGAACCGCAAAGAACAGTGCTGGTAACACCATTGCTGCGCAGACGAAGGTGGAGCCATACATCGTCTTCAACGGCGAACGCATAGCCCTTGAAGCAACCACCGATGACAGCGGCAACTTCTCCTGTCAGTACACCATCCCCGATGGCTATCGTGGCCACTTCGTCTTTGGCGTCTGCAACCCTGGTGAAGACTTGCGCAACGAGGCAGGAGCGTTCAATGTCTATGGCTTTACACGCACTTCGCAAGACTACATCAAGCACAACCTATACAAAGACGAGTCCTACGCGGGGACTATCGGGGTTGAGAACATGACGTCGCTGCCACTCCACAACCTCCACGCCGAGGTGAGCGGAGCCACAGACCGCTACAACATCACGATTACACCCATCGCAGAACTTGAAGGCAATAGCATGGCGGTATTCAACTACACCATCACAGGCAATCAGGTTTCGACAGGCAACAAGTGGGAAGAGCTACAGCTCCACCTCGTATGCGACGAAGGTGCTACGCTGGACGTTACCCTCTACAACTTCACCCGAATACACACGCCTAAGCTCACGGCTGACGTCACAAGCATCAACACCACAGTCACAAAGGGCGTTGTGCGTAACTATCCACTCCACATTGTCAACATGGGGATGGCCGAGACAGGACCTATCTCCATCGCTATGCCATCAGGACTTGCTAACTTCGTAAGCCTCGCCACGCCCGCCACGATGCCGTCCCTGCAACCAGGCGACACAGCGCAAATCATACTACGCTTCAATCCTGGCGACATGGACGTGAACCTCATCCAGAAGGGAAGCCTCGGCATCAACTGCGAAAACGGAAACGGAATTCCAATATATTTCAACGTAAAAGTGGTTAGCGAGTCGAAGGGCAACCTGCGCGTACAGGTACAGGACGAAGCCACCATATACGGCAACAAGGACGGTGAAAAACCTTATGTCCAGGGTGCACTCGTCAGACTTCAAGACTACAACACTGGCGTTACGGTGGCTGAAGGGTTTACCCCCGACAACACCGAAGCAGGCATACTTTTCGAGAACGTTCCCGAAGGCTACTATCAACTCTATGTGACAGCAGAAAAGCACAACAGCTATCGTCAGAACATCCTCGTCAGTCCAGGCGAGACAACCACACATCTGGCAACAATCTCCTACCAGGCCATAAGTGTGTCGTGGGACGTTGTCGAGACTGAGGTTGAGGACGAATACGAGATTGTCACCACGTTGAATTTCGAAACACAAGTGCCAGTGCCCGTTGTACGCATCAACAGCCCCGACACACTTGACCTTGGTGGAGTCCTCGACGGTAGCGCAATGCTCTTCAACATCGTTGCGCGCAACGACGGACTCATCGAGGCACACGACGTTGAGTTCACTCTGCCTATAGCCAATGGTGTCGTTTTCACACCCTTGGTTGAAACCAAAGGCATCGTACTGAAACCAGAACAAAGCTACGTTGTCCCCGTACGCGTAACAAAACTTGAGGAGGCTGTAGAACCTACACGCCCACGCCGTGCTGCCGGCTCCTCATGCAAAGGCAACGTAAAGGTTGACTATGCTCACGACTGCGGAGAAGGAAGCCCACTAACATCCTACACAAAGCCAGTGGACTTCCTATACAATGGATACAAGGGAAACAACTGCGGCGGCGGTCCTGGTGGAGGATTCCCACTTGACCCAGGCAATCCCAGCGGGCCTGGTGGACCCGGTGGACCCGGCGGGTGGCCTGGTGGGCCCGGCATTGGCGCTTACGGCGATGCATATGTAGCTGCTACGCTGAAGATACTCTGCTTTATTGGCGGTTGTGCAGCCCCTTCCATCCCCTCACCTCCATGTACAGGTTCTATCTCGGGCTCAAATGTTGCCAGCTGCGCATCGTGGTCATTAAAGCATGGCGGCGACAAGGGAGGAGCTGGAAAAATGGGCAAAGCTGCTGCTATTGCAAAATGTATCGAAGCTGCTGCAGCTGCTTCAAGGCGTAAGCTCGGACTTGACAACACAATGCCGCGTCGCTCGAGCTCCGACGACCATGACCTGCTGAAGTCTTTCTACAAAAAGATTCATCCATACTATGTATACAACGAGGCAGAATACGACGCCTTCGTAGAGCGCAACGGAGCTGAGGAAGTTCTCGACATGTCATGGGAACAATACGAAATCTTCGGACAGGCGCTTATGGCCATCGATGCTGAACTTGAAGATATGCATAATGCAGGTACGCTATACTCTCTTGACACGCTGCAGATTCCGCTCAAGGCAGACGAGACGACGGAGGGATTTGCCCTGAACCACTTCACAAAGATTATGCCCGAGGCCACGGCCACATGGTTTGACTTCAGCCTACGCCGATACGTTGACCGCAGAATGAACACCTACCGCATCAAGGACGGCATGGCTCCCACGAGCGACAACTTCATGGACCAGTCGGCAATGGACATCTTCGCCGAGCGTAAGGACAGCTGTCTGGCAGCAATGGTTGAGCTTGGCTTCATCAACTGGGCTGAACTCGTAGAGAGTGCAAACAAGGATGTCCTCGAATACTACGAAAACGCCTCTGAAAATGTCTGCGCAAGCGTAAAGCTGGAGATAGAGCAGAAGCTCGTGCTCACGCGTCAAGCCTTCCGAGGTACGCTAACAATCGACAACGATACAGAAGGAACACTTTCGGGCATAGACCTCGACCTCGTCGTAAAGAACCTATTGGGCGAGCAGGCTACGAGCCACGAGTTCCAGATAAACTTCGAGAGCATCGACGGCTTCGAGGGTTCCACAGAAGGGCCGTGGACGTTGGCCTCCAAAGCGAAGGGCGTGGCTACCATCCTGTTCATACCGACGAAGTATGCTGCTCCCGACACGATTACGACGTACAGTTTCGGCGGCACGCTCTACTTCACCGACAGCGACGGGCAGGCGCAGGTACGCGAACTTTATCCCGTAGCCCTGCAGGTAAAACCCTCGCCGGAGCTTGACCTCACCTACTTCATGCAGCGCGACATCTATGGCGACAATCCACTGACGCCAGACGTCCTTGAGCCCGTCATTCCCGCCGAGTTCACAGTACTGCTCCACAACAAGGGCAAGGGCGACGCCACGAATGTGCGCATGCTCACGAAGCAGCCGAAGATTGTGGAGAACGAGAAGAACCTCGCCGTGGACTTTGCAATAGTAAGCAGCAGCATGAACGGAGGAGAGAAAGCGCTGGCGCTCGACAGCGAGATTGCCACGCAGTTTGGCGACATCCCCGCTGGAACGTGCAGTTACGCTACATGGGATTTGACCTCAACGCTGCTTGGTCACTTCACCGACTACGACATCAGCGTGAACCACGTGACGAGCTACGGCAACCCCGACCTCTCGTTGCTGGACGACGTAAGCATCCACGAGCTCATACACAGCGTCAACGCAAAGTTCGGACAAGACACCTATCGTGCTTGGGCATGCAACGACGTTGAGGACGGACACGCCGAGCCCGACCACATCTATTTCGCCAATGGCACGGACGAGGACTTGAAAACCCTCTCCAACAACACCCGAATCGACAAGATTGACGCCACGCACTACCGCGTGAGCGTTACGGTGCCGCAACGTGAGTGGTTCTACACGGCTGTTGCCAACCCTGGCGGCGCATTAGCGAAGATTGTCTCACTGAAGGACGAAACGACAGGCGACGAGCTCGACCCGCAGAACTTCTGGACTACGCAGTACACGATGCAGGACGGCTTCGACCCGCTCCCCGAGAACAAGCTGCACATCGTAGCCTTCGCCGATGCGCCTAACACCTTCAAGTTCCTCGTAGAATTTGAACCTCAACCCGAAGTGCGCCTCGACGTTGTGAGCATCCAGACAGTACCCAACGACGACGACATCGCTACAGACGTCATCGACGAGCTGACCGTAACATTCAACAAGGGCATACAGCCAGAAACCTTCACGCGCAAGGACATCGTCCTACGCTATGAGGGCGAGAAGCAAACCGTTGACCTGCCCATCACGATGGTAGAGAACGACAGCATCTTCAAGCTCAACACCTCTGCCCTCTCTGAGAATGGATACTACGTGCTGCAAGTACGTACAGACAGCATCCGCGACAAGGAGAACTACCTGGGCTACAACGGCCTGCAAGTTAAGTGGATGCTCTTCAAGGGCGGACTTGTAAGCTACAACATCCTCCCCTGGCCGCTGGATGCTAACGGCGACATTACCGTGATGGCTGGCCACAGCGGACAAACTCCCGTCAGCGTCAGCAGCACGGGCTTTGCGAACTATGGCGACGACGTCACCATAACGGCGACGCCGAACGAGGGCTACACCTTCCAGTATTGGGCAAAGCCGCCGAAGGTGGATGCCTCACTCGGCTCAACTCGTCGCAAGATGCCATTCCGCACGCCCACCGAGGAAGCCGCGCTTCGCGAGGACCAGCTGGAGAAGTTCTCGACGGAGAACCCCCTCTCCATTGAGCTTAACCAGATTTACGACCTACGCGCCGTATTCAAGCCTATACCATACACCGTCAGCGTCAGCAACGACGACGAGGCAGGCTCCGTGAACGTAGCAACTGGCATCTACGACTATGGCACAGCGCTCAACGTTGAGGCGGCTGCCAAGGACGGATATGCAGTCGAAGGCTTCATCATCAACGGAAACTACGTAGAGGGAGCCACAACAAGCGTCACCGTCCGCGACAACACGACAATCGAAGTGCAGTACAAGGACAACAAGCCCCAATCCGTACTGCTTCGCGACACGCAGGACTACACGCCCACCGTCATCGAGCACGCCAACGTCACCCTGCAGCGCTCCTTCCGCAAGGGAACGTGGAACACCATCTGCCTACCCTTCGCCGTAGAATATCCTGGCGACGTCTTCGGCAGCGGCACACTCATCGCACGCCTGACGGGCATGAACGGCAACCTGCTGCAGTTCGACTACGTGGCGGAGATGGAAGCCAACGTGCCATACCTCATCAAGCCTGGCACGCTCAACAACAGTTCGCTTGCCGACGGAACGTCGAAGAGCGGCGTATATTTCATCAACGAAACGGCCATCGAAGTCCCTGCCTCTGGCACGCCGCACGACCCGCACGGCGACATCGACTTCATCGGAAGCTACGTCCAAACCTACGTTCCCGTCTCCGATGGCAACTACTACATCTCGTCAAACATCCTCTACTACGTCGATGCCGACGCCGTAGTGCCCACAGGGCGCTTCCGCGGATACTTCCACGCCAGCAGCTACATGCCCTCGCGCATGGGAATCGAAATTGGCGAGACAGTGCTCATCCCCAACACGCAGATTCCCACCTCCGCCGCACAACCCATCTACGACCTCGAAGGCCGCCAAGTGCGCCGCGCAGGCGAAGGACTCCAAGGCCTGCCCGCAGGCATCTACGTCACGGGAGGGCGCAAGTTCGTAGTGAGATAAAGGAACTGCAACAAAGAGTTCAGCCCGCTGAGCTTGAATTACCAAATTACATGTCGGTGGAGACCTCGCAAGGTCCCCGCCGACTTTCGTTTATCAAAGCCCAAACAACAACTCTTGGAACCCAAAATCATGGACTAAAACACGCAAAAATGGGTAAAGTGTTACACATGTTACACATTTTTCCTTAAGGCGTGCGAAAAAAATCGAATTAATGCTTGTTCATATAACATTGTAACAGGTAATAATTCGATTTTTTTTTATGAACTCTTAGAAATATGCGTTACATGTGTTACATCTGTTACGCTTCCTCTCCACCTCCCCACACAAAACAACACGTTTTTGTGCCCGAAAACCCATCAAAACCGCAGAAACTTCCGAGAAAATAGGGAAAACTTCCGAGAAAATAGGAAAAACTTCCGAGAAGATAGGGAAAACTCTATGGTCAGTGAGCCTTCCTCGACGAGCGAAGCGAACAAGTTCGAGCGGTAGTGCACGTCAGACCCAAAAGACGTATGCTGCAAGGCTTGCAAAAAGATTAAGGCATCCTGATGAAAGATATACGTGAAAGTGAGATAACGACGCCTAAGAGAAGGAGCAGGCGTGGCTCGCAGCAACTTACAGAAGCTGCTCAAGACTGCATGCTTTCGTTGTAGAAACTGTATCAGGCTATTCTTGCGGAAGGCAGAGAACCTGTTGGGCAGCAGGAGATAATAATCGGGCGTTTTCTATGGTATTATTTAGAGAGAGTTGTATCTTTGCATGCGAAAAACAACAAGCAGATGATACGTCGTTTACAAACCCTCATCCTGTCGCTTGCTGTTGCAGTTCCCTCGCTCTTTGCCGAGGGGGGTGACAGTGTGCGCGTTTCCGCGAATCCTCTTGCCATCGACTTTGGCGAAAAAGTTCGCCTCGTTCTCAACGGCTACGGTCAAAGTGTATATCAACTATCCAGTACGCCGCAGGAGAAGCGCAACGACTTTCAAGTGCAGCGCGCCATCATCATCGGCAACGCCATGGTTGGCAAGCGGCTGCGGGCAATGGTGATGGTGGATGCGGCTGCAACGCGCGCCGACCGCCACCTCCACGAATACTACTTGGAATATACCTTCGACGAAGCTTTGAAGCTGCGCGTAGGACAATACAAGCAGCCCTTCATGCTTGAAAACATATACATCCCCACCATTCTCGGTGCCGTAAACATGACTGAGGGCACGAAATACATGGCGGGCATCGCAGGCGACGCTATGCAGGGCAATATGGTAGGACGCGACCAGGGCATCATGGTGTCGGGCAATGCCTTTAAGCAGAAGGACGGGCACCACCTGCTTGCATATAGCTTAGGGCTGTTCAACGGATGCGGCCTGAACCAGCGCGACAACAACCGCTCGAAGGACCTCGTCGGCATGGTGCAGGTGTTCCCAACGCGAAACTGGCAGCTGACGTCGTCGTTCATCCTCGGACGCGGACATGCCGTCGCTGCGTCGCCATACGGCGACATTGCCGAAGGCGAAAACTACCGCCGCTCGCGATGGAGCATAGGCACGGAGTGGAAACCCAAGCCGCTCCAACTGCGCAGCGAACTGACGTTAGGGTGGAACGGCTCCGTGCGCAGCCGCGCTTTCTACGCCGAAGCGTGGATACACACCCTGCCGCAGCTGGACATCGTACTTAACTACGACCACCTGAATCGCAACACCAACGAGCACGGGCCGCTCATGACTGCGCAGACGCCCGTCGCCTCCAACAACTACACCTTTGGCCTGCAATACTGGATATGGCGCCGCTGCCGCATAGCGTCGCAGTATGTCCTCAGCCACCACGACGTGGGCAAGGACTCGCACCTGTGGGTCACGCAGTTCCAGTTTGAGTTTTAATGTCGCACACAACTCAGAGAAAGCACAGACATTTTCGTCATTTTCTATTTTTTTGAGATAAACAGAAGTAGCGACCCCAAACAATAAACGACACAAATCCGCATGAATACAATATTTATAGTCCTCCCCATCCTCACGCTGCTGATGTTCGACCTCGGCTTGGAGCTTCGCCCCGCCGACTTCCGACTCATTGCCCAGCGCCCACTGCCCGTCCTCGCTGGACTAACGGGGCAGATTATCCTCCTGCCCATCATCGCATGGGCTGTGGCACGAGGCTTCCACCTCGCCCCACTTTTCTACCTCGGATTTATGCTTATAGCATGTAGCCCTGGCGGTTCGTCGAGTAATGTATTCTCAATGCTTGCAGGCGGCGACGTTGCGCTTTCTGTTTCGCTCACAGCGCTGAGTAGCATCATCACACTCTTCACCGTGCCGCTCATCATGGCATGGACAACATCGGGACTCGGCACAGCCACCGACGTCCACCTGCCTGTGGGTAACCTGCTCATGCAGAACATCGTGCTGATGGCAGTACCAATAGTCCTTGGCCTCTGGATTCGCCACCGCTGGGAAACGGCGGCTGCAAAGATGCACGCCGTGCTGAAGCGCATAGCCTTCCCCGCACTTATCCTGCTGGCCACGGTATTCTTCATACAGCATCGCGCAACTATCATACGCGAGTTTCCCGCCCTTGGCCTCAGCACGACGGTGCTCATACTGCTCTCCATGGGTGGTGGCGCCCTTTTGTCGCTGGTATTCGGTCTGAAGTCGCGCGAAAGGCGCACAATAGTCATCGAAGTCGGCATGCAGAACGCAGCGCAAGCCATAACCGTAGCGTGCAGCCCCCTCGTCTTCAACAACGAGGTCATAGCCATCCCCGCCATCATCTATGCGCTGATGATGAACGTAGTACTACTCACCTATGTTGCTGTCGTAAAAAGACGGCAGAAGTAGGCACGCTATTTATAGGCGAGTTACAAATCCGCGAAACACGATGAAACTCAGCGAGATTCTCCGACTTTACAACAAGCACCCACAGCTGAAAGTGCTGAACACGACTCTGGCGCGCAGCAAGCGTCAGGCTGTTAGCCTCTCGGGGCTTCATGGGTCGTCGAAAGCGCTTGTAGTAGCGAGCATCTCAGCATCGCGGAACACCCTCGCCATCATGTCCGACGAGGAGGAAGCCGGCTATTTCTACCACGACCTTGCGGCGCTGATGCCGCAGGGGCGCATATTCTTCTTCCCCTCTGCATACAGGCGTGCAGCAAAGTACGGACAGCGCGACGCTGGCAACGAAGTGCTCAGGACGGAGGTGCTGGAGAACATGACGCAGGCAGACGCAGGCTCCGCCCCATACGTCATTGTCACATACCCTGCGGCACTTGCCGAGTGCGTGGCGCGTCCAGAGACGATGGCGGAGCACACAGTGGCGCTGAGCGTTGGCGGCACCTACGACATGCCCACACTCGAACATCGCTTGATAGAAGTGGGCTTCCACCGCACCGACTACGTATATGAACCTGGCGAATTTGCCGTCAGGGGAAGTATCCTCGACATATACTCCTACGCTGCCGACGAACCCTACCGCATAGACTTCTTCGGCGACGAGGTGGAGAGCATACGCACCTTCGACGTCACTACGCAGCTTTCGCGCCAGCAGATAACGGAGGTAAGCGTAGTGCCTGAAATAGCGCAAAGTGGCGAAGCCCTCGTACCAATCACCGACTACCTCCACGACGAGACGTTGCTCGTGTGCGACGACCTCAACTACGTGAAAGACGTCATCGACCAAATCTATGCCGAAGGCTTCAGCTGCCAAGCCCACATGAGCGAGGAGGAGAATGAGCGGCTGCCAGAGACGTCGCAGCTACTCGTCAGCGGAACTGCCGTCGAAGAACGCTTGCAAAACTTCCGCCGCATCGCTCTCCGGGGCAAGGAGCCCGATGTAAACTTCTCGACATCGCCACAACCGCTCTTTCACAAGAATTTCGACCTCCTGCAAGAGTCCTTCGACACGCTGCGCGAAAAGGGCTACACCATCTATGTATGCGCCGACAGCGACAAGCAGCTCGAACGCCTTCGCAGCATTCTAAGCCAACCGTCGTCGGCATCTCCCCTACCCTCGCTCGCAGCGCACCATTCGTTTGCACCCTTCCAAGCCGTCAGCCAAACCCTGCACGCGGGTTTCGTGGACGAGGACCTCAAGGCGGCGTTCTTCACCGACCACCAGATATTCGACCGCTTCCACAAATACAACCTCAAGAGCCAGCGCACACGAAACGCAAAGATGGCGCTGACGCTAAAGGAGATAATGCAATTCCAGCCTGGCGACTATATCGTACACATAGACCACGGCATAGGACGCTTTGCAGGGCTCGTACGCATGCCTGCCGCCGACGGAACGCAACAGGAGATGATAAAGCTTCTGTATCAGCGCGACGACGTAGTCCTTGTGAGCATCCATGCGCTCCACAAGCTCTCGAAGTACAAAGGGCGCGAGGGCGAGGCTCCGCGACTAAGCAAGCTGGGCACAGGAGCCTGGGAGAAGATGAAGGAGCGCACGAAGAGTCGCCTGAAGGACATCGCCGCCGACCTGATACGCCTGTATGCCGAGCGACGCCAGGCAAAAGGTTTCGCCTTCAGTGCCGACACGTTCTTGCAGCAGGAACTGGAAGCGGGTTTCAAATACGAAGACACGCCCGACCAGCTGCGTGTCACCCAGGAAGTGAAGCACGACATGGAGAGCCCGCAGCCTATGGACCGCCTCGTATGCGGAGACGTTGGATTCGGAAAGACAGAGATTGCCGTGCGCGCAGCACTGAAGGCCGCAGTAGATAATAAGCAGGTGGCGGTGCTCGTACCAACGACCGTGCTCGCGCTGCAGCACTACAAGACCTTCTGCGAACGCCTCCACAACTTCCCTGTACACATTGACTATTTAACACGTGCGCGAACGGCCAAGCAGGTGAAGCAGACCCTTGAAGGGCTTGCAGACGGCAGCGTAAACATCGTCGTCGGCACTCATAAGCTCATCGGCAAAGTCGTCCGCTTCAAGGACCTCGGACTGCTCATCATCGACGAGGAGCAGAAGTTTGGCGTAGGAGTAAAGGAGAAGTTGCGCATGATGAAGGCGGGCGTAGATACGCTAACGATGTCGGCAACGCCCATTCCACGCACGCTTCAGTTCTCGATGATGGGA
>ONWB01000142.1 GCA_900321445.1 uncultured Prevotellaceae bacterium | reverse complement strand
TGAACTGGTTGAGGCGGTCTTCGCCGAATACGGTGAAGCTGCAGTGGCGGGGATAGTTCCCTTCGTACCATTCAATTACGAAGTCCTGGCTCTTCCAGGGGTTGCCTGTGCGGTTGGACTGTCCTGAGCGGGGCTCGGAGCAGAAGATAATCTTACCTGTAATGTCCATGCGTGTGTTTTGTGTGTGTATTGTTGTTTGTGTATAAATGATGTCGTTAGAGGTTGTCGCCGTTGAACTGCAAGGGTAGCAGAGCTCCTACGGACTCTATTACGATGATGCCCGTGCGGCTGTATAGGAGGAGCCTCATGGGGCGTCCTGCGCGGTGCTCAATCTCGGCGAGGACTTGTCGGCATGCTCCGCAGGGGCTTGTAGGCTCTGCGGTGTACTCGCCGTCGGTGCCGCGTGCTGCAATAGCGATGTCCGTTACGGCGGCGCCTGGATTCTTTGCCGTAGCATAGAAGATGGCGGTGCGCTCTGCGCAGAGTCCCGTCGTGAAGGAGGCGTTCTCCTGATTGCTGCCGAGGTACACTTCTCCGTTCTCCATACGCAGGGCCGCGCCCACGCGGAAGTGAGAATAAGGAGAGAAACTCGTGTATGTGGCTTCCTTCGCTTTTTCCACCAGTAGGCGGTCAGCTTCTGGGAGCTCTTCGAACGGAACGAGATGATAGTCTATCTCAAAATGTTCGTGTTTCATGGTCTTTGAATGGTTGTTTCAAGCGGACAAATGTACCACAAAGCTTGCAAACGCAAAAGCTTTTGCCCCGAAAAGTGGGCAGAAAGGCGCAAAAACGTCATCTTTGAGTGTCAGAAGTGGCTTGTAATTCTTAAAAAAAGCATTTTCGTGACGGCAACAAGCAAATTTTTGTGTGATAAAAAAACTTGTGGCACTACCTTTGCCGTCAGAAAGAAGAAACTATCAGATTACAGAACTCAGCCCCCTGCATGGGGAACAAAAATATTGCATTATGGATACACAGAAACAAATAGAGAATATAAGATACTCCCTAAAACGTTATCAGGAAATGGGCAATGGCAGCATGTGCCAACGCCTTTCAGCAGAACTACTGCGCCTGCAAAGGCAAGCGCAGGAAGTTCGCTGTTAGAATTCGTCCCAACTCTTTATGTCAACTTCTGTAAGCGGAAGCGTACAGAAGGCACTTATAAACGCTGAGGCCAGACGGGCATTCGTCAGTAGCGGAATGTTAAGGTCGATGGCGGCGCGGCGTATGCGGTAACCGTTGGTGATTTCACGGTTCGAGAGGTCGCGCGGCATATTGATGACCATGTCTATCTCCTTGTCGTGGAGAAGCTTGAGCACCTGCGGCTCTCCCTGCTGGTCGGGCCAATATACGCGAGTGTTAGGAATACCGTTTTCTGTAAGATAACGGCTCGTATGCTCCGTTGCGAATAGCTTGTATCCGCGTTCGGCAAGCATCTTCGAAGCTTCCAGCATCTCTGCTTTCTGCTTGGCATCGCCAGAAGACATGAGGATGCTCTTCTGCGGAACACGAAGTCCGACGGAGAGCATGCTCTTGATTAGTGCGCTACGCGGGTCGTCACCAAGACATCCTACCTCGCCAGTAGATGCCATATCGACACCCAGCACGGGGTCGGCATTCTGCAAGCGGTTGAAAGAGAACTGAGAGGCTTTCACACCCACGTAGTCGAGGTCGAAGAGGTTCTTGTGCGGCTTCTCGACGGGTAGGCCGAGCATTATGCGTGTTGCGAGCTCGATGAGGTTTATCTTCAGCACCTTCGACACGAATGGGAAGCTGCGGCTTGCGCGCAGGTTGCACTCGATGACCTTGATGTCGTTCTCTCGCGCGAGGAATTGTATGTTGAAGGGGCCGCTGATGTGCAGCTCGCGGGCTATGGCTCGCGTGATGCGTTTTATTCGGCGCGCCGTCTCGATGTATAGCTTTTGCGGCGGGAACTGTATCGTGGCGTCGCCGGAGTGTACGCCTGCGTATTCAATGTGTTCGCTGATGGCGTAGGCGATAATCTCGCCGTCCTTTGCTACGGCGTCCATCTCTACCTCCTTCGCGTGCTGCAGGAATTTGCTCACGACGACGGGGTGCTTCTTCGACACGTTTGCAGCAAGTGTGAGGAAGCGTTCCAGTTCCTCCTCGTTGGAGCAGACGTTCATAGCAGCTCCCGAGAGGACGTAGCTTGGACGCACGAGTACGGGGAAGCCCACCTTCGCGATGAATTCCTTGATGTCCTCCATCGTCGTCAGCGCGCTCCATTCGGGCTGCGGTCCTCAGCGTTGTCGATGTATTTCGCCGCTGTGCCGAGTATGGGCACGTTCTGCGCGTCGAGGCGCATTGCGAGGTTGTTGGGGATTTGCCCGCCTGTGGAGACGATGACGCCGTGAGGCGCTTCGACGTCCAGTATGTCCATTACGCGCTCGAAGGTAAGTTCGTCGAAGTACAAGCGGTCGCACATGTCGTAGTCTGTGCTCACCGTCTCGGGGTTGTAGTTTATCATGACGCTCTGGTAGCCTTCCTTGCGTATCGTGTTGAGCGCCTGCACTCCGCACCAGTCGAACTCTACGCTGGAGCCGATGCGGTAGGCGCCGGAGCCGAGTACGACGACGGAGCGCGAATGTAGCTCTACGTCGTGGGCTACGCCTCCGTAGGTCATATATAGATAGTTCGTGCGCGCGGGATATTCGGCGGCAAGGGTGTCAATCTGCTTCACGTAGGGGTGGATGCCGCTGTCCTTGCGCCTCTGGCGTACAAGCATCTGCGCATCTTCCATCTCCATCTCCCTTTCCATTCCGAGGGCGCGTGCTATCTGGAAGTCGGTGAAGCCGTAAACCTTTGCTTCGCGTAGCAGGTCGTCGGACATTGCCTTTATGTCTGCCGTCTGCTTCAGCTGCTTGTTGATGTTGTAGATGTTCTCGAGCTTGTGGAGGAACCACTTGTCGATTTTCGTGAGCTCGTGAATGCGCTCGACGCTCATGCCGTCGAAGAAAGCCTTCTCGATGACGAGGATGCGCTTGTCCGTAGGCGCAGCGAGCGAGGCCTCGATGTCGGCAATCTTCAGCTCTTTGTTGCCGACGAAGCCGTGAAGTCCCTGTCCGACCATACGTATGCCCTTTTGTATGGCTTCCTCGAAGGTGCGGCCTATGGCCATCACTTCGCCGACGGACTTCATCGACGAGCCCAGCTCGCGGTTTACGCCGCGGAACTTGCCGAGATCCCAGCGCGGAATCTTGCAGACAACGTAGTCGAGGGCGGGTTCGAAGAAGGCGCTCGTCTCCTTCGTCACGGAGTTCTTCAATTCGAAGAGGCCGTAGCCCAGGCCAAGCTTCGCTGCGACGAATGCCAACGGATAGCCCGTAGCTTTGCTCGCTAAGGCTGAAGAACGCGACAGGCGCGCGTTGACCTCGATGACGCGGTAGTCTTCGGAGTATGGGTCGAAGGCGTATTGCACGTTACACTCGCCGACGATGCCGATGTGGCGCACAATCTTGATGGCAAGTGAGCGCAGCTTGTGGTATTCGGCGTTCGTCAGTGTCTGCGACGGGGCGATGACGATGCTCTCTCCCGTGTGGATGCCGAGCGGGTCGAAGTTCTCCATGTTGCAGACGGTGATGCAGTTGTCGTAGCGGTCGCGCACGACTTCGTACTCAATCTCCTTCCATCCCTTCAGGCTTTTTTCCACGAGTACCTGCGGCGAGAACGAGAAAGCCTTTTCGCATGTGCGCACGAGCTCCTCCTCGTTGTCGCAGAAGCCGCTACCAAGTCCGCCGAGGGCGTATGCTGCGCGCACGATTACGGGGTAACCCAGTTCTGCTGCGGCTTTTCGTGCAGCCTCGATGTCCTCGCAGGCTTCGCTCTTGATGGTCTTGACGTCGATTTCGTTCAGCTTCTCGACGAATAGCTCGCGGTCCTCAGTGTCCATAATGGCTTGCACGGGAGTTCCGAGCACTTTGACGCCGTACTTCTCCAGCACGCCGGAGCGATGCAGCTCGACGCCGCAGTTCAGCGCCGTCTGTCCGCCAAAGGCGAGGAGGATGCCGTCGGGGCGCTCCTTCTCGATGACGCGCTCGACGAAGAGGGGCGTTACGGGGAGGAAGTATATTTTGTCGGCGACGCCTTCGGACGTCTGCACGGTGGCGATGTTCGGGTTGATGAGGATGGTTTCGATGCCTTCCTCGCGCAGGGCTTTCAGCGCCTGCGAGCCGGAATAGTCGAACTCGCCAGCCTCGCCGATTTTCAGGGCTCCGGAGCCGAGCAGGAGGACTTTTGAGAATTTCTTTGTGCCGTGAGGATACTTAGAGCCCCTGCGGTCGTTGAGCTCGTCGAGGGCTTGGAGGGCTGCAATGTTGTAGAAGGCATTTGCGCCTTCGAGGCACCTCACAAACTCGTCGAAGAGGAATTCCGTGTCCAGCGGTCCGCTTGCGGCTTCGGGGTGGAACTGTGCGCTGAACCACGGGTTCGTCTTGTGACGAATGCCCTCGTTCGAGCCGTCGTTCATGTTTACGAACAGCGGCTCCCAATCCTCCGACAGCGTGGAGGTATCGACGGCGTATCCGTGGTTCTGGCTTGTGATGAAGCACCGCTCTGTCCCCACCATACGCACGGGCTGGTTGTGGCTGCGGTGTCCGTATTTCAACTTATATATCGTGGCGCCTGCAGCTTTGGAGAGTAGCTGGTTTCCCATGCAGATGCCCATACAGGGGCGCACGTTCGGGCTTTCGAGGAAGCGGCGAATGTTCTCCACCGCCTTTTCGCACATGTCGGGGTCGCCGGGTCCGTTTGCGAGGAACAGCCCGTCGAAGTCCAGCGTGTTGAAATCGTAGTCCCAGGGCACGCGCACGACTTCCACACCTCGGCGCAGTAGGTTGCGGATGATGTTGTGCTTCACGCCGCAGTCCACGAGTACGACGCGCTTCGGCTTCGCTCCGCTTGCGCTGGCGTTCTCGGGCTTATATTCTACGACCTGCTTGCAACTTACCTGCGCTACCCAGTTCACGCCCTCGTACTCGGCTTCGGGCACTACGTCGGGCATGTCGTCGAAGAGGATTTTTCCCATCATCACGCCGTGCTCGCGCAACACTTTCGTGAGCTCGCGTGTGTCGATGCCCGTGATGCCCGGCACCTGCTCGCGCTTGAGCCATTCTGCGAGGCTCTCGCAAGCATTCCAGTGGGAGTATTCTTCGCTGTAGTCGCTGACGATGATGGCGGAGGCGTGTATGTGTTCGCTCTCCATGAAGGTGGCGAGTCCGTTTTCCTCGAGTGTGAATGGCGGTACGCCGTAGTTGCCGACCAGCGGGAACGTCAGCGCCATAAGCTGCCCTGCGTAGCTGGGGTCGGTGAGGCTTTCGGGATATCCCATCATGGCCGTGTTGAACACCACTTCTCCTGCCACGGGCTTTTCGTAGCCGAAGGATGTGCCGCGGAACTTTGTGCCGTCGCTGAGCACCAATGTCACGTTATGTTTCATAGTAGAGTTTTTTGTCTGAGTTGTTCCCTGTTGGCTTCGTAGAACCTTACGTATGCTTCGTTCACGCGCATAACGCCGCCGGGGGTGGGGTAGTGTCCCGAGAAGTACCAGTCGCCGGGCGTCTCGGGGCACGCCTTGTGGAGGCCTTCAAGTGTTTGATATACTATTCTCAGTTCGGCTTTGACGCCGTCTGGGTGCAGCATTTCTGCCATCTTCTCGGAGATTTCTTCTTGCGTGAAGCTTTCGTACACTTTGCGCACGCAGTTTTTTTGCTCCTCCTTTGGCAGTAGCAGCTGCTCCTTACATTCGCGGTAGATGTCGTAGAGGAATTCCTGCTGCCCGCGCTTACAAAGCATCTCTACGGCTGCGCGGAAGGCGATGAACTCGTCCATTCCCGACATGTCGATGCCGTAGAAATCGGGGTAGCGCACCTGCGGCGACGACGACACGATGACGATGCGTTTCGGGTGCAAGCGGTCGAGGATGCGTATGATGCTTTCGCGGAGCGTTGTCCCGCGCACGATACTGTCGTCGATGACGACGAGATTGTCCTTGTATGGCCGCAGGCTGTCGTAGCTTATGTCATAGACGTGCGCCGCGAGGTCGTTGCGGCTGTTGCCTTCGGCGATGAAGGTGCGCATCTTTATGTCCTTCCACACGACTTTCTCCGAGCGGATGCGGATTCCCTGCTCGTTCTCGCGCAGTGCTTCCATCATTCCGTAGTATGCCACCTCCGCCGTGTTCGGGATGTAGGAGAACACCGTGTCCTCCAGCTCGCCGTCGATGGCCTGCATCACGGCGGGCACGAGCGAACGTCCGAGAGCCTTGCGCTCGCGGTATATTGCGCTGTCGTTGCCGCGACTGAAGTATATGCGCTCGAAGCTACATGCGCTGAACTCTTGTGCAGGCAGTATCTGCTCGGTGCGCATCGTGCCGTCGCGGCGCATTAGCAGCGCCTCGCCGGGCTTGAGCTCGTGAATCTGTGAGGTTTCGAGGGCGAACGCCGTCTGTATGACGGGGCGCTCCGAAGCTACGACCATCACTTCCTCGTCGGCGTACCAGTATGCGGGGCGTATTCCCCACGGATCACGCATCGTGAAGGTCTCGCCGGAGCCTGTTGCGCCCATAACGACGTAGCCGCCGTCCCAAACGGGCGACGCCTGCCGCAGGATGTTCGCCAGGTTCAGGTTCTCCTCGATGTATTGCGTGACGTCGAGGTCCTCGAGTCCGCGTTCCATAGCTTCCTGGAAGCAGCGTTCGCTTTCGCGGTCGAGCCTGTGGCCGAGTTGCTCCAACAGTATGAACGTGTCCGACATCATTCGCGGATGCTGCCCCTTCGACGCTATCGAATTGAATATCTCCGGCACGTTCGTCATGTTGAAGTTTGCGCACACGCACAAGTTCTTCGCTTTCCAGTTGGAGCGGCGCATGAAGGGATGCACATAAGAAAGGCCACGCTTGCCGGTCGTAGAGTACCGGAGGTGGCCCATGTATATTTCTCCAGCGTACGGTAGCTGGTGGTAGGCGTCGTCGATGCGCTGCGAGGGGTCGGCGTTGCTTTCGCGGAGCTTCTTGTAGGCGTCGGCAAAGATTTCCTCGATGGCGCGATTGCCCTCGGCGCGCTCGCGATAGATCATCTCCTCGCCGGGTTCGGCGTGCATCTTTACGCATGCCAACCCTGCGCCTTCCTGCCCGCGGTTGTGCTGCTTCTCCATCAGGAGATACAGTTTCTGCAGGCCGTACTGCCACGTGCCGTACTTATCTTCGTAGAAGTTAAGCGGCTTGCGCAGCCTTACCATCGCTACGCCACATTCGTGCTTCAGTTGTTCCATCTGTATTGCTGTGATTTCGGGAACAAAGATAGCTTTTCCTGATTGAAACCGCAAGCCTCTTGCCTACTTTCTTGGCAGTATTTTTTCTCCGCCTCCACCTCCGCGCCCGTTCTGTCGCACCGATGTTGCAAAAACGCCGCATCTCGTTCCTGCGGCAAAGGCTTCATAAGGCTTCGTGAAGGCTTCTCGTTCATATCCCACGTCTGTGGTTTCCATATCCCACGCTTGTGGGATATTCATCTCACGTCTGTGGTTTATTCATCCCACGCTTGTGGTTTATGACCGCGATGCCTTTTTGCATATCCTCAGAGCCTTCTGCGCAGGCGGCAGGAGCGTCGCCGACGGCAACTAAGTGGGGCAAGGATGCGATAATCTTTGGGAGACGTATTTGCTCGCGCTTCCTTAGCGTTTCCCGCTCCCCTAAATACTACTTCTGTTCCCTTTCATTTCCCTTAAATAATAATGTATTACGAATTTTTCGTAAAATTTCTCCCGTCTTTCTTTGTTATTCTACGAAAGTTTCGTAGGTTTGCACCCGGAAACATATAAAACTCTCGTGTTATGAAATCAGAACAAGCTGAAATGGAACATCTTACGATGCAGGAAGAGGCAGCGATGCGCCGCATCTGGCATCTCGGGTCGGCAACTGTCAAGCAGCTGCTCGAACAATATGGCAGCGAGGCGCTACCATATACTACGCTGGCCTCTATCGTGAAGAACCTGGAGCGCAAAAACTTCGTCAAGGCCGAGCGCGAAGGCATCGGCTACCGCTATCGCCCGCTCGTCACTGAGGAGGAGTACAAGCGCAGCTCGCTCGGAACGATGGTGAGCAACTACTTTGCCGGTTCGTATCGGCAGGTCGTGAACTTCTTCGTCGAGAACCAGCAGCTCTCGAAGGAGGAGCTTCAGGAAATCATCGGCCTGATTGAGGACGGAGGCGAGGGCTGACGATTTCCGCCCGCTCTTTCCGTCGTTTTGCCTGAGGCCTGTGAGTCTTGCGGGGTTTTCGCCCTGCATGAAAGGCTTAAGCTTCCAGTTTTCAACATTAAACTTTCAAAATCCGACCCCAAGATGCTGCTATACATCGTCCAAGTGAACATTGCGTGGCTGTTTTGCTTCATGCTCTACAGGCTCTGCCGCGGCGGCGACACGTTCTTCCAGCTGCGCCGCGTGCTTCTGCTCGTCATTCCGCTGTTCGCCCTCGTCTATCCCCTTCTGCGCTTGCAGCTGCCGCTCTCCGAACCCGCGTCCGAGGCCGTAGTTTCGATGCAGCAGGTGGTTTGGATGCCCGCGATGCAGGTCGTGGAACATGCAGATACGGGCAACGTCCTGCTTTTCCTCGCACTCATTATATATATTGTGGGTGTCGTCGTGCTTCTCTTGCGCCACGTTCTGCAAACCATCGGCGCGCTGCGCCTCATCATGCGTGCGCCGAAGAGTAGGGTTGGGCACGTTGCGTTCAGGAGGCTTCCCGCAGGAATGGCCCCCTTCAGTTTCTTTGGCTGGCTGTGTCTGCCCGAGGACATCGTCGCAGCTCCGCAGTTGCTGCACGTGTTGCGCCACGAGCGAGTACACATGCGCCAGATGCATTCGCTTGACGTTCTGGCGTTGAGCGTGTTGCGCGCCTTTTGTTGGATAAATCCTGCAAGCTGGATGACGCTGCGCGAGATACGCACACTGCACGAATACCTGGCCGACGGCATTGCGTCGCGAAGCAATGCCCGAAGCTATCAGTATGCATTGCTCGGCATTGCGCCGTGCTCTGCGGCCACTCCCGTGGTCAACAACTTCAAGAT
>ONWB01000111.1 GCA_900321445.1 uncultured Prevotellaceae bacterium | reverse complement strand
TCACTGATGAGAACGGCTATGCTGTTACGGGAGAGCTGTATCTCGGCAAGTATGCTGTAAGCGTAGCAGCTCAGGCAAGTGCCAACAAGCGCCTTGCCTACAAGGAACTCACGCTGAAGGCAGGTACCTACACCATCCAGTTCTACGCCAAGGGCGGTCAATGTCGCGTCGGCTATGTTCCCACGAAGGACGACGGTACCCTCGGCAGCTATTCCTACAGCGGATATGTTGACCTCAAGGCCGACGAGTGGACGCTCGTATCACACGAGTTCTCGCTCGCAGCACCGACGAAGGTAAACGTCGTAGTCATGAACCCTGCGAGCAATTCTGGCAAGGGTTACGAGGCTAAGAATCTGACCATCGACGACTTCTCGTTGACGACCTCTAACGGTGGCATTGCCGACGGCGGTTCAGACCCTGGTACGACGACTCCCACAGAGACGGCACAGTTCCGCAAGGTTACTTCTGTCACCTCCGGCAAGCAGTATCTAATCGTTGCTGAAAACGGCGGTCAGTACTATGCCGCACAGCCTGTACCCGCAAGCAAGTCCTACAACTACCTGACTTCTGCTGTCGTTACAGCTTCTGGTGACGTCATCACGGCAGATCCAGCAAATGCCTTCACACTTGTTTACAACGAAGGTGCCTACAAGATTCAGCAGCCCGACGGACGCTTCCTCTACATGGACGAAACGCACAACAGCTTCCAAGTGAACGCAGCCCCCAACGAAGGCTTCGTATGGACTGTAGCAATCGAACCTGCGGCAGGCTACTTCAAGATTACGAATGTGGCACGCAACAAGTATGTGCAACTTTCAACCCAGAACAACAACACCTGGGGAAGCTATCCCGAAGCCAAGGAAGGCGGCGTAATGCCCAGACTCTACGAAAGAGTACAATAAACAGAAAATATTATTCTTTCTATGAATAAGCTTAAAGCCATACTCGCAGCGGCGGCGGTAATCTTTACCGTCGCTGCCTGCGGCGGCGATGACGACGAGGGAGGTATCGTTTACGGAGGCAGCTCCGGCGGCGGTGGCAATGTGCCCACAACGCTAAAAGAACGCGATGCCGAGGCGCGCCTCGAAGTTCCAGCACGCAAGAGTTCCAATATCTTTGTCAGCCACTGGACGGTAGAAGGCAAGGACAGCGTCATGAACTACTGCTACGAGTACGACAAGAAGGCGTATCACACACGATGGGTGGCATACCGCTTCGACGGCATCACGTCGAAGGTTGGTACAGGACGCAGCAACGAATGGGCTGACGACCCCAAGTTGGCTAAAGCAGGAGTAAGCATAGGTGCTGGCTATTTCTCTGGCTACAATCGTGGGCACATCTGCCCAAGTGCCGACAGGGTATATAGCGTAGATGCCAACATACAGACATTCTACACCAGCAATATGTCGCCACAGAACGGAGTATTCAACCCCGGACTATGGGCACAGCACGAGGAATTTGTGCGCAACCTGGGACGTCGATGTTACTCTCAAAACAGCAGCAACTATTCTAAGCGATTTGCCGACACACTCTACGTCGTAAAGGGAGGCACCATCGACAAGACCATCGATACGTCATACAGCTCCAATGGGTTGAAGATGGTAGTACCACAGTATTACTTCGTTGCCTTATTGAAGGTTCGTGGTGGCATATACAATGCTGTAGGCTTCCTGTTCGAGCATAAGTCCAGCGATACCGACCCCAATTTCAACGCCTTCGACTATGCCATGAGCATCGACGAACTTGAAAGCTTCACGGGTATCGACTTCTTTGCAAACCTCCCCGACAAGACAGAAATAAGTATTGAAAACGCCTATGCAGAATCCGCTTGGAAGTAGGGTGCGCATACTACTATTATTGTTGTTCAGCCTCGTATGCAACACGCTCTTAGCACAAGAGAATCTTGCTACGAGGCTCGACAATTTGTTTGCGCGCAACTCAGAACTGAACAGTCGCATTCAGGTGGCCTTGTGCGTCTATGACCTCACGGCCGACTCTATGCTATATGCGCGCGGCGAGAGGCAAACCATGCGTCCAGCCTCAAATATGAAGCTCATCACGGCAATCGCAGCCCTCGACTTTCTGGGTAGCGATTATAACTTTACGCTGAAATACAGTCTTGACACGGCACGCATAGACTCACTGGGCGTTCTCCACGACAGACTATACATTCGAGGGGGGATGAACCCAATGATTTCCCGCGATGACCTCGAGCGCATAGCTGAGCGCGTGGCGAGGCTTGGAGTGAAGGAGATAAGGCACGGTTTCTGCTACGACAACTCCTTCAAGGACTCCAAGCACTGGGGCGAAGGATGGTGCTGGGACGACGACAGCGAAACCAATCCCGAACTCGTGCCGCTGCTATACAAGGGTACAGGCAGTTTCGACGACGCCCTGTTCCTTGCAATGTCGCATCACAACGTGAAGGTCATTGGACGCAGTACCCAGGGCGCAGCACCTTCGTCCGCAAATACAGGCTTCTGGCTGGCAACTCCCGTCAGCGAGGTGCTCATCCCCATGATGAAACAAAGCGACAACCTCATGGCCGAAAGTCTGTTCTACCAAATGGCATATCGCGAGGGCGGCAACTATTCAGGACGCAAGGAAGCATCGCGCGTCATTGAGCGCCTCGTCAGCCGCATTGGTCTTAATCCCGACGACTACTACTTTGCCGACGGCAGTGGCGTATCGCTATACAACTATGCCTCGCCACAGCTACTTGTAAGCCTGCTCAAATACGCTTATAAGAATAAGAAAATCTACAACACACTTCTGCCTTCACTGCCAAAAGCAGGCGAAGACGGCACCCTCGCCAAGCGCATGAACAACAGTTCCTGCGTTGGACGCATACAGGCAAAGACGGGCACCGTTACGGGCGCCAGCACACTGAGCGGCTATGCCACCACCGCCAACGGGCACCGCCTATGCTTCTCAATAATGTGCCAAGGTCAACAAAAGGCAAAGATAGCCCGCGACTTTCAAGACCAGATTTGCGCTGAGCTGGTAAGACCACAACAGCCTGCCCACGACATTCTGTATTAACAAGAATTATCCCCATCAATGTTCGAGACGATTCTTGCGCACAAATGAAAAGTAATTTGGCTGTTCGATAAGTTACAAAGCATCTCGCATAGCACATACAACGAAATGCCTTGAAAATCCATCGCGAAGGCTTAAAAAACAATCGTGAGGCCTTAAGGATTTATCGCGAAGGCTTAAAGATTTATCGTGAGTGCTCGAAAAATTAAAAACCTGCGACCATTATGGCTGCAGGTTTTTTCTCATATTCTTGTCAGTTGTTGAGTCGCTCTCGCGAACTATTAGCCACCTCCCATTCTGCTTTTGGAAACAAAGATAAGCGTGATACACTCCTTCCTTTCCATTACTGAATGTAGTCTGTGAAAAGTCTGGTCTCTTAAATAGTGCATCTTCATTTACTTCTATTAATTCTTCGCGCGTACACCACTTCGTATAGAACATAACCCTGTCGGCATAAAGGTCGCGCAACTCAGACATTCGTTCTATGCTGTGGGCATCGTCCCAGCGGCTAATAATGTCGCGGACTTCAGCCTGCGTTCCTTCGACCACGGTTGTTGCGGCAAGGCCTTCGGAACGCGGATTGTCAACATTGTAAACGAGCGTATCGTTCTTCACGACGATTTCCTTCGTAGGTGCGTCCTCTTCTGGCTCGTCCCTACCCACGAAAATCACAAGCGCGGCAACAATAGCCAGCAACGCTATGCCTCCTGCGGCGACGGCCAAGTAAAGGAGAATCTGGTTATTTGATTTCTGCGGATGTCCGCACCTGGGGCATGCCTTAGCTTCGTCAGAAATCATCTGTCCGCAGTTCTTGCAAGGTATCAATGTCATATCTGATAAATTAAAATTCCTTCAACGAACCATGCAACGCAAGCATCGCTGATGAATGTTTAATCTATTTTGTATAACGTGAAAATAAACGTCCGCCCCAAAAAAGGAGCGGACGCTGTAATGAGTTAGTGGGGCAGGGGAGTTATCCGCGAATTGCTGCGATGCCTGGGAGCACTTTGCCCTCGATGGCTTCGAGCAGGGCGCCACCGCCCGTGCTGATGTAGCTTACCTTGTCGGCGAGTCCGAACTTGTTGACACATGCAACGCTGTCGCCACCGCCAATGAGCGAGAATGCACCTTCTGCTGTAGCTTCTGCCACAGCTTCGCCGATAGCGCGTGAGCCTGCCGTGAAGTTGTCGAACTCAAATACGCCTGCAGGACCATTCCAGAGAATTGTCTTGCTGCCCTTGATGGCTGCAGCGAATGCCTTGCGGCTCTCGGGACCTGCGTCGAGGCCTTCCCAGCCTTCGGGGATTTCGCCTGCGGGACATACCTGCGTGTTTGCATCGTTGGAGAAGTCGTCGGCAACGACGGAGTCTGTGGCGAGCACGAGATTCACGCCCTTCTCCTTAGCCTTTGCAATCACGTCGAGGGCGAGCTGGAGCTTGTCCTCCTCGCAAATGCTCTTGCCTACATGTCCGCCAAGAGCGCGAGCGAACGTATATGTCATGCCGCCGCAGAGAATGAGGTTGTCAACCTTGTCCATAAGGTTCTCGATGATGCCAATCTTCGTGCTTACCTTCGAGCCGCCCATGATGGCTGTGAAGGGGCGCTTGATGTTTGAGAGAATGTTGTCAACAGCCGTCACTTCCTTCTCCATGAGGTAGCCAAGCATCTTGTGGTCGGCATCGAAATAGTCGGCGATAACGGCTGTGGATGCGTGCTTGCGGTGAGCTGTTCCGAAAGCGTCCATCACGTAGCAGTCGGCATAGCTTGCGAGAGTCTTTGCAAACTCCTTCTGACGTGCCTTCATCTCCTTTTTAGCCTCGTCGTACTCAGGCGTACCTTTCTCGACGCCTACGGGCTTGCCTTCCTCTTCAGGATAGAAGCGAAGGTTTTCAAGAAGCAGCACTTCGCCTGTCCGAGGGAGAGCTTGGGGTTTACCTTACCTTTGGGCTTACCCATGTGGCTCATGACGATAAGTGCTCCGCCGTCGGCAAGCACCTTCTTAAGCGTGGGCACTGCGCCGCGAATGCGGGTGTCGTCGGTGATGTGTCCGTTTTCGTCGAGGGGAACGTTGAAGTCAACGCGTACGATGACCTTCTGACCTTTGAAATTGCAATCGTTGATAGTCATATTTTGTGAGTTTAAGTTGTGAAATTGCAGCGCAAAAGTACGTTAAAGAAAGCAAACAACAAAGAAAAACTGCCGCCACCTGCACATTATTCATAAAAAAGTGGTATTTTCGCGCACTCAAAGAAAGAGTTTCAAGCATGGTACTAAGTCCCCTTACAGCTGTATCTCCCGTAGATGGTCGCTACAGCGCAAAAACAGAATCCCTCTCAGAGTATTTTTCCGAATATGCGCTAATGAAGTATCGCATCCGCGTCGAAGTGGAGTATTTCATTGCCCTCTGCCGCCTGCCCCTGCCGCAGCTCGCAAGCGTGGACGAATCCAGGCGTGAAGGGCTCCGCAGTCTTTACCTCGACTTCACGACGGAGGATGCGCAGCGTGTAAAGGATATCGAGGCTGTGACGAACCACGACGTCAAGGCCATCGAATACTACATCAAGGAACAACTCGAAAAGGACGACTACGACTGGACGCCATACATGGAGTTCGTACACTTCGGCCTAACGAGTCAGGACATCAACAATACGGCTTTCCCAATGATGCTGAAGGCGAGCCTTAAGGACGTATATGTCCCCATGCTCGACGACCTCATCGGCAAATTGGAGGAGTACGCAGCAGAATGGGACAACATCCCAATGCTTGCACGTACCCACGGGCAGCCCGCAAGCCCTACGCGACTGGGCAAGGAGATTCGTGTCTTCGCATACCGCCTCATGGAGCAGCGCAACCGCTTCGTCGAAGAAGATATGGAACGCATATCGGGAAAGTTTGGAGGAGCAACAGGAAACTTCAACGCCCACCATGCTGCCTATCCCAACATCCATTGGCAAGACTTTGCCGGCAACTTCCTTGAGGAGAACCTCGGCATCAAGCGCGAACGTGTGACGACGCAGATTTCCAACTATGACAACCTCGCATCCGTTTTCGACGCAATGCGTCGCATACACACCATCATCGTGGACCTCGACCGCGACGTGTGGCAGTATATCTCCATGGGGTATTTCCGCCAACGCATAAAAGCCGGCGAGGTGGGCTCGAGCGCCATGCCGCACAAGGTAAACCCCATCGACTTCGAGAACTCTGAAGGAAACCTCGGACTCGCAAATGCGCAACTCGATTTCCTCGCCCAGAAACTGCCCATTAGTCGCCTGCAAAGAGACCTTACGGATTCAACCGTAATCAGAAACATCGGAGTGCCCATAGCACACGCCTTGATAGCATTCAGCAGCACGCTGAAAGGACTTGGCAAGCTCCTTCTAAACGAAGACGCCATACATGCCGACCTCGATAACTGTTGGGCTGTAGTGGCAGAAGGCATACAGACGATACTTCGCCGTGAAGGCTATCCACATCCCTACGAAGCACTAAAAGCCCTAACGCGCACCAACGACGAAGTGACGCAGGAACGCATCCGCGAGTTCATTAAGACGCTCAACGTCAGCGAAAGCGTGCGACAAGAGCTTCTCGCCCTTACTCCGCACGACTACACGGGAGAAAAGTAATTGAATACGATTTGACAAGAATTGAAAGATAAACATCATCTGGCCGCGAGGCCACAACGCTAAATAATAAACATACATTATGTACAACGAAGATTCCGGCAGAAAGCCGGGTGGAGAGCGTGCTGGTCGCACGCCGCGTCCCCGCATCAATAGGGCACGCATCAACAACGAAGGACAGGAACAAGGTTACACACCACGTCCACGTTTCCACACAAGTGAAAGAGTAGGTGGTTACCAACGCGAAGGTGGCTACCAAAGAAATGATGGTGGATTTCGCCGCGAAGGTGGGTTCCATCGTGAAGGAGGATTCCGCCGTGAGGGAGGATTCCAACGCGAAGGAGGATTTCGCCGTGAAGGCGGATATCGTCAAAACGACGGAGCATTTAACCGCGACGGACAACAGCGCAGATCTGGTTATCGTCCTGACAAGAAGTATTCCCAGAAAAAGCGCTTCGAATACCAGGAAGCAAACATCGACCCCGATGCACCCATCCGCCTGAACAAATACCTTGCAAACGCAGGTATATGCTCACGCCGCGATGCCGACCGCTACATTGAGGCTGGCGTCATCACAGTTAATGGCGAGGTTGTTACAGAACTTGGTACGAAGGTAAAGCGCACTGACAACGTAGTATTCCACGATGCTCCCGTACGTCCTGAGAAGAAGGTATATGTGCTCCTCAACAAGCCCAAAGGCTACGTGACAACCAGCGACGACCCGCAGAATCGTCGTACCGTCATGGACCTCGTACAAAACGCCTGCCGCGAGCGCATTTATCCTGTAGGACGTCTCGACCGCAACACAACGGGTGTACTGCTGCTCACAAACGATGGCGAACTGGCATCAAAGCTTACGCATCCGCAGTATCGTAAGAAAAAGATTTACCACGTATATCTCGACCATAACGTATCGGCTGCCGACATGCGACAGATTGCAGAGGGCATCACGCTTGAGGACGGCGAAATCAGAGCCGACGAAATACAATATGTCGGCGACGACCGCTCGCAGGTAGGCATTGAAATCCATAGTGGGCGCAATCGCATCGTACGCCGCATCTTTGAAAGCCTTGGCTACCACGTGGTAAAGCTCGACCGCGTATATTTTGCTGGACTTACGAAGAAAAACGTGAAGCGCGGCGACTGGCGCTATCTTACACCCGAAGAGGTAAACTTCCTCCGCATGGGCTCATTTGAATAAAGAAAAAAGAGAATATGAAACGTACAAAAGTGATTGATGCTCTCAAGAGCACAGCATACGGAAGCGACATTTGTGTAAAAGGTTGGGTACGCTCAAAGCGTGGCTCAAAGGGAATTTTCTTCATCGCCCTGAACGACGGCTCCACTATTAAGAGCATGCAGATTGTGGGCGAGGACACGAACTTCGACGAGGAGACAATTAAGCGCATCACCACAGGCGCATGCCTGAGTGTTGTGGGCAAGCTCGTCGAGAGTCCTGCCGCAGGACAGGCAAGCGAGATACAAGCTGCAGAGATAGAGATTCTTGGCGACTGCGACAACACGTATCCCCTCCAGAAGAAGGGGGCTTCGATGGAATTCCTACGTTCCGTTGCACATCTGCGTCCGCGCACAAACCTTTTCGGAGCCATCCTTCGCATACGCCACAACATGGCGATGGCTATTCACACGTACTTCCACGAGCATGGCTACTTCTACTTCCACACGCCGCTTATCACAGCAAGCGACTGCGAGGGTGCTGGAAACATGTTTCAGGTAACAACCAAAAACCTCTACGACCTGAAGAAGGACGAACAGGGAAAGATTATCTACGACGACGACTTCTTCGGCGAGCAAACCTCACTGACTGTTAGCGGACAGTTGGAGGGCGATCTTGGTGAAACGGGGCTTGGTGCTATCTACACATTCGGTCCTACATTCCGCGCCGAGAACTCAAATACGCCGCGTCACCTTGCAGAGTTCTGGATGATTGAGCCCGAGGTCGCCTTCCTCGACCAGGAAGAGCTTATGGACCTCGAAGAGGACTTTATAAAGTATTGTGTACGCTGGGCTCTTGAAAAGTGTAAGGACGACCTTGAGTTCATCAACAACAATAAGTTCATCACTCCGAACCAGGACTTGATACCTCGTCTGGAAAGTGTATTGAAGGACGAATTTGTGCGCCTTCCTTATACTGAAGGCATACGCATCTTGCAGGAGGCAAAAAAGAACGGTAAGAAGTTTGAGTTCCCCTGCGAATGGGGCGACGACCTCGCAAGCGAGCACGAACGCTACCTTGTCGAGGAGCACTTCAAGAAGCCCGTCATCATGACAGACTATCCGCGTTCCTTCAAGTCGTTCTATATGAAGCAGAACACCCCCGTGGATGCTGCCTCTCCCGATGGTGCATCCGTAGGCTATAAGGGCGCAGTTGCTCCTGGTCCCACGATGCAGGGAACGGACGTACTCTTTCCCTCAATAGGCGAAATAATCGGCGGAAGTGTTCGTGAGGAAAGTCTCGACAAACTAATGGCTGAGATAAACCGCCGCGAGATGGACACAACACACCTTTGGTGGTACCTCGACACTCGCAAGTACGGCAGTTGCCCGCATGCAGGCTTCGGACTTGGTTTCGAGCGCCTCATCCTCTTCGTCACGGGTATGCAGAACATCCGCGACGTCATCCCGTTCCCCAGAACACCCAAGAACGCTGAATTCTAATGGCAGCAAAAAGCCGACAGTCCAATTTCGAGCTACTTCGCATCATTGCCATGTTCATGGTGCTGATGCTTCATGCTGGCTATGCAGCCTTCGGATGGCCTAAGTACCATCAGGTGCTTGCCCAGCCCGATGTGCTTTCGATGAGGATTCTCATTGAGCAGCTTGCAATACCAGCAGTAGATATCTTTGTACTCATCTCTGGATGGTTCGGCATACGTGCCACGGCACGCGGCGTGGCGAAGCTTTTCTTCCAGGTAGGTTTCGTCTCGGCGTGTGCTGTGGCAGTTGCTTATCTCTATAGGGGGAGTTTTACCGCTGATACTCTGACTATTATTAAAGGTCTCTTTGAGTATTGGTTTATATGGTCGTACCTCATTCTATTCCTTGTAAGTCCCATCCTGAATGCGTACCTTAAGAATGCCACGAAGCGCCAACTTGAGCGTTGGATGCTCTTGTTCTTCGGCCTAGCAGCTCTGAATCTCGTGTTCAAGTACACGAAGGATTTCAATCTAGGATATTCCGCGATATTCTTCATCGGCCTTTACATTCTCGGATACTATCTGCGCCACCATCTCTCCCCAGTTCTTCGCCTGAGCAACGCAAAACTGTGGGGCATATTCCTACTCGCTACGGCATTCCCTGTTGCCATGCAGATTTTGTCGGCATACGTCTATCCCATCCCCGTGTTTGGCGCATTTGTGGAGATAAACACGGCATATTGCAACCCTATTGTTGTCCTGCAAGCGGCATCGTTGATTCTCATCTTCGGCAGATACCAATTCCAAAGCCGCGCAATAAACTGGATAGCCGCAAGTGCCTTCAGCGTGTACATATTCCATCAGAACGGACAGCTCATTGGCATCTTCTTTGACAATGTGCGAGAGATTGCCGAACAACCAAGATGGCTCGTCCTACCGCTTGAATTCATGTTCCTTTGTTGCGTATTCATGGATATTTGTCGATAAGGCAAGAATCTTCGTATGGGGACTTGTCGAGCAAAGATTGCCCAAAAAGGCAGCAGCCATACTCATTCTCCCATTTCTTTTCTCCTGTTCTGGAAGTACCGATTCAGCCGAAACCTCTGAAGATTCGGCGAAGACGGCACAGCATCAGGTATGCACGATAGCTCTTCTCTCTACAGCCGATTGCCAACCATTCTTCTATGCACAAGAGCATGGCATGTACAAGCGTCTTGGCCTCGACATTGCCTTCGAGAGATACGAATCGCAGTACGATTGCGACACAGCTCTTGCTGGTCATGCCGATGGTGCATACGCCGACTCCCTCTTCCTAAGTAAGAGTGCACGTTTCCAGAAGTCCCGCGTAGCAATGCGCACACGGACGTCCTGCGGCGTTGTCTCGGCAGCTTCTTTACGCTTTAGGGCTGCAAAGGAACTGGAGGGTAGGGTGATAGCTATTGCTCCGCAAACCCTCAGCGAACAGATTGCCTACGAAGGTGTGCGAAGCGGAGGAGTGGCAACAACCGAAGTCATGTATCCACACATTGGGAGCTTTGCCGTTGCAACAGGAATGTTGCGCGATTCACAGATAGACGCCGCCGTACTTCCCGAACCATTCTTGACAGAGGCCGTACAGCACAGGGCGAAAGCCTTATACCGAAAGGACGAAGGATGGCGGGGTGCCGTAGTCGTAAATGGTTCCAACGCTCGCCACAAGCTGACGCAGCAACAGATACAAACTCTCCGCAAGGGCTACAACATGGCGGTAGACAGTTTGAACAAACAGACAAAAACACATGCTGGATTCAAATACTATCAAAATACTGATTAAGGATGCCCAAAAGGCTTTGAAGGAAAGGCACATCTACGATGCCCTCTACAGCATGCGCGAAATATGCAACGAGATACGTTATGCTTCGCTGCGCAGCTCTACGGACTCGCTGATAGAGGACTATAGTCGTATGCTCGACTATTGGGAAAAAGGCGTTTCCGACCCCGCAAGGGAAAAGATTTTCGAGAGTTTCATGCGTCGCGCCATATATCTCGTCGAAAATGCGTGGTATATATATTTGGGTGACCAGTTTAAAGATTGGAAGTATGGAGTCGATAGTATGTACTTATACAATGGTCCTGAGTCTGCAAAGATGAACGACTGCATAAGGCTTTTCTACTACATACTCGACTATCCCCCCCTCGACGAAGCGCTCTATGAATACTTGCGCAAGGCTCTACATTCCAAGATAAATACCTCGGATCATATTCAAATGGCAATGAGCGCACTCACGCTCTCGTGCCTGAACGTGTTCGATTCGTATAAACTCTCTCTACTGTTGGAGTACGCAAACAGCGACGATATCGATATCGACGTACGCGCAAGGTGCCTTGTTGGCGTGGTTCTCGTTTGTATTGCACATGAATGGAAGATTCCCTATTTTCCTGACATTTCTTTCCAGCTGAGCCTACTCGCTGTGGATGCGCATTTATATGCCGACTTAAAGACAATACAACTGCAGTTGCTGCTCAGTCTTAACACGATGAAGGACAGCCGTCGCATGAACGACAAAATTATTCCCGACATGATGCGCGCGTTCGATGAAGTGATAAAACTCATGAAGGACAAAGACGGGAACATAAACTTCGAAGACCCCTCCGTGCTGGAAAACTTGGAGCTGGATTTCAATCCCGACTGGACGGCTGGCGGCAACGATGCCATGCGTCGCACGATGAACGAGTTCATGAGCATTCAGGAAAAGGGTGCCGACATGTTCTACAGCACATTCTCTACCATGATGCAGCGCTTCCCATTCTTCCGCACAGCTGCAAACTGGTTTTCGCCCTTCACGCTCAAACATCCCTCCTTCAATGGCACGGGCGACATGTTTCGAAGAATGGAAGTGCTCTTCTCTATTCGCAAATCATGCAATACCGAGAAGTACGCATATTGCTTCCTCTTCTCGACATTAACGGAAAAAGCCATAAACCACATATTCGACAACATTGCTGACGCGCAGGGAATATCTGAGAATTTAGGCGAAAAAGGTTCACACGACACGCGAAGCGAGGCCATGCAGACATCCGTACGGGCATACATACAGGACATCTACCGCTTCTTCACGCTCTACGAAAGGCGCGGCGCCGACATGCTGAACCCCTTTACCCTGAACTTACACCTTGACGACTGCGGATTCTTCAAGGCGATTGCGGGGCAGACAAACTTTATGGTTTCGTGCGCCGACTTCTGCTTCTCCGAGAAGTCGTGGGGCGATGCACTCTCGTACCTTGAGCGTATTCCCGAGCCAAAAAGGAACGCCGAGGTGTACGAGAAGATGGGATACTCCTGCTATCGCCAAAACGACTACGACATGGCGGCAGAGTATTTCGAGCGTGCCAACATGCTGCGCCCCGACTCGCGATGGACATTGCGTCAGCTTGCGAAGACATACATCTCTAATAATAACTATAGCAAAGCTCTCGTGTCGCTACATCAGCTTGAGCGTATGGATGGCGACAACGAAGAGACGCTCCTGCTACTTGGCGAGTGCCACATCCTGCAGGGAAACTCCGAACTCGCCTTCGAGAAACTCTACAAGGCCGAATACCTCCACCCAGGCCTGCCCACGTGGCGCGCTTTGGCGTGGTGCTCGCTCGTATTCCACAAACCCAAGCAAGCAAGCGAATTCTACGCGAGAATACTTTCTTCAGAGAATACAAAAAATAAGAAAAATAAAGAGAACGGGAAGCGCGCAGACCACTATAATGCCGCCCACGCGGCATGGGTGAGCGGCGACATCCCACAGGCTATCGAGCATTACCTCACTGTGCTCGACATCGACGACAAAGACTTCGCTTCCAGCACGTTCTTCGACGAGGACAAAAAACTGCTTCACGACTACGGCCTGACGGACAGCGACTTCGTCTTTATGCGCGACGCTATTAACAGGCGCAAGGCAAACATAAGGGAAACAAACGAACAGTCCAGCGTGTAAACGAACGTTCCTCTACTCACATTACCCAAAAGCAAAAACTAAAAAAACCATAATCCCATGACAAAATCAAAGAACCTTCTGTTTTCTCTCCTGCTGATACCTGCGGGCATGACAGCGCAGAGTGCGGAGACAATAGACTTCCTGACGACGCCGCACCACCAAGTGTCCGACGCACAGGAGCGCACGCTTAGCCTCGACGTGAACGCCTCGGGCGAGTATGTTGCAACATGCGATGCCGAGTGGGCGACAATCATTCCGCGCGAGGGTGGGGTGTATGTCCACATCGACGAAAACACCAGCTACTCAGCGCGCGAAACTACAATACGCTTCGAGAATGCCGACGGACATCTCAAGACGGCAGTGTCGTTACAGCAGCAGGGATACCGCGACGAACTCGTGAACTACCTGCTTGAGCACATCGACACCTATTCCACAAACGGCTACGGCAAGAGCGAACCATTGGCAATCTCCGACATAGCCCTAAAACGCGACAGCGTTTGGAAGGCATGGCAGCAGGCAAACAGCCTCTACGACGAGGAGAAACTCATACCGCTTGACAAGCTCTCGCAGACGTCAACGGGAGCATGGCATATCCCTGCCACGCTCGAAGCTTCGGCAACGATGAACTACCGCTATGGGCGCAAGGGCACAAGCGTGCCTGCCGAGGGACTGCCGCTCTTTATATATCTGCATGGTTCCGGCGACCCCGACGGCGAATGGGCAAACGGCCTCTCACTCGGACAAAGTTGGAACGACGCACCCAGCGCATACTTCATTCCGCAGATACCAAATACTGGCGAACTCTACCGCTGGTGGCAGCGTGGCAAACAATGGGCGTGGGAAAAGCTGTTGCGACAGGCTTTTGTCGGCAGCGACATCAACCCCGACCGCATCTACGTATTCGGAATCTCCGAAGGCGGCTACGGCAGCCAGCGCCTCGCCTCGTTCTATGGCGACTATTGGGCTGCGGCAGGCCCTATGGCTGGCGGCGAACCCCTGAAGAACGCTCCCGCTGAGAACCTCCGCAACACGCCCTTCTCTCTGCGCACAGGTTCGCTCGACAGCGACTTCTCGCGAAACCTCCTCACCACATACACGAAGGAAGCCCTTGACAGCCTTCAGCAGCTCTATCCCGACGGCTACGAACATTGGGTAACGCTCATTCAAGGTTCTGGTCACGGCATTGACTATTCTCCGACAACGCCGTGGCTGAAGAAATACGTGCGCAACGCTACGCCAATGAATGTCAACTGGGAGGACTACTCTATGGACGGACTCTTCCGTCGTGGCTTTGCCAACATTGAAGTCATCGAACGCCCCAACGTCGTTTACCGCACCTACTACGAGGAGACCATCAAGGACAACGTTGTCAACGTAAACGTCCAGAATGTTGACTATGTGACTACAGAGAGCGTCGAGGGCGTCGAGACGAAGTTCGAGCGCACACGCTGGAACGTGCGTTTTGGACGTTTCCGCGTGTATCTCAACGAGAACATGGTTGACCTGAGCAAGCCCGTGCGCATAGTCGTCAATGGCAAGGAGTACTGCAACGAAGTCCTGACGCCCGATGTGCGCCATATGGTGAACAGTACTGCCTGCTTCTTCGACCCGCGCCGCGTGTTTCCCGTAGCTTTCGACGTGAACATTGAACCGTAAAGCCTTCACCTCCATAGGCTTGACGTTTCTCAAGACCTTTACGCTGCCCATAGCGATGACTGTGGGCAGCGTCCTCTATCTTACCTTTGCCTTTGTGCCACAACTCGATGGGGCTGCGCGTTTCTTCGACCCCATACTCGACGCGCTTTTCCCCGTGTTCATGTTCTTCATCCTGCTTGTCACGTTCTGCAAGGTGGACTTCCGTCGTATGCGTCCAGCACGCTGGCACGCGTGGATAAGTATTGAGCAGTTCATAGTAGTCGGCATTATCGTCGGGTTGATTGTGGGATTGCGCCCTTCGGGAAACACCCTCGTACTTTCCGAAGGCCTTCTTACGTGCATCATAGCTCCCACAGCGGCAGCGGCTGCTGTCGTGACGGCAAAGCTCGGCGGCAATCTCGAGACCATGACCACTTATACGTTCCTCTCGAACCTTCTCTGCGCGCTGATGGTGCCAGTTTTCTTCCCAATTGTGAATCCCTCTGCCGACATGACGTTCATGGCTGCATTCTTGAAAATTCTCTACAAGGTGTTCCTCGTGCTCGTCATGCCCATGCTGCTTGCATACATCATCAAACACTATGCTCCGCGCCTCCATCGCCGCATTGTTGGCGTCAAAGACCTTTCGTTCTACATCTGGGCAGTATCGCTCTCCCTCGTCACAGGCACAACCGTCAAGCATATCGTTCATTCCAACGCAAGCCTCACGTTCCTGCTCGTCATGGCCGCAGGAAGCCTCGTCGTTTGCATCGTACAGTTTGCCGTGGGGCGCAGCATCGGACGACGTCACGGCGTAAAAGTCGAAAGCGGGCAAGCCCTCGGACAGAAGAACACAGCTTTCGCCATTTGGATGGCGTACACGTACCTCACACCTTTGTGCTCCGTAGGTCCCGGCTGCTACATTCTTTGGCAGAACATCATCAATAGCCTCGAGATAGCACGCACACCGGGCGGTGCCAAGAGCGCGTAAGTATGGCCTTGTAGAGGAAGACGCTGAGTAGGGGTAAATGGGCAAATCCGACAAAAGACAGTTACGACAATTAAAAAAAGAGGTATATAACCTCTCCTTATAACTATATAACTAATTAATATATAAATAGTTATATATATAAATAAGAAAATGTGATACCTCAAAAAAAGAACTGTCGTAACTGTCTATTGTCGTGCCAAGCAATTCAGTTTCATCTAAAAAGCAGATTTACAGCGGTTTGCGTCGCTCCCGAAACGCTTCCTTCAATTCGCAAGTCCTGAAAATAGGACAAAAAACCGCCTTTTTTCGGCTAAAAGCCCCCGAAAACGAGCATTTTCTGCCCGTTTTCGATGTTTGCAACAGCATTTCCTGCACAAAACCCTTTCCAAAAATTTCACCCGAAAAGCCCGAAAGTGGCATCGAAACCGCGAAAACTCCCATCGAAACCGCGAAAACTTCCATCAAAACCGCGAAATCTTCCATCTTAAAGGCGAAAACTTTCAGTGTAATTGTCAGAAAAAGCGTTTCTATTGTCCGAAAAAAAACCTTAGGCGCGTGATATTTCCACATTCCAAAAACTATTCGTATCTTTGCCACACGAAAAGGCAAGGATGACGAACATGAAAGAAAAGTCGAAATCGGGTAGGATGGAGTATGCCTCCTTCTTCTCGCGCGGCGAGGAACTGCTGAATGCGTGGTCGCATGCAGCGGGCATCGTATTGGCCGTTGTTGCGGGTGCGTACTTCCTGTATATCTGCCTCACGTACGAGAGCAATCCTGAAGGAGAACTTTCAGCGGGCGGCATGCCTGTGGAGAACAGCTTTGCCACATTTGGCATCACGCTGTACCTGATAGGTATGCTTGGCTCCTACCTGACTTCTACGCTCTACCATGCGCTCCCAAACTCGCGCGCCAAGGCCGTGCTGCGACGCTGGGACCATGCCGCCATATATTGGCACATCGCGGGCAGCTATTCGCCCATTACGCTCCTGGCACTACGCGGTCAGGGCTATTGGGGATGGGGCTTGTTCGCATTCGTATGGACATCGGCCATCGTAGGAACGTGGATGAGCTTCCGACGCCTCAGCGAGCATAGCTATTTCGAAACTATCTGCTTCTGCTTGATGGGATTGAGCGTGCTCGTAGCCTTCGGACCTCTGCTGAGCGTGAGTCCTGCCGACGCGATAGCGTGGATAATAGCCGAGGGCGTGTGCTACATCACGGGAGCCGTGTTCTACAGCCTGCGCCGACGCTTCATGCATGCCGTGTTCCACTTCTTCGTGCTGGCAGGAAGCTTGTGCCACATCATCGCAGTGCGGAGCATTCTGCTGGCGCAGTTGTAGCCCTTCACGTTTCAGCAAAGAAAAATGGCGACTAACAAACATTTAAACACATATGCAAATAATTCTAACAAATATACAAACACTATGCAAGCATTCGTATTTCCCGGACAGGGAGCACAATTCGTAGGAATGGGCAAAGCGCTCTATGATGCCCATCCCGTAGCACGCCAGTATTTCGA
>ONWB01000140.1 GCA_900321445.1 uncultured Prevotellaceae bacterium | reverse complement strand
AGGGTGTATTGTTCGCCCTCCAACTCATAGTTCATTTGTATGGCGTGGCTTTTGATGGTGATGCCGCGCTCGCGCTCCAAGTCCATGTCGTCGAGCATCTGCCCCTCCGTCACTTGTATCGTCTTTGTACGTTCAAGCAGGCGGTCGGCAAGTGTGGACTTTCCGTGGTCTATGTGTGCTATGATGCAAAAGTTGCGAATGTGGTCCATGTATGTCTCAGAATTTTTCTGCCTCCTCGAAGCTCAAGGCGTGGTTCTGGTCTTTTTCGGAAAGCAGGAGCCCTTGTGTCATAGGCCATTTGATGCCTATCGTAGGGTCGTCGTAACGGATGGAAGCTTCGGTCTCGGGCGCATAGCGATTGTCCACCTTGTAGGCGAACGTGGCTGTCTCGCTCAAAACGAGGAAGCCGTGGGCAAAACCTCGCGGAATGAACAGCTGGCGCTTGTTCTCGCCACTCAGGACGACGCCCACATACTGTCCGAAGGTCTTGCTGTCGTGTCGAAGGTCAACGGCCACGTCATAAACCTCGCCATCGAGCACGCGCACAAGCTTCGCCTGCGAGGCCTCGCCACGTTGATAGTGGAGTCCGCGCAGTACGCCGCGTGACGAGCGCGACTCGTTGTCCTGAACAAAGTGCACATCGTGCCCCACGGCACGATTTAGGTCTTCTTCCCGCCATGTCTCCATGAAGTAGCCGCGCGCGTCGCCGAACACCTTTGGCTCCACTATCACGACGTCGGCTATCTCCGTAGGTATGTATTCCATTTTAGGCTCTTAATATATAATAATGTGTTCTAAAGCGGAGCAAAGGTAGCACTTTTTTTCAAATAAGAGCATAATAACCCAACTTGTAGAGCTTAAAAAAAAGTAAATTGGGCTTTCTTCCCGTCAGATTGCGACGTAGAAGTGGCTTAAAAATGCGAAATATCGCGGAAAAAATCGGAAGAAGTCCGAGTATTTTCAGCCTTCGGCACACCCTCGAAGCGCCAGTATGACTCTGCACGGGCTCGCCAAGGTGCGAAAGGGTGCGCAAAGCCGTTTCCGTCTTACGGAGAAACTCCTCGTTCGTATCAATACCGCCATGCACGAGGGCGTTGTCGGTATGCAGGATGCTTATTCCGCACTCCTGAAGCTGGAGTCCGAAGAGAGTGTCCTCGTAGCCGTACTCTGTACAACGCTCGTCAAACTGCAACTTGTCGAAAACCCTACGATGTATCAGCACGTTGAATGGCGTGAAGTTCTCGTAAGGATGACGGTTGCGCCATTCCGCCCTGCGCTTTGGTTCTGCCGCCTTCTCGTAGCGCATACGAAGCTCTCGGCCTGGAGCCACAGCCTCAGGATTGCGCAGGGCTCCGCATACGACCTCGGCACGTTCGGCAACCTCAAGATGGCGGGCAAGAAAACCTGCCTCCGCAAGCTGAGCATCTGCATCAATAAAGAGCAAAAGCTCTCCCCTACTCTCACGAACAAGGAGGTTTCGAGTGCGCGCAGGCCCCAGGTGGGAACCTGTCTGAAGAAATCTCACCCTCGCATCCCCAATCGCATCAAGCCGCGCCCGAAGACTCTCGTCGAAGGAAGCAGAAGAAGCGTCCGAGCAGACGAGGATTTCGACCTCTTCCACAAGAGTTTGCGCCTCTTTCGAAAGATCTCCGACGAGCTCGTCGCAAAGGTATTCGTGAGTGGGAATCAGTATTGATAACATATCGGCAAATCACTCATTTTCATTCAAAAAGTCCCACAAAAGTAATAAAGAGTTTTCAAAATCGCAGAAAAAGCGTAAAAAAATGTAAAAAAACGGCTTTTCCGAGCCTAAATACTTCGCCGAGAAAGCCTGTAGAAGGTAATTTTGCATCGTTTATTAATCAAAATTCAAAATAAATTAGCATGTTTAACGAAAAAGCTGGTGTTCTGGCTGGTCAGATTTGGGAAGCTCTCAACGAGAACGGCACCATGACTGGCAAGGAACTCAAAAAAGTTGCAAAAGTTAAGAGCGAAAAGGAACTTTTCCTCGGTCTTGGCTGGCTCCTCCGCGAGGACAAGCTGACCATCGAAGAGGTTGAGAAGGATATTCAGGTTAGCCTGAAGTAATACTTCGCTCAAACAACTCACAGATTCTTATGGTCCTCATGCGAGGGCCATATTTTGTTTAGAAACAAACAGGAACGTCCCGACTTATCCGAAGAAGTTAAACAAGAACTAAAACTATATAGAGATGTCAAGACAGAAGAAATTCATGCTCCCAGAGAGCGAACTGCCAACAAGGTGGTACAACATCCTGGCAGACATGCCCAACAAGCCCTTGCCGCCAATTCATCCCGCAACAAGGCAGCCGCTTGGCGTGGACGACCTTGCCCACATCTTCCCACGCGAGTGCTGCGTACAGGAAATGGATCAGGAGCATAGTTGGATAGACATCCCTGAGGAGGTACTCGACAAATACCGCTTCTACCGCTCTACGCCCCTCGTGCGAGCCTATGCCCTGGAAGAAGCACTCGGAACGCCTGCCCACATATACTTCAAAAACGAATCCACAAACCCTCTGGGCTCCCACAAAATCAACTCTGCCCTGCCCCAATGCTACTATGCCAAGCAGGAAGGCACGACAAACGTAACGACAGAGACGGGAGCCGGACAATGGGGAGCCGCACTCAGCTATGCCGCAAAGATTTACGGCCTCGACTGCGCTGTGTATCAGGTGAAGATAACCATGCAGCAGAAGCCCTACCGCTCAAGCGTCATGCGCGTCTTTGGAGCCGTTGTCGAAGGCTCGCCTTCTATGTCAACACGCGCAGGAAAGGACATCCTCACACGCGACCCGCTACACTCTGGCTCGCTCGGCACAGCCATCTCGGAGGCCATAGAGCTGGCGACAACCACTCCAAACTGCAAATATACGCTCGGCTCCGTGCTGAACCACGTTGCCCTCCACCAGACAGTCATCGGCCTCGAAGCGGAAAAGCAGATGCAGATGGCGGGCGAGTATCCCGACATGGTGATAGCGTGTTTCGGAGGCGGCTCGAACTTCGGAGGCATAGCCTTCCCCTTCATGCGCCACAACATCCTCGACGGCAAGCAAACAGAGTTCGTGGCCGCAGAACCCGAGGCGTGCCCCAAGCTCACGCGCGGCGAGTTCCGCTACGACTTCGGCGACGAGGCTGGCTACACGCCCCTGCTGCCCATGTTCACACTCGGACACGACTTCAAACCCTCCAACATCCATGCAGGCGGACTTCGCTACCACGGAGCGGGCATGATTGTTTCGCAACTCGTCAAGGACGGCATGATGAGGGGAGTCGATATTCCTCAGCTCGAAGCCTTCGAGGCTGGCATACTCTTCTCCAGAACGGAAGGCATAATCCCCGCGCCCGAAAGCTGCCACGCTATCGCAGCCACCATTCGCGAAGCCATGAAATGCAAGCAGGCGGGCGAGGAGAAAGTCATACTCTTCAACCTCTCAGGACACGGCCTTATCGATATGCCGTCCTACGAAGCCTACATCAAGGGCGACCTACAATAGGCGCGCAAAGCCTAAACGGGCACAAAAATGGCTTCTCGACCATAAACCACAAGCGTGGGATGATTAAACCACAGACGTGGGATATGGAAACCACAGACGTGGGATATTCGTCCCACAAGCGTGGTTTATGAAAATAATGCGACAAACTTACTCTTAGGACGCAGGTAAAAATACTTGCGCCCTAATTTTTTCGCCTAAAAATTGGTGCTTTTTCTATGGTGTGGCTATATTTGCAGGCAAAAGGGAAACTAAAAAGCAAAACGCAAAAAGTAAAAATAAATAAGGTCAAACCTTAACACATTTATGGAAAACAATAAGCAGATTGTTGAGTGCGTCCCCAATTTTAGCGAGGGGCGCAACATGGAAACCATTAACCAAATTACACGCGAAATCGAGACCGTTAAGGGTGTGAAGCTTCTTGACGTAGATCCAGGCGAAGCCACGAACCGCACGGTTGTAACATTTGTCGGAAGCCCCGAAAACGTCGTGGAGGCCGCCTTCCGCGCAGTCGTAAAGGCTGGCAAGCTTATCGACATGCGCCAGCATCATGGCGCACACCCGCGTATGGGAGCCACAGACGTGTGTCCGCTAATCCCCGTCAGCGGCATCACCCTGGAGGAATGTGCCGAACTTGCCCGCAAGCTTGCAAAGCGCATCTCCGAGGAGGGTGGCATCCCGTGCTACTGCTACGAAGCTGCCGCCTTCACGCCTGAGCGCAAGAACCTTGCCGTATGTCGCGCTGGCGAATACGAGGCCCTGAACGAGAAGCTCACGACGCCAGGCAAGCAGCCCGACTTTATGCCGCAGGAGATGGACTCCGAAAGCGTACAACGCACAGGAATAACGGCCGTGGGCGCAAGAGACTTCCTCGTGGCCGTAAACTATAACCTGAACACCACTTCCACGCGTCGCGCAAACGCAATAGCCTTCGACGTGCGCGAGAAGGGACGCCCCATGCGCGAAGGTGGTTCCGTCGTCGGCAAAATCCTGAAGGACGCCGAGGGCAACCCCATCATGCAGCCTGGAACCCTGAAATGCACGAAAGCCATAGGATGGTATATCGACGAATATGGCATCGCGCAAGTGTCGATGAACATGACAAACCTGAGCGTGACGCCCCTGCACAAAGCCTTCGACGAGGTGTGCAGATGCGCACAGGCTCGCGGCATACGCGTGACGGGAGCCGAAATCGTGGGACTCATACCCAAGAAGGCGCTCATAGATGCCGGCAAATACTATCTCGAGAAGCAGAACCGCTCCACGGGCATACCAGAAGCCGACATCATGAAGATTGCCATCAAGAGTATGGGCCTCGACGACCTGAAGCCCTTCAACCCGCGCGAGAAGGTAATCGAGTATCTCCTCGAAGATGCCGAGAAGGATGCAAGCCTGCTTGTCGATATGACAGTAAACGCCTTCGCCGAGGAGACAAGCCGCGAAAGCGCAGCCCCCGGAGGCGGCACGATATCGGCATACATGGGAGCTCTGGGCGCCGCCCTGGGCACGATGGTGGCAAACCTCTCCAGCCACAAGGCTGGTTGGGACGACCGCTGCCCCGAGTTCAGCGTATGGGCGGAGAAGGGGCAGGCCTTGATGAAGGAACTCCTCTTCCTCGTGGACGAAGACACGCGCGCATTCAATAAAATCATGGCGGCCTTCGGACTTCCCAAGAAGACCGACGAAGACAAGGCGGCACGTTCTGCTGCCATACAGGATGCCACGCGCTACGCCACGCAGGTGCCCCTGCAAACGATGAAGGCATCCTTCCGCGTGTTCGAACTGTGCAAGCAGATGGCGAAGGAAGGCAACCCAAATAGCGTGACAGACGCAGGCGTCGGCGCACTGGCGGCACATGCTGCCGTATTCGGGGCTGGCATGAACGTAAGGATAAACGCAGCGTCGCTGAAGGACCGCGAAGAAGCCGAAGCTTACGTGGCAGAAGTGCGCAGCATCATGGACGCCGCCGACAAGGAACGCGCAGAAATCGTAGAAATCGTAGAAAACAAACTCTAAT
>ONWB01000029.1 GCA_900321445.1 uncultured Prevotellaceae bacterium | reverse complement strand
AACATCTTCGCTATCCCCGAGACTGACCTGAATGCTAACAGCAACCTCAAGCAGAACCCCGGCTATTAATACGGACCGAAAAAAGCTAAGACAATGAAAAAGATACTGTTTTTTGCCACAGCGATGCTATGCTCTCTGTGTGCTCTCACGGCCTGCTCCGACGACAACGACTCCAATCCGGTGCTGATACAGCCCGACGGATTCGTGCTGAACACGCCTTCGCTGGCCGCATACACCATCGACCTGAAAAACTCAAAGATAGACCTCACATGGTCGCAGCCGAAGTACACGGCCGAGAACGCCCCCGTGAACGCACTCTATCAGATTTTCGTGTCGAGCACCGACTCCTATACGACATCCCTCTCCGAAGCTACGGACGAGGCTCCCGCCGACTATGCAGTAATGGGCGAAACCACGCAGAAGTGCAACATCACCCTTTCAGGCGCCTCCATCATGAAGGCCCTCATGCAGCTCAATGGATGGACCGAGGACGCCATGCCCGAAACTGTTGACGTTTACATTCGCGTTGACGCTTCTGTAGCTGGACGTAACCACGTGCAGTCCAACTCCGTGAAACTCAACTTCGAGCCCTACTACCTCGAGCTGAAGACTGCCGACCCGCAGTTCTGGTTCCTCGTTGGTAACGGAGCTGTCGGCAACTGGAACAATGGTGCCGACGACATGGGTAACACCACAATACCTCTCTGCCTCAAGGACGGCGCTGTTTACAACGAGCAGACCGGCGAAGGCGAGTTCACCCCAGGCAAGTGGGCTCCGATGTGGGGTGCAAGCGATGAGGGCCTGAACGGCAACCCCATCTACCGTCCTACGGAAGCTGACACCGACCCCGCTTGCTGGAAACCAGCAGAAGCAGGTTACTACACAATCAACTTCAACAGCACAGCAGGTACAGCTGGTACGAAGATTAAGGTCACGAAGTACGAAGGCGCAGAACCGAAGAAGTTTGCTACAATGCAGCTTGTCGGCGACTTCGACAACTGGGCAAATGACGGAGCAGAACCTGTTATCATGAAGGCCAACACCGTGAACCCGCACGTTTGGTACTGCGACGTTACGATTCCCGCTGACGGTGGCGCGAAGTTCCGCGTGGATTCCACATGGAAGGACAACTGGGGCGGCGATGCATTCCCCTACGGTCTCACAAGCGGCAATAATATCCCCGTCAAGGCCGGCAAGTATCGCGTTGTCTTCAACGACATCGACAAGTGCTACCACTTCTTTACCGTGGAGTAATTCAAACCTTAAACATTTTTGAATCATGAAACTTAAAAATATTTTCTATTCACTGGGAATGTCCCTGCTGCTGACGGCCTGCTCCGAGAGTTACGACGATTGGGCAGCTCCACAAGCTAACGGGCAGGAAGATGCCCTGACTGTGATAGTTGACGTAAAGGCTGTCGATCCTATCGACTTTGCAAATGTCGAAAGCGAGACAACCCAAGTGTTCAGCGTGGACTACACGATTCCCGAAGACGCCACCGCCTCCACAAAGGCATACTTCTACAATGCCGACCGCACCGACTCTGTAGAGGTCGAATCCACTGCTGATGGATATGTTTCCTCTGAGGATCTTCGCAACGCCGTTGGACGCCTCTACGGCAAACGCCCCGTGCCCCGCGAGACAATAGCTGGTCCATGGACACTTACACACAGTATAAGTTAACTCGTGCCGACGAGTCCGTAGATATCTACGACGATCCCGTCTGGACCATCATGGTTCCCGCTCCCGTAGACGGACAAGGCTTGCGCGCAGACTTCTGGTTCAACATCGTGCCTCAGTCTGCTGTAGGCAAAGATGGTAATGACTTCTGGCACAACCTCATCGGTAGCGACCAGGGCAATGGCGATAATCGCCTCGAAGCTGGCCTCGCATACAAGGTCAACGGTGCCGACAACGCTTTCTGCCAGCCCGCAAACGATGGTGCTACGTTCTACAAGATCACCATCGACATGATGGACTACAAGATGACAGTCGAACCACTGAGCTACGGACAATTCATCTACGTTCCCGGAAACCATCAGAACTGGTCGCCTGAGCACGCAGCAGCCCTGCGTTCCCCGAACTTCGACGGCTACTATGAGGGCTACTCCTACCTCAATGGTGATTTCAAGTTCACAAAAGCCCGCAACTGGGATGCCGAATACAACTTCAACGACTTCACCACGTTTAGCGACGGCCTCAGCCAAGGTGGTGGCAGCAATATCAATATGGCAACTCCCGCCTTCTACCAGATTAAGGCCAATGTGCTTGATGGCTCTCTGACATGTACCCCGACCTCATGGGGTGTTGTTGGTCCCGCACAGGTTGGAGTAAACGAACCGTGGAATAACGACACTGACATGACCTACGATAAGGAGAACGAGTGCTGGACGGTTACGATGGCTCTCAACGATGATAAGTTCAAGTTCCGTGCCAACGACAGCTGGGATATCAATGTAGGTGGTTCTGTTGACGAACTCGTTCAGGATGGCGGCGACCTCAACATCCCCGAAGCTGGAACATACACCATCAAGCTCTACCTCACGCGCTCAACAAAAGAGCAGTACTACTGCACAATTGAAAGAATACAATAATAGAAATCAGCTATGATAAAGTTTAAGACTATGCTGGCTGCACTGGCGCTCACTCTGAGCGTCGTGCAGACGGCCTCGGCTCAAGACCGAGAAGAAACTCGCACATACCCTTACGCCTTCGTAGGCGTCCAGGGCGGTGCGCAGTTCGTTGCCAACGGCTACAAGGTCACCGACGTCCTGACTCCCATTGCTGCCATCAATGGTGGTGTATGGATTTCGCCCGCCCTCGGTGTGCGCGCACACATCAACGGCTGGGAGGGCAAGGAAGGTGTCAAGAATAATGGCATCGACATGGGTAACTACAAGTTCAACTATGTTGGTGGAACCATCGACCTCATGGTAAACCTGACCAATGCCTTCTCCAAGACCGACGACCACGCCTTTGAGGTAATCCTCCTTGGCGGTGTCGGCGTCAACAAGGCTTGGGGCAAGAAGTACGAGGACATACCTAACTATGTTTGGAACGGCACACCGGCTCCCGTCATCGAGATTGGCAGCCGCGCCCACAACCACGTGGCACACTACGACCGTCTCGGCCTGCAGCTGAACCTGAACCTCGGTTGCCACTGGGCACTGAACCTTGAAGGCCAGGCCAACCACGTCGGCGCACGCTCCTATGCTCACGAGTTCAATGGCGCCAAGGACTGGCAGATTGCAGCCATGCTTGGTCTCACCTACAAATTCGGTTGCAAGAAAAAGAAAGCCGCTCCTGTAGAAGTCATTGAATACACGGAGCCCGTCGTTGAGACACCTCCCGTTGTAGAGACTCACGATGTTGAGGTAATCGAAGAACCCATCGTAGATACGCCACCGGTTCCCGAACCTCGCATAGAAAGTGTGCATTTCGATATCCACTTCGCTATTGCAAAGACCGTTCCCACGGGCGCAGAAGCTGACAAGCTTGCGGCTGCTGGCGAATGGCTGAAGTCACACCCCAAAGCATGGGCTACGATTAAGGGTTATGCCGATGCAGGCACAGGTAACGAGCGCATCAACGACCGTTATGCCCGCGAACGCGCAGAATATGTCAAGAAGGTCCTCGTAGAAGAGTACGGCATCGATGAGAACCGCCTCGATGTATCATCCTTCGGCGACAACGTTCAGCCCTTCAGTGAGAATGACGAGAACCGCGTTGTTATCGTCTATGCTGAACAGGATTAATACTTAATGCTCTATTGTCCCCTCCCCAAAAAGGGAGGGGGCATTTTCTTTTCTCTCTATGAAAAAACAACTACTTTTCATCCTCGCTCTTTCCTTATATATAGGAACGCGCGCACATGCGCAAGCGCCCGAAAGCGAGGACGTTCTGCTCCAAGGCTTCTACTGGGACTCACAGAAAGTCACGGGATGGACGCAGATGCTCTCCTACTCGGAGGAGATTTCCCACGTTTTCACGGGCGTGTGGCTTCCGCCGTCGGCAAGCGCTGAGAACGGCGGTGCCGTGGGCGACGCCAACGTGGGCTACCACCCGCGCCTGTGGAACGACCAGAACTCCTGCTGGGGCACAGCTGACGACCTGAAGGCGCTCATCGCCGACTTCCACTCTCGAGGCGTGAAGGTCATTGCCGACATCGTCGTTAACCACCGCGCCGGCTACACCGACTGGGCGAACTTCCCCGTCGATGACTTCGGGCAATACGGCACATACCAGCTCACACTTGCCGACGTTTGCCAGGACGACGAGGTAAACACCGCCGCTGGCGCCGCCACGTTCCGCCAGAAGTACGGCCTCGCTACAGGCGAGGAGGACACCGGCGACAAGTGGGACGGCGCACGCGACCTCGACCACACTTCCACAAACGTTCAGGACGACGTGACGGCGTACCTGCAGTGGATGCGCGGCGAGATGGGCTACGACGGTTGGCGCTACGACCTCGTCAAGGGGTTCAACGGCAAATACGTGGCACAGTACAACGAGGCATCTTCGCCATGGCTCAGCGTTGGCGAGTGTTTTGACTACAGCTACGACGTCTGCAAGAATTGGCTGGAACAAGCAAACTACAAATCCACATGCTTCGACTTCCCCTCGAAGAACGCCGCAATCAATCAGGGCCTTGCCAAGGGAAACTTTAGCAACATGTCGTGGGTGGAAGTGGAGACGGGCATCTGGCGTCCCGCCGGACTTATCCACCACTTCTCGACAAACCGCTACGCCGTGACCTTCATCGACAACCACGACACCTACCGCGAGAGCGACAAGAAGTACACCGGCGACATACTGCAGGCGCACGCCTTCATGCTTTCTGCCCCTGGTATCCCCTGCGTATTCTGGCCTCATTGGGTACAGTACCGCCAACAGATTGCGAAGATGGTATCCTGCCGCCATCTCGCTGGACTCCACAGTCAGAGCGACGTGACGGTAACGCAACGTAGCTCGTACTACGAATGTCTCTCCAAAGGCAAACTCGGAAACCTTATCTGCCGCATCGGAACATCCGCTCCCACAACAGTTCCCGAAGGCTACTTCACCGCGGCCAGCGGCAACGGCTGGGCGTACTATCTCTCTGAGAATCTGCACGAAGCCTACACGGGAATCTCCGAAACAGGACTATCCGCAAACCCACAATCCGTAGAGTACTACGACCTGCAAGGACGCCGTACGAAGGCTGTACCGCGTCAGGGCGTCGTTATTCAAAACGGGAAGAAAGTCATCATGTTCTAAGTTGAATCCAACACGAAAAATGGCATAGCATTATCCATCTCACAAGGATGTTATTCCACCTTTACGGATTAAAAACTGCCATTCTTTTTCTATTTTGCGCGCAAAGGATTACTTTTGCGCGCAAACATTTATAATATCCTCATTAAGAAGATGAAAAAAGTATTATTCTTCCTTTCCCTGGCACTCATCGCGACATATCTTCGCGCTCAGGAGACCGACTACCTTACGATAAGTCTATGGGAGTCTCCCGCCAAGCCCGTTATCCAGACGGCGCCATCCCACCGCATTCCCGCTATTGTGCGTTGTAGCGACAACTCGCTGCTGGCCGTCTGCGACTACCGCTACACCCTGAGCGACGTCGGGGTAAATGGCAGCCAGATTGAGCTGCAGTATCGCCGCAGTTTAGACGGTGGAGTTTCGTGGACAGAGGCGCAGACAGTGTGTCCGAAGTCTTCATCCCGCAGCAGCTGGAAGTATGCCATGGGCGACGCCTCGCTCGTTGCCGACCGCGAAAGTGGCGAAGTGCTCATGATGTGTGCTGCAGGCTCCACGGGCATGGGAGCGTCCTCAGCTTCCAACCCAATAAAGATTGGGCAGTTCCGCTCCTCCGACAATGGCCAGACCTGGGACGAGGGAGAAGAGATCACACAAAAGATTTACGGTCTCTACAATGGGAATGCCACAGCCATCTTCATCACAAGTGGCAGCCTGTTGCAGAGCAAACTCATCAAGGTTGGCGACTACTACCGCATCTATGCTGCGCACCCCTTGCGCACGTCGAAGAATGGCAACACGTCCAGCGTCATATACAGCGACGACTTCGGCCGTACATGGCACGTCCTCGGCGGCGCAATGAACTTCCCCACGAATTCCGTCTATGAAGAGGCGAAAGTGGCAGAGATGCCTGATGGCAGCGTGGTGATGATGGTGCGCGACGACTCTGGCAAAAGCAACATCAATGCCGGCAAAAAGAATTTCAACGTATTCACCTATACGAACAAGGAGGCGGGCGAAGGCACGTGGTCAACAGCCGTCAGCGGCATCACGGGCATGAAGAACGCATGCAACAACAGCATCCTCATCGTGCCCGCACGTCGTGTCAGCGACAAGCAGGACGTCAGCGTGGCACTCGTTGCCCTGCCCTTCCACACCAACGACACGCGCGACGCCGTCAACAACTACGGCCGCAAGGACGTGGGTTTCTACTACAAAGTGATAAGCTCCGCCGACGACTATAAGGACGGTGCATCCATGGCCGCCAACTGGCAGCGCGGCCTGCAGGTTACTGACAAGCTCTCCGCCTACACCGACCTCGTGCTTCTTCAGAACGGCAACGTGGGACTTCTGGCCGAGGACAACGGCAAGCAAGGGCTCGGCGCTGACGGCAATGCCGAGACGGAGGCCTACGACATCGTCTTCCGCAGCATTCCTCTCACGACAATCACTGGCGGAGCCTACGAGTACGCCCTTCCCACCACGGACGTTCCTTCTGACGCCCCCTACGATTACGAGGTGGGCGGCCTTTTCTTCCGCAAGATTAGCGAAGGAGAAGCCGAGGTGACGTTCCACGACAGCGCATCCTGCGTATATTATTACAACTCCGATACCGACAACAACAATCCCTCCACGAAGCACAACTACTACAGCGGCGACATTACGGTGCCGACGCAGATAGAGACTGCTGACGGCGTGCTGAAAGTGACGCGCATCGGCGACTGGGCGTTCGCCTATGCCGACGGCATCACGAGCCTCACCATACCCGAGGGCATCACCTCTATAGGTCGCGGCGCATTCTTCCGCACCGACATGAACAGCATCAGCATCCCCGAGGGCGTCACGCTCGTTGAGGAACGCGCCTTCACGGGCGGCATCATCGAAACGGTGAACGTTGCCTCCCTGAAGGCCTGGCTGACAATGAAGTTCAAGGATTCCAACTCCAACCCCATTTGGGCTGGCGGCGGCAAGCTCCTGATTGCGGGTGAGCCCCTTGCGGAGGTAGAGATTCCCGACGGCATTGAGGAGATTGGCGACTTCGCCTTCGGCCTCTGCCCTGGCATTACGCAGATAAGCTTCCCGAACTCGCTGCGCCGCATCGGACGCATGGCCTTCTACATGAACACAGAAATCCTCTCCCTCGACCTGCCAGAAGGACTCGAGGAGGTTGACTACGGCGCCTTCAACATGTGCAGCGGCGTCACGGAGATACTCCTCCCCAGCACTCTGCGCACTATTGGCGGCTACGGCTTCGCTGGCTGTAAGGCCGGCTCCATCACACTGCCCGCAGCACTCGAAAGCCTCGGCGAATACGCCATCTTCCAGGCCGACGAGTCGCTGATGGAGATTCTTGTGGATCGCAACAACACCCACTTCACGACCTCCAACGGCATACTCTACACGAAGGACATGAAGCGCCTTATCTGCTATCCAAACGGAAAGAACGACCTCGAGTACACTATGCCCGCGACCGTTGAGCAAGTCGATGGGTCCGCACTCTGCAACAACTCCTTCCTCACCCGCATCGACATCTCCCCCGCCCTGAAGCGCGTAGGCATGAATGGTCTGATGACAGGGCAAGAGGTGGATCTCTACGTCTCGGACCTCGCCGCCTTCTGCCGCATAAGCCTCATGGGCGACGACGAGAGCGAGTACTACACACCCTGGAACAGCTTCAACCTCTACGTTGATGGCAAGCTCGTCACCGACCTGAAGATACCGGAGGGCATCACCTCGCTCGGCCGCATGCAGTTCATACAATGCGCGAGCATCGAGAGCGTAGAGCTTCCCGAAGGACTTACACGCGTGCGCCAGTTCGCTTTCGGCATGTGCCCAAATCTGAAAACACTCACGCTACCCTCGACGACGCAAGAACTTGAATTCTACGCCTTTGGCTACGCTCCGCTGAAAGAGATTCACGCACACATGACGAGCCCCGTGCCCTTCGAAACAGAATCCCAGGAGCAGATGTATGCCAGCCTCTACAACATCCAGCCCTTCACCTCCCTTGTCGCCACGCTCTACGTGCCTGTAGGAACCGTCGAGCTCTACAAGAATACAAAGGGATGGAACTCCTTCCCCAGCATCCTCGAGGACACAGAGGAGAACCAGCCCAAGGAGGACGTGTTCAAGGAGATTGGCCGCGGCACCTTCCACAGCGCCATGCTCAACCGCAACAGCATCGCCATACTTAGCCGCTCGCTAACGAATCCCTCGCACTACCGCATCGCACCATTCATCTATAACGAGGAAGGCGCAGTATTCACCGTTGCAGAGAACGGCAACATATACATGGACAACCAGAGCACAGGCTGGGACTACGAGAACTACGGCATCATCCATGTCAGCGACCCCATGACATACGGTGAGGGACTCGGCGACATCGGCAAGGCAGAACTATACGAAGGCCACGACTTCTACGGCACGTTCACCTTCAACCTCGTCTATTTCGTAAGCGCTGGCTACTTCGGCCTCTATACCGACACATTCAAACTCGAAGAGATGACGGGCATCGAGGACATCCGCCTATCCGGCGACTCTCGCCTTGGCAACTGCTACGACCTGCAAGGCCGCCGCATAACAGCCCCCGCCAAAGGTCTATTCATCCAAAACGGCAAGAAGATACTACGCTAACTCTGAGCGTTTCCCCAAGAGCCCCGCACCCAACTGATAGTGCGGGGCTCTTTTATAGATGTGCACTGCAAAGTTTCCCAACCTTCGGTTATTGGTTATTGGATAACGGTTATTGTTCAATCCTCCTGCGCAACTCGAGATTTTGAGAAGGGAGGAAATGGGCGACTTCCATGGGCGAAAATGCTTTTTCCAGCGTCGAAGAAACATCGAAGCCCAAGGAAAAGACGCGCCTTCTTGGCGTTTCTCATTTTAGACATTTCAGAATATCGTTTCTGGCAACAGCAAAATACGCATCTCGCGCAGCCGAGGGCTAACTATCTGCGTCCTGACAATCCCTCCAGCCCTGCATTATCGCACTCACTACATTTCTCAACGAAAAATTCAACATTCTTTCTTTGCCCATATCAAAAAGAAAAACTATCTTTGCCGCAAATTAGCGGGAATGGGTTCGTGCCCCATTGTATACTCCCCTATACAAACAGCACAATCCACAGATTTTCAAAAACATCTGTCACAAAAAAAGTTCCCGCCACACAGTTTTTGCAACAACACAACAATCATCAATAACAAACTAAATTTCTTAACACAATGAAACACTTATTACGTTTCAAGACGTTCCTCCTTATGGCTATATTCAGCCTATTGGCAGGGACAAGTGCTTGGGCGCAAAGCGACTTCTCCTCCACTGAGACGAGCAATGTCACTTTAACCGCTGGCACTAATGGTTCCAAGTGTACCGTCAACGAAAAAGACGGTATTAAAGTAGGAACGAGTAGTAAAGGTGGAGATATGAGTGTCACAGTTCCTGCCGGAACGACACACTTGCATCTTCATGCTGCTGCATGGAATAACGTTAGCGGATTGTCCCTCAACATTACCGGGGCAACAGCTACGCCAAGTAGCATCTCATTAACTTCCAATTCGGGTATTTCTGGCAACTCGCCTTTCACGCTCAGCGGTAATGCTTCAGATTACTACTTTGTAATTGAGTTAAGCGGTATTACATCTGCAACGACGTTGAAATTCACCACAAGTGCAGCAAAGCGCTTCGTGATTTGGGGTGTAAATGCAGAAGAAGTTAGTTCAGGTTCCAATCTCAGCCAAAGCGACTTCGCTCTGACAGGCGCTCCCGTGGCCCTTTCCTTTGACCTGTACAACAACTCTGGCGCTCAGGTTATCAACTATACAACCTCGAGCACGGGTGCTGTAAGCATTGCTAATAGCGATTATGCTACTTTTGCAATTAATGAAACAAACAAGACAATCACGGTAACGCCGACGGCTTATACTCCGACGGCACAGACCATCACCGTGAACCAAGCTGCCGACGACACATATAGCGCTGGCTCAGCTACATTTACATTATTCGTTGACGACAGCACGCCGTCAAATGGTGATTGGGTAGAGACGGCCCTCGCAGACATCTCTACAGGAGACGTTTTCGTGATTGTAGGAAACAATGGCAACAATTACGCACTTAGCAACGACAACGGTACAGGTGGTGCACCATCTGCTGTTGGTGTGACGGTTTCTGGTGGAAAGATAACCAGTAAGGTCAGCGACAATATAAAATGGAACGTCACTGGCGATGCAACTAACGGATACACATTCTTCCCCAATGGTACCACCGAAACCTGGCTCTATTGCACAAACGCCAATAATGGTGTAAGAGTCGGAACGAATGATAGTAAAACATTTACTGTTAGCACAGAAGGATATTTGGTTCACAGTGGAACCTCCCGCTATGTGGGTGTATACGACTCAAGCGACTGGCGCTGCTATACATCAATAAACAAAAACATCGAAAACCAAACCTTTACATTCTATAAGTACGACGACGGGACAACGCCCTCCAAGCCCAGCCCCGAACTCGCATTCTCGTCTGCAACAGCTGAAGCCGCTATCGGCCAGCCCTTCACAGCTCCCACGCTGACCACAGCTGCAGGCTTCAACGGCACGGTTGAGTACTCCTCTTCCAATGAAAGTGTTGCCCAGGTAATGGACACCGAAACTGGCGAGCTTAGACTTATCAGCGCTGGCGAAACTGTCATCAAAGCAAGCTTTGCAGGCAATGACGACTTCAAATCTGGTTCTGCAAGCTACACGCTGACAGTTACGGACAATCGTATTCCTACAACTATATCCCAGGATCCAATCCTTCTGACTCTGGCAGAAGTAGGAACTCTGACGAAGCTGGCCCCCGTCGTTAAAGACGAAAACGACAACGTCGTGGCATATTCATACGGACAGTGGCCCACCGAGGTTTCATTCGAAGTAGTTAACGACCCCAATTCCCTTATCGGCTCCTTGGACAACAACTCTGGCGACATTACCATCAATTCCGTACAAGGCACAGCCACTCTCAAGGCCTACTACAACTACTACAATGTAAACAGCACATACCGTCCCAGCGAATGTACCTTTACGATTTCTGTTCTTGAGCCGAAGGATGGCATCGCCGAGTTCTGCACACTGAACAACAACGAGTCCGGAACCCTTAAGCTGACCAATGCTGTTGTGCTCTACACGCATGGCAACGATATGTTCGTCAAGGATGCCACAGGTGCAATGGACTTCTACAGCACCAGCCTTTCCTACAATGTAGGTGACGTACTCAATGGGACGATTACCGGTACGTACAAGCTGTACAACAACATGCCCGAGCTCACGACGCCGATTTCCGAAAACACACTCGTAGCAACGGCTGGTTCTGCACCAACTCCTGACGAGATTACCACAAGCGACGCTGCCGACAATGTCTGCAACCTTGTAAAACTCTCCAGCGCGGCTGTTACAGAAAACAGCGGTAAGTTCTATGTGGACAATGTACAGATCTATGACAAGTTCAAACTCGGCTACACAATTGAGGCTGGCAAGACCTACGACATCGTGGGTATAATGATTCCCTACAACTCAACCTATGAACTCTGCCCGACAGAGGCTCCCGTAGAAGTCTCTGCTTCCACAACACCCAGCATCACGATCACTCCTGATTCATACACTATGGATGCAAAGGCTGGTGGTGGTGAACTGCCCGTAACATGCTCCAACATGCCAGCAGACCCGCAGCTCGAAGTACTATTCTACGAGTCTGACGGCACAACATCTGCAACCTATGACTGGATTTCAGCCACTATCAATGCCAACGGCAACATCGACGGCCAAATTCAAGAGAACACAGGTGCTGCACGTACGGCTTACTTCAAGGTTCACGGCGTTGATGCTGACAAAAACGATGTATATTCCAACCTCGTAACCTTCACTCAGGAAGCTCCCGTAGCTGCAACTCCGACCATTGTATTCAATCCAAACTCGATAGACTTTGACGCCAATAGCGGCAGCAAAACTATCGGCGGCGATTACTTCCAGCTCAAAGACTTTGATAGCACCCCGAGCCTCGAGATTCTGTACTACGAGTCTGACGGCGAGACCTCCGCTACCTACGACTGGTTTACTGCTAACGTCAACACAGAGGGCAAGATTGAACTCGTCTATAACGACAACACAGGCGCAGCACGCAGTGCATACCTCAAGATTCATGCCGTTGGCACCACGGTTTACTCCAACCTCTTCACGGTAAATCAGGCTGCTCCGACTACAGACTACGTTACTCTGCCGTTCAATTGGGCAGGAGGAGCAAGCGCAGATCTTACAGCTATCGCAGGTGTTACTGCATCTGGCATAGGTTCTGATTATGCTGCTACCCACGATCCTTATCTTGTTAAATTTGACAGTGATGGTGACTATATCCAGTTTAAGACCAACGAGCAACCTGGTGTTGTAACAATTGGCGTTAAGATGATTGGTGGTGGCAACACATCAACGATTACTGTTCAGGGTTCTGCAGATGGCGATAAATTCACGGATATTGAAGAGTTGACCATTAGCGGAAAACAAAACGACATTGTTAATCTTGAGACCACAACCTCTTTTGCGGCTACTGACAGATACGTCCGTTTGACCTTCACAAAGGGCAGCAATGTAGGTGTTGGTCCTATCACAATCGCCAAGTATGTAGCGACTCCTAGCATAACAATTACTCCCGCCACAGTTAACGCAAAGGCAAATGACAATGGTGGCGAGCTCACTGTTTCCTATGAGAACTTAGCTGCAACACCTAATCTCCAGATAGTATTCTGCGATGCTAATGGTGATGCTGTTGCTAACGGCACATACGACTGGATTTCTGCTGAATTCAACACTAACGGCAACATTGATGGTACAATTCAGCCCAATACAGGTGACGCTCGCACTGCTTACCTCGTTGTTACTGGTGTTGATGCAGACAACAATGTTGTTAAATCAAATCTCGTAACAATCAACCAGGCAGCTCCCGCAGCTCCCAGCATCACGGTAGAGAAAGGCTCCATTGATTTCGTTGCAGGTGGCGAAAGCGACAGAAAGATGAGCTTCGAATATGAGAGTCTGGGTAACAGCCCGTCCTTCGAAGTTGTATTCTTCGACGAACTTGGCACTACTGTTACCACCTATGACTGGGTTACCACAGCAACCATTGAAAACAATGAAAAGGTAAATCTTTCCGTTGCTCAGAACGATGGCGCTGCACGTACAGCATACTTTAAGGTTCACGAGACTGCAACTGATGTTTATTCAAATCTCGTTACAATTAATCAGGCTGCAGCAGCAGATCCCAATACCATTATTTTTGACTTTACAACAAACGATTGGGGCTTGCCACTTACCTCTGAGAATGTCTCAGAAAGACGTGAATTTAAGAAGGATGGGTACACTATTGCACTAACTGCAGGTGGTAACAACAAGTACGGTTTCAACACCGATGGTTATCTTCTGTTAGGTAAAAATGGGGCAACTCTGGAATTCCCGATATTTGATTTCTTGGTTGACAAGATTACTATTGAAGGAAACACTGGCGCATCTACTTCTGTGAAACAAGCTATCTATATGAAAACCTATAGTGAAGGCTTGAAACAAGCGAGCAGTACCACCACCGGAGCTACAGGTACTAATGAGTACAACATCTCTTGGGGTTGCCAAGCTGCGGGTGAAGAACTTCTATTGCGAGTAACAAGTGCCCATAACACTCAAATCACACGAATCCTCATTCACAAGAAGGAAACTGTGGATGTAACCATTGGTTCTACGGGATATGCCACACTTTATTATGGTGACAAGAACTTTAGTTACGGACGCAAGGGCGGTGTCAGTGCCTATGCCGTTAACTTAACGAATGGAGCATTGAAGATGGAAGCCATCTCAAATCAGGCTGTTATACCTGCAGGGACTGCTATGGTATTAGAAGGTAATCCTGGTACACACGTGTTTGAAGTAGAGGACGCTGCATTTAGCAGTATAGCCGCAGAAGCAGAAGTTAATTTCACTGGTTGCGACAACCTCCTTCGCGGTTATGACGAGCCTGCTCTGACAACCGGTCCTGATGCAGGCGACTACCTGTTCTACCTCCTTGGTGTTGACAATGGCAAGGTCGGCTTCTACTGGGGCAAGGACAACGGTGCAGCATTCACAAGCGGTGCTCACAAGGCATACCTTGCAGTTCCCGAAAACGCAGCAAACGGCATTCGTGCATTCTACTTCGACGACGTATTTACCGGCGTTGATAACCTTAACCTTAACGTTGAGAACGAAAATGCATACGACCTGCAAGGACGCCGCGTACAGCAGCTCCAGAAGGGTGGCCTCTACATCATCAATGGTAAAAAGATGCTTGCTAAATAAGCAGAAATAAACATAACAACAATAAAACGAAGAAAACAATGAAAACGTATATTGCACCTGTTACTGTAGAATTCTGCTTCGAAGCTCAGAATATGATCGCCCTCTCCATCGTCAGTGGAAAGGGAGGAAACACCACTGTCATCGACGTGGATACAGATCCTAAACTCCAACTCACCCGCGACGGCGGTTGGGGTTGTGAGAACTGGACAAGCTTCGACGACGAGGAATAACATCCTGTATAATGATGAGGCGCAGCCTTCGCGGCTGCGCCTCATTTACTCAAAAACCACGTTCCTAATGTTTCTACATCGAACCCATCATTTCCATCGCCACCTGTCCTTGGCACTGGCGCTTGTTCTTGGCATCGCGTTTGCAGCATGCTCCTCCGACACCGACCGCGTTGAGAAGTATGTGGAGAAAGCCAACAAGTCCACCCCTGTGAACTACGGCGAGCAACTATTCCTTACGAAAGTGAACATCGACGGAAACTACGTCGTGTACAACGTGGAGTACCGAGGCAAAAACGACTCGCTGACACTCGCCATCTTCAACGAGACACGCGACGAGTTTGCAAAACTCTACGTCGATCGCCTTGACAAGGAGACGAAGAACCTCTTCAGCAATGCCAGGTATGGCGTTCGCGTCGTCGTCAGAGACACTTTGGCCACACGCAGCGTGACAATGGAGGTGAAACCTGAAGACATAAAGTAAGAATTACATATTAGCACATCAAACAACACACATCAACTTTATGAATAAGATTCTCGTAATAGGCGCAACGGGCCAGATAGGTTCTGAGCTGACAATGAAGCTGCGCAGCATTTACGGCAACGACCACGTCGTAGCAGGCTACATCAAGGGTGCAGAGCCTAAGGGCGAACTCCTCGAGAGCGGGCCCGCAGAACTTTGCGACGTCACCGACGGCGATGCCATCGAATACATAGTACGCAAGTACCGTATCGATGCTATTTACAACCTCGCTGCCCTCCTCTCTGTTGTGGCTGAGAGCAAGCCGCTCATGGCATGGCA
>ONWB01000139.1 GCA_900321445.1 uncultured Prevotellaceae bacterium | reverse complement strand
GAAGAAGGATGAACAAAAGGAAGAAGGCAAGAACCAGCGCTACCTGCGCCGCGAATTTTCCTACACGAAGTTCCAACAAACGCTTATCCTTCCCGACGATGTTGACAAGAAGAACATCAGCGCAGGAGTAGAGCACGGTGTACTTACCGTCCAGCTACCCAAACTCACCACCGAACAGAAGCAGCAGACGCTCCAACGCATCGAAGTGCAATAAATCTGAAAACTCTAATACGCTACGAGGCAGGCCACACAGGTCTGCCTCGCTAATTTTCAACAAGTCTCACATTACCACAAAAACCTAATTCTGCTTAAGTTTTTCGACAAACTCTGAAATCTTGTGGAGTTCCTCGGGAATCTTGATATTTTGCGGGCAATGCGGCATGCAGCGCCCGCAGCCTATGCAGTGGTCGGCCTGACGTAGGCGTGGGACGGCACGCTCCTGTCCGACAAGGTACTCGCGGCGATAGCGGCGGTAGTTCTCGTCGCCGACATCACGTGGCAAGCGACCTGCGTTCTTCACCTTGTTATAGTGTACGAAGATGGCTGGGATGTTTACGCCATAGGGACATGGCATGCAATATTTGCAATCATTGCAGGGGATGAGTTCGAGGTCGTAGATTTGGCGGGCAATGTCGTAAAGGAAACTTTCCTCTTCTTTTGTAACGGGTTGCAGTGGCGAGTATGAGCGAAGGTTGTCCTGCAAGTGGTCCATATATGTCATACCGCTAAGGACGGTGAGAACACCTTCAGGTGTACCAGCATACCGGAATGCCCATGAAGCGACACTGTCATCAGGACGGCGCTTCTTCATCTCCTCGACGACGTACTGCGGCACATTCGCTAACCTGCCGCCAAGCAGAGGTTCCATGATTACAGCGGGGATTCCGCGCTTTTGGAGCTCGCCATACAGGTAGCGGGCATCTGTATTGCGAGCGTTTATCTCGTCGGCATAATCCCAGTCAAGGTAATTAAGTTCTATCTGCACAAAATCCCATTTTACTTCGTCATGCTTCGATAGCAAATAGTCAAAAACCTTGATATCACCGTGATATGAGAAACCAAGGTGTCGTATGCGCCCGCGACGACGCTGCTCAATACACCATTGCAACATGCCGTTGTCCTCGTATCTCGCCATATATGCCTCCATGCCTCCCATGCCACAACCATGCAGGAGGTAATAGTCGATATAGTCGGTTTGGAGTTCATGCAGAGAGTTCTCAAACATCTTGATGCTCTCCTCCCTACCCCACGTATCTTCATTGAAGTTGGAAAGTTTTGTGGCGATATAGTAAGATGAACGCGGATGTCGCGCAAGAGCCACGCCAGTAGAATGTTCCGACTGTCCCTTGCAGTATGCTGGCGACGTGTCGAAATAGTTTACACCATGCTCGATGGCATAGTCCACAAGGCGGTTCACTTGTTCCTGATCTATGGGTGCGTCGCTGTCGCGAGCGGCATCCCCAGCCGTTGTTGGCAGGCGCATCATGCCATATCCCAACAGCGAGACCTTCTCGCCTGTGCCAGGTTGCATGCGCGTAGTCATCTCACCTGTACCTGCTGAGGATTTGCCACTATTTGAAACACTTGCGCCTGCAGGTGCATCGTTTGTCTTCTTGCACCCTGCCAAGGCGAGTGCCGTTGCTGCCGCGCCTGCACCAAGCCCTTTTAGAAAATCGCGGCGACCTATATCGTGTTTGCTCATAACTATGTATTTATTTTTCTCTATGCTCCTCATATCCTTCAACGTAGATGGCTGGGAAGGGACGTGCAGGACATACGTACTCGCACGCTCCGCAGCCTATACATACTGCAGGATTTATCGTCGGCACCATGGGGGATTCTGCGTCAGCCTCGTTGAGAGGACGCATGGAGATGGCTCCTGCAGGACAATGGCGCTCGCAGTTACCGCAACTTACGCCATCGCGCACAGGGAGACAGTTCTTCTCTATCCACTTGGCTTGGCCTATCTGCACCGCCGTCTTCTCCTCGCGGCTGATGGGGAGGATGGCTCCAGATGGACAAACCTCGGAACAACGAGTACACTCGGGGCGGCAGAAGCCATTCTCATAACCCATCGTGGGCTGCATGAAATGCGACAGATCCGTCGAAGGTCGTAGCACATGGTTGGGACACTCAGAAACACACAGCTGACATGTTGTGCAATGTTGCGCAAAATTTCGTGTAGAGCGCGAGCCTGGAGGTGTCAGCGGTGTCTCACGACTGGGCACAGCCTTGTTCTGGATCTCTGCCAAGCCGCCATCCACTTTCTTACCTTCTTGCGCCAATGCGCTGCCTGCGAGGAAGCCTGCACCTATGAGGAACGAGCGTCGCCCTTTGTCGGGGATGGCATCAAGCGTCTTAGCTCCAGACGTAGTGTTGTTACGCGTGGGCAAAGCGTAGTGTAGTGCGCCAAACTTACACTTTGTCAGGCAGTTGCCGCACGCTACGCAACGCGAAGCATCCACATGCTGCGTCTTGTGGTCGATGCACGATGCCTTACAGCCATGCGCACACTGGCCGCACCCAGTGCACTTGTCTGCATTGAAACGTATATTGAAGAATGAATAACGCGAGAGAAAACCCAGCACGGTACCTACAGGACAGACGGTATTGCACCATGTCCTGCCACCACGCCACGCCAGTATACTTACTACAAGGAACGTGACGATGGCTACGGCGAAAGCAATCCAGTTCCAAACGCCGTACTCTGCACTACTAACAACATAGCTATCCATGCTCTCTGCAACATACGCCAGCCCGTTGTTACCTAAAATCCACACGGGTTGGAAAAGCTGCACCACCATACGTGCATACGAGCTATAGGGAGCTATCAGCGATGCGATACCTAAAAGACCTGCCACAATGAGCACGACAAAGACAGCAAGGAAGCCATAGCGAAGCCACGGAAGAGCAGGCGAGTACGCATATTTCTTACGCTTGTTAATGCGGCGACTCATTCGCGCCACAAGATCTTGCCATACGCCCAACGGACATATCGTAGAGCAATATATACGTCCAAACACTAACGTGAGCAGCAATATCGCAACAACGACGACCACATTCAGTGCGAGCAACGCAGGCAAAAGCTGCAACTTCGCCATCCAGCCCACCACGTTATGCATCTCACCTGACACATCCAAGAGCAAAAGTGTTATGCCAAGGAAGAAAACTGTGGCTAAAAAAACTCTAATCTTTCTGAGTAACATGTATAGAATATAAAATAAAGAAATACCTTTTCAACAAGCCATAAGGCCCTTGCCCTTTAATTATTGGTCTTAGACCTATTCGGCGCCACAAAGATGCTGGCTTCATATAGCGCGTACAGGGGTAGTGCTACGAGCATTAGTGTCACTACGTCGCCTGTTGGCGTGATGATAGCAGCGGCAATAAGGATGCCGACAAAGACGTGGCGACGAAAGCGCCTCATAAGCTCTGCCGTGAGTATCCCCATACGCCCCATCAAATAGCAAACTACGGGTAGTTCAAAGCAAAGACTCAGGGCGAGTGTCATTCCAAAGAATGCATCCATGTACGACTGCAGTGTCAGCATGTTTGCTACGTCCACACTAACCTGATACGTTCCCAAGAAGCGCACCGCCAAGGGAAACACTATCAGATAGTTGACGACGGCACCCATAATGAGCATCAGGTATGCACTCCCTGCAATGCGCCATCCCAGCTTGCGCTCCGAAGCATATAGTCCTGGCGCAATGAAACGGAACAGGACATAGAGCACATACGGCGACGCCATTATCAGACCTATATAGACGGATGTACGCACATGCACCATAAACTGCTCCGTCAAGCCCGTATTGACGAGCTGAAGCACGAAGTCGCTGGTGCCCAACAGGCGGTAGGTGGGGAAGTTTCCCTTCGTAGGAGCAAGAATGAGCGAAAACATCGCATCCTTGCACACAAAGGCGACAACGGCAAACAGCATCACCGCTGCGAGTGCGCGCAAGAGCGTGCCGCGCAATTCTTCAAGGTGTTCCCAGAACGTCAAGGCTTCTCTTCCGTTACTTCCTTCTCCGCATCCTCGGCTTTCTTCTCGCCGTTGCCGTCCATGCCGTCCTTGAACTCTTTGACACCACGGCCAAGACCGCGCATCAGTTCAGGGATTTTCTTTCCACCAAAAAGTAGCAGCACAATGAGTGCGATAACGAGGATTTCTTGTAGGTGTAGTCCGAACATGATAGTATTCTTTTTGTCGTTATTGGGTGCGAAGATAAGAAAAGATTGGCATATTGCAAAAAAAGCATTACCTTCGCAGCCGAAAAAACAAAAAAATAACACATCTAACAATGGCACAACAAGAAGATACGTTCAAGAAAATCGTCTCTCACTGCAAAGAGTACGGTTTCGTATTCCCCTCCAGCGACATCTACGACGGCCTCGCTGCCGTCTTTCATGGACGCGACGGCAGCATCCGTATCGCGCTGGATCGACTCGATCAGCGACGTGATGCGCTGCGCGGCTTCCGCCGACTCCTCGGCGAGCTTCCGGACTTCGTCCGCGACGACGGAAAAGCCGCGTCCAGCCTCGCCCGCGCGTGCCGCCTCGATCGCGGCATTGAGCGCGAGGAGGTTCGTCTGCTCCGCAATGCCCGAGATCGTCTCGACGATCTTCCCGATCTCCTTGGAATTCTCTCCCAATTTGTCCACGATCTGTGACGACTGCCGCACCGTCGCGGCCGCGCCCTGGATGCGCTGGACGGAGCCTGCGATTGCCTTGCCGCCCGATGCCGCGCGGTCGTACGCTTCGGAAGCATGCGCTGCCACGCGCATCGCCTGATCCTGCATCTTGTCAACCGCCGTGCTGACACTTGCAACGGCTCCCGAAGATTCCTGCACTTCGTTTTCTTGCTGCGTCACGGCAGACGCCGCGCGCTGCACCGACTGCGCGACCTGGTCCGACGCTTGTGCCGACTGCGAGGAGCTCGCCGTGAGCTCTTCGCTCGCTGCCGCGATCTGCTGTGCCGAATCGTTCGTTCCGCGCATGAGCTTGCCGATGCTCGTGCGCATCTCGGCGACGGTCGCGGCCATCTCGCCAAATTCATCGCCGCGCACGACCCTGCGCTCGCTTTCACGGAAATCGCCGTCACGCAGGCGCTCGCAGGCCAGCTTCATTTCGTAAAGCGGCGAGGTGATGCCCCTGCCGATGACCTGTGCCACGACGACGAGGACGATGAGCGCGACGATGCCCTCGATCAGCATGTTGCGCGTCGCTTCCGCCGCCTTCTCGAGGTTGCGCTGGTAGACCTCCTCCGCATTCGTATTGATGAGCTCCAAGAGCTCTTTGACCGGATTGCCGACCGCCGAGCTGTTCTTCTGCCCCTCGTCGTAGTAAAGAGCGCGCGCCTCATCCATCTTGCCCTCCTTGACGAGCCCGTCGATCTTCCTGCCCGTCTGGTAGAGCTTCTCCCAGCTCGCCTCGATGGTCTGCACGCGCTCCTCGACGCCATCCAGCCCTTTCGAATTTTCCTTGTACGCATCGAGCGTCTGATGGAAGCGGTCATTGATGCTCTCGATCGTCTTGCGGTTCTTTTCCTGCACT
>ONWB01000137.1 GCA_900321445.1 uncultured Prevotellaceae bacterium | reverse complement strand
GGTGTTTTTCATGGTTTTAAACTAGTACCACCACCCAAAATGACCAATAGACAAAAAAACGTAACTGTTTACCACTCATTTTGACCAATAGACCCAATATTGCCAATTTTTGGTAATGAACAGCGTATAAGAACTCTTTTTGTGCTATACTTTTGCGTTAGAATTTATACCATAGATTGGAATTTCCTGCAGGTTTCGTTTTTCACCTGAGCCATACTATATATAGCCAAAAAATCCCGTATAACTCCGTAGTTATGCGGGATTTATATTTTCTTATTTGCTTATCAAACTTACTTCACTTCTTCGAAGTCGGCATCTTCTGCACCAGAGGTGTTGGAGGAGGAACCGCCTGCGTTGCCTGCGCCTGCACCATTGAAACCTGCACCTGCACCGTTGAAGCCAGCACCTGCGCCAGGCTGTGCACCGCCCTGCTGCTGATACATCTGTGCACTTGCAGCCTGCCATGCACCTTGAAGCTCTGCCTCTGCTGCGTCAATAGCGGCGAGGTCTGCAGCCTTGTGTGCGTCTTTCAGCTTCTGGCAAGCAGCTTCGATTGCGCTCTTCTTGTCAGCGGGAATCTTGTCGCCAAGTTCCTTCAGCTGGTTTTCGGTCTGGAATACGAGCGAGTCAGCATGGTTGAGTTTCTCTACGCGCTCCTTCTCTTTCTGGTCGGCAGCGGCGTTGGCTTCAGCCTCAGCCTTCATGCGATCAATCTCTTCTTTCGAAAGACCGCTGCTGGCTTCGATGCGGATGGCCTGTTCCTTACCAGTGTTCTTATCCTTGGCACTTACGTTCAGGATGCCGTTGGAGTCGATGTCGAACGTAACTTCAATCTGGGGCACGCCACGCGGTGCGGGCATAATGCCTGCGAGGTTGAAGCGGCCGATACTCTTGTTCTGCACTGCCATTGGACGCTCGCCCTGAAGGACGTGGATGGTTACTTCGGGCTGATTGTCGGAGGCTGTGGAGAAGATTTCGCTCTTCTTGCAGGGGTATGTGGAGTTTGCCTCGATAAGGCGTGTCATAACACCGCCCATTGTCTCGATGCCAAGTGACAGCGGCGTGCGCTCCTGGAGAAGGATGTCGCCCATTCCGCTCTCCTGATTCAGGATAGCACCCTGGATGCTTGCGCCTATAGCAACAACTTCGTCGGGGTTTACGCCCTTTGAGGGAGTCTTGCCGAAGAACTGTTCTACCATAGTCTGCACGGCAGGAATACGCGTCGAACCACCTACAAGGATAACTTCGTCAATCTGGCTTGGGCTGATGCCTGCACGGTTAAGGGCTTCCTGACAAGGAACCTTGCAGTCCTCGATGAGCTGATGTGCAAGTTGCTCGAACTTTGAACGTGTCAAAGTCTTTACGAGGTGCTTGGGCACACCGCCGACGGGCATAATGTACGGGAGATTTATCTCTGTTGTCTGCGAGCTTGAGAGTTCAATCTTCGCCTTCTCGGCAGCTTCCTTCAGACGCTGCATAGCCATAGGATCGGTAGTGAGGTCTGCACCCTCGTCATTCTTGAATTCCTGTACGAGCCAGTTGATAATTACTTGGTCGAAATCGTCGCCACCAAGGTGAGTGTTACCATTCGTAGCAAGCACTTCGAAAGCGCCGCCGCCAAGGTCGAGGATAGAGATATCGAACGTACCGCCACCGAGGTCGAATACGGCAATCTTCATATCCTTGTTCATCTTGTCGAGACCATAAGCCAAGGCTGCTGCCGTGGGCTCATTGACAATACGCTTTACCTCAAGACCTGCAATCTGCCCAGCCTCCTTCGTTGCCTGACGCTGAGAGTCGGAGAAGTATGCAGGAACCGTGATGACAGCTTCCTTAACTTCCTGTCCGAGATAGTCTTCCGCCGTCTTCTTCATCTTCTGAAGGATGATAGCGGATATTTCCTGCGGCGTGTACTGGCGGTCGTCAATCTTCACGCGCGGCGTGTTGCCGTCGCCACGAACGACGTCGTAGGGCATGCGCTCGATTTCCTTACCCACCTGATCGTAGGTTTCACCCATGAAACGCTTGATGGAGTAAATCGTGCGCTTGGGGTTCGTGATAGCCTGGCGCTTTGCGGGGTCGCCGATTTTGCGCTCGCCACCTTCGACGAAAGCCACGACAGAAGGCGTCGTACGCTTTCCTTCACTGTTTGCGATGACTACGGGTTCATTTCCTTCGAACACGCTGACACAGCTGTTCGTTGTTCCGAGGTCAATTCCAATAATCTTTCCCATGATTGTCTTGTGTATTTTTAGTTATTATTGTTTGTTTGTCAGATTTTGTCGTATTATTTTCGACGTTTGTCCCAAAAGCAAACAGCGTGCCAAAACTCACTTATCCTCTTTATAAACCACAAATTCGCAACGAGAAAAATAAAAAAGCACCTCCCGAAGGAGGTGCTCACCCAATTTAACCTTTAAAACTATGATAATAACATTACCGATAGCCGAACTTTAGTATCGCAATATCTGTCCTGGACGAACGTGAGTATTGCGGCTGATGTGATTAGCATTGCAGAGCGTTTCGACTGAGATATCGAGTCGGCGTGCGATGCTTGATACGGTCTCACCTGGGGAAACCTTGTGGAACTTACCTTGAAGCTGTACGCGTGAGGGGTCTGCTTCGGGGAAGGATGCTTCTTGCGTACGTGTTGTTGCAGCAAGCACCTGTTCTCCGCGTCCCTGCGGAAGTGCTTCATAGACGGCTTGCGTCTTTGCTCCTGTCTCACCATTTCCGTTCTTGCGGAACACGTAGTAGTCGCACTTAATATCCTGATTGGGGAAGTCGAAGAGCAACTCGGGGTCGATCATTGCCCCGACAAGGCGTGTTTCGAAGTGGAGATGTGAACCGTAAGATGCGCCAGTGTTGCCACCGAGGCCAATAGGCTGACCTGCGCGCACTTGGTCGCCCTCGCGGCAGAGGTGCTTGGAAAGGTGACCATATATCGTTTCGAGACCATTTCCGTGGCGGATGACGACAACGTTGCCGTAGCCCTTGGGCTGGTAGTCGGTCATACGTACGCGTCCGTCAAATGCTGCGTATATGGTATCTCCAGTATATACTTTAATGTCGAGTCCTTTATGCACACGGCGGAAGCGGGGACGATAACCTACGTGGCTTGTGACGATGCGACTCGTCGTGGGCATGTGGAATCCTCTGAGGTCTATTTTGAATGTTTCAGGTACTTCGTTTTCGGAATAGCAGAAAACGCGGCTTGTGTTCCAAGAGTTGTAGAGGTCTGTTGCGGGTTGTGCTACGGCCTCCTGCTGAATCATACGTTGAAGGGCTAAGGAGTCGGCTGCTTTCTGGCGGCGATCGATGGGAGCCTGTCGGGCGATAAGATCTTGTGCCAAGCTTGTGGCGCTGAATGATGCAAACAAGACGCTGATTGCTGCGATACGAAATGTTCTGAAGTTCATTATTTGTTTCGTTTTCGTTAGGCATATCAGTGCGCCGACACGGTATTTCTGCTTGTTCTGCGGAAAGATTAATGAGGCTTTCCGCCGCACCCTGATATGCTTAATATGTTCTTTTTTGTCCTTTGGACGGCGCAAAAGTACGACCTTTGTGCAATCCTGTATAATTTTTTGCGTTAAAAAACTTAAATTCGTCTAAATTAAGCCATTTTCATGTCATAAATAGAAATCTCGGGTTAGTTTTTTGTACATTTCTGTGGGTGTTCCATCGGCTTCGCTGACAAGAAGTTCGTATTCCGTTGCCCGCCCANNNNCTGCGCGTGACGACGAGGGTTCGCCGTCGTGGGAAAAGCCCGTATGGGGCGCATGCTGTCAGTAGTGCCTCTTCCTCGCTCAGCGGGAGCACGACTTGCAGAGTTCCCGTCGAAGGTTCGAGGAGCCGCCTTGCACATTCCGCCAAAGTATTTGGAGGTAGCGACGAGGCGTGCCGAGCCTGTGCACGTTGTGCATCTGGTGGCAATAGGCTGCCGTTGTAGTATGGCGGGTTACTCAGTATCGTACTGTAGCGGACATCTGGCTTATAGTCGCGCACGTCGGCAGTTACGATATGGCAACGCTCAGTCCATGGCGAGTTCTGAACGTTCTCGCGAGCCTGGTTCGCAGCGGCTGCATCTATCTCTACGCCTGTAATCTCCGCACGTTTCGTTCGCTGTGCTGCCATGAGGACGAGGAGCCCTGTGCCTGTGCCTATGTCCAAAATGCGTCCCGAGTCGGGCAACTCAGCCCATGCGCCAAGAAGTACGCCATCGGTGCCGACCTTCATCGCGCAACGGTCTTGGGATATGCTGAACTGTTTGAACTGGAACATCGGCCTGACTTTACTGTTTCCTATAGAATTTAACTGCGTAATAATCGTTTTTATTGTGTCGAAGGACAAAAATGATACCACCTCTTTTGAATTTTTAACAAACTTTGTTACTTTTGCCTCGCTATACAAATTCGATACCATGCATATTTCTATAATAGGGGCTGGCAACGTGGCCACAAGTCTTGCCCCCGCACTTGTCGAAGTAGGGCACCGCATTGACGGAGTTTGCAGTCGCACGCAAGCTTCTGCCAAGAAGTTGGCGCAGAGTTTTGGGTGCCCATGCTTTACTTGTGCAAAAGAACTTCCGCAAAGCGACGCCTATATCCTCTGCGTCCCCGACGATGCCCTGCCTGAGCTTGTCGAGGAAACGTGCAAACTGCACCCCGACGCCATCTTCATCCACATAGCAGGCTCCGCAGAGATGAACATCTTTAGTCCGTATGCAAAGAGATATGGTGTCCTCTACCCTCTTCAGACCTTTTCGCGCGACCGCATAGTGTCGTTTGGCACATTCCCTATATTCTATGAGGGTTCCGACGCACGCACAACAGCCATTATCGAACAGCTCGCCCGCAGTCTTTCGCAGGAAGCACAAGAACTGAGTTCCGAGAATCGTATGAGGCTTCACACTTCCGCTGTCTTCGCATGCAACTTCGTCAACCATTGCTTCACACTTGCCGCAGATGAGATGCAACGTGCGGGGCTCGACTTCAGCCTCCTAAAGCCTCTCATACGAGAGACAGTGCAGAAGATTGAAAAACTCAAGCCCATCGATGCGCAGACAGGTCCCGCCGTACGCAACGACGAGAGTACGATGCAGAAGCACATGAGCCTCATCGCTGACGAAAACTCGCGCAAGATATATCGCATGATGAGCGAAAGCATACTCCTTCACAAGAACAAACGATTCGAACAATAAATATGATAAACTACGACCTCTCGCGTATTCGCGCTTTCGTATTCGACGTCGATGGCGTTCTGAGTATGAACAACATCAGCATTGGGCACGACGGGCAGCCGCAGCGCACGGCGAACATCAAGGACGGCTACGCACTACAACTGGCGGTGAAGAGCGGCCTGAAGGTTGCCATCATTACAGGTGGGCGCAGCAGCGCTGTTCGCGAACGCTATATGGGACTCGGCATTACGGATATTTTCCAGGGCGTAAGCGTGAAAGTTGATGCCTACTCAGAATGGCTCCTTCGCGAAGGGCTCAAGGAAGAGGAAGTACTCTATATGGGCGACGACATTCCCGACTACGAAGCCATGAGCAGGTGCGGACTACCCGCATGTCCCGCAGACGCTGCGCCCGAGATACGCGACATTGCGCGCTACATAAGCCCCATGTGCGGCGGTATGGGATGCGTGCGCGACGTTATTGAGCAGGTTCTGCGTGCACAAGGGCTGTGGATGAGCGATGAGCACGCCTTCGAGTGGTAATGCCCCTTTTGGACATACATTATATATAAATAGATTTCGCAAAACATTAACGCATACCTATAATATGCTGGACAACATAAAAGAATACAACCTGGTACTTGCCAGTGGGTCGCCGCGCCGCAAGGAACTACTCTCGCGTCTTGGAATAGACTTCAAAGTGAGGGTGCTATTCGGCATCGACGAATCGTACCCCAAAGACATGCCTACGGCCAGTATCGCAGAATATATATCGAGGAAGAAAGCCGAAGGCTACCGCACATCGATGGAGGACAGCGAACTGATAATATGTGCCGACACCATCGTGTGCCTTGGGAAGAAGGTTCTTGGCAAGCCACACTCCGTGGAGGAAGCCAAGGAGATGCTCCACGAACTCTCAGGTCGCTGGCACGAGGTCTTCACAGGCGTCACACTGATGTCAAAGGACAAGACTGCATCCTTCACGGCAGAGACACGAGTGCACTTCGCCAAGCTCGACGACGAGGAAATCGACTACTATGTCGATAACTACCTACCGCTCGACAAAGCAGGAGCCTACGGCATTCAGGACTGGATTGGCAACGTAGCCGTCGAACGCATCGAAGGGAGCTACTTCAACGTAGTAGGTCTGCCTATGCAGCGGCTCTACAATGCCCTCAAGGCTTTCTGAAATCTTTTAATCATTAATTTATCCGCTATCAGTGTTAGTACGTCTATACGAATCCCACAATAATCCGCGACAGCTCGACCGCCTGGTCAGAGGGCTGGAGGACGGCGAAGTGATGATTATCCCTACGGACACGTCCTACGCCCTCGCCTGCCACGCCCTGAAGGAAAGGGCTGTGGAGCGCGTTTGCCACATCAGGAACATCTCGCCAAAGGAGCACCCCCTGAGCATAATATGCTACGACATAAGCGCCATCAGCGACTTTGCCCACATCACGACATCCGTATTCAAACTGATGAAGCGCAACCTGCCAGGAGCCTTCACATTCCTGCTGCCAGGCAAAAACACTCTGCCAAAAATATTCCACTCCCGTCCACAGCGGGAAGTAGGCATACGCATGCCCGATGTACCTGTACTGCGCGAACTCCTGGAGCGTTTGCAGGCTCCGCTGATGACGCTCTCGCTGCCAACAGAGGATGGCGACGAGGAATATCGCACCATCCCCGAGCTAATCGACGAAGCCTTCGGCGACCGCGTTGACACCATCATCGACGGCGGAGAAGGACATGCGGGGTTCTCGACAATAGTTGACTGCACAGACGACGACCCCGTCATCATACGCCAAGGAATAGGCGAACTTACGTTATAAATTGAGATATGAACATACGCAAATACATCACCTGGGCAATGCTCGTTTGCCTAAGCACATGCCTCGCAGGATGCGAAGACGAGGACTACGACTCGCGACCACCAAAATTCGAGGACGTCACGTTCCAGATGCTCTCCGATGGTAGCACGACGCTGCGTACAGGGGAGCCCATCCTCGTCACAGCAGTACAGAAGAAGAAGGGACACCTACTGCTCGGCACTACCTACAAGTGGGAGACCTCGCCAGCGGAAGGCGTCACGCACAAGCCCTTCAGCGGCGACATCTACGACCTCGTGCCAAAGAACCCGACTGACACCATCGTCGTAAGCAGTCCTGGCAGCTACAAGATTACGCTCAACGCGTCCTACAAGACCTCAGGCGCAAAGGGCATGAAGCAGGGCTACGTCGAAACCTTTGCCGACGAGAACGGGTCTGCCGAGTACAGCGTGCTCGGAGCCGCCATCTTCCACTATGAAGTCCGACTCGAAAAATACTTTAAAGTAAAATAGCATCATGAAGACAAAAGTTCTTATTGCGTTTTCCATGCTCTGCATGTTTGTCCTATCGTCAACGGCGCAGATGCTTCCACAAGAGGGGAAGTTCTACACCATTTCGATGAAGACAAACTCCGAGCAGTACATGGTAGAGTACGCCGACGGCTCCGTGGGCGTAACAGACTACGACGTGAAGCAGCGCATCTTCTGGGAATTTGTTCCCACACAGAACGCCAACTGCTTCTACATGCGCAACGCCACCACCAAGCGCTACGTCATGAGTTGTGCAGGCGCGCAGAAGGACAGAATCTACACAACAGACACTCCCGTGGAGTACTACGTTGCGGGAAGCGGCGGCTATGTGCGCTTCACGAGTACCGACTGCGCTAACTACAACGTCACGTCAAACTCCCCCAATGGCCTCAACAAGGACGGCGCAAGCTCCAACGTCATCGTGTGGGCGGCAGGAAGCAGCAACAACAACTCTTGGTGGAAACTCAACGCCACGGAATACCTCTACGACCAGGGCACGGGCACACAAAAGCCACACACCGACTTCATGCGCAAGGCTCAAATCTACGACAATCCCTGCGCGACGACCTCCGACATCTATATCAAGTCCATCATAGCAGAAGGCGATGCCGACACAGACACATTCTACTTCCCTGGCGAAGGCCGCACGGCAGCAAAACCCAGCAACGGCTTCCAACTCTTCACAAAGGGACGCGTACAGATGCGGCAGGGCTGCCAGAACTACAACTTCGAGGTCAGGCTCAGCAAAGACCCCCTGGAGGGCGACAGCCTCTACATATACTTTGACTTCGACCGCGACGGAGTGTTCGAGGAATGCCTGCGCCCCGACATGCAGCGCATCGTACAAGCACAGGTGAACATCCCCGACGATGCCAAGCTTGGTCAGAGCCGCATACGCTTCCGCCTCACCAACAACGCCCTTCCACATGGCGACGACGAAGTCTGCGGACATCTTGTCGATGTCATTGCCAACGTGTACTACAGCGAGACGATAGGCATCGAGACGACAAAAGTAGAGGACGGCATCAGCATCACTGCCGACGGACGCACGCTGCGAGCCTCCTCGCCCCTCGGCATAGCGCAGATAGAAGTATTCTCCATGCAGGGGACGCGTGTAGCACACACCACCTCCGACCACCTCTCGCTTGGCACCCTCCCCTCAGGAGCCTACGTCGTCAGGGCACGCACAGCAAAGCACGGCCACTGCTGCACTGCGAAACTATTTACCAAGTAATCTGACAACCATTTAATCTGACAATTTACGATTTGACAACCATTTAATCTGACCATTGGACAATTTCTTCGACGAGCGAAGCGCATAGCGTATTCGATTGGACTATTGGACGATTGAACTATATAAATTAAACTCATGAAATACCAACGACCTCTTCTTTTGGGCATGGGCACCCTGGCAGCACTTGGCATGTCAGCACAGCAGCGCCCAAACATAATATACATCATGTGCGACGATATGGGATGGGGCGACCTCGGCTGCTACGGCCAGCAGTACATCTCCACCCCCAACATCGACCGCCTCGCCTCCGAAGGCGTACGATTCACGCAAGCCTATGCTGGCAGTCCCGTATCGGCACCCTCGCGCGCCACGTTCATGACAGGACAGCACAGCGGCCACACCCACGTACGCGGCAACAAGGAGTACTGGAACGGCAACAACACCGTCAAGTATGGCAACAATACCGACTATGCACGCGTAGGACAGGAGCCCTACTCCACCGACCACGTCATCATTCCCGAGATATTCCGCGACAACGGATACGCGACGGGCATGTTCGGCAAGTGGGCAGGCGGCTACGAAGGGAGCGTCTCCACGCCCGACAAGCGTGGCATCGACTGCGCACTGCTCTACAATCCC
>ONWB01000136.1 GCA_900321445.1 uncultured Prevotellaceae bacterium | reverse complement strand
ACCAATAACCGTTAACCAATAACCGTTAACCAATAACCGTTAACCAATAACCGTTAACCAATAACCGTTAACCAATAACCGTTAACCAATAACCGTTAAGCAGGATAGTTTTGGATAGAGACAATCAAATAGCTCAACTGACAAAGAGCTTTGCCAAACGAATAATAAATCTTTATTCCTTCTTGACAAATGAAAAGCGAGAGTTCTTTATCTCGAAGCAGGTGATGCGTTCAGGTACGAGTATTGGTGCCAATGTGCGTGAGAGTATCTACGCCCAGAGCAGAGCTGATTTCATAAGTAAGATGAGCATTGCTCTAAAAGAATCAAGCGAAACGGAATATTGGTTGGAGCTATTGTTCGAGTCTGGCGTAATTGATGAGAATTCGTTCAAGTCTATATATAACGATAATAGTAGAATATCAGCAACATTAATTAACATAATCAAGAGAACCAAGGAATCTGTAAGTTAATGGTTATTGGTTCTTGTTTAACGTTTAACGTAAAACATGGGAAGAGCATTTGAATACCGTAAGGCAGCGAAACTGAAGCGCTGGGGCCACATGGCCAAGACATTCACACGTATCGGAAAGCAGATTGCCATTGCCGTGAAGGCTGGCGGTCCTGAACCCGAAAACAACCCTACGCTGCGTGCCATCATCGCAACGGCGAAGCGTGAGAACATGCCGAAGGACAACATCGAGCGTGCTATCAAGAACGCAATGGGTAAAGACCAGAGCGACTACAAGACAATGACCTATGAAGGCTATGGCCCTCACGGCATTGCCATCTTCGTGGATACTCTGACCGACAACCCCACACGTACTGTCGGCGACGTTCGCAGCATCTTCAATAAGTTCAATGGCAACCTCGGTACGATGGGCAGCCTGGCGTTCCTTTTCGACCACAAGTGCGTATTTACCTTCAAGAAGAAGGAGGGCATCGACATGGAGGAACTCATCCTCGACCTCATCGACTATGGTGTAGAAGACGAGTTCGACGAGGACGAAGAAGAGGGAACAATCACCATCTATGGCGATCCGAAGAGTTATGGCGAAATCCAGAAGCACTTGGAGGAAAGCGGATTCGAGGAAGTTGGCGGTGAGTTTACATACATCCCCAACGACCTCAAGGACGTGACGCCCGAACAGCGTGAAACCATCGAAAAGATGATTGAGCGCCTCGAAGAGTTCGACGACGTTCAGAACGTCTTTACAAACATGAAGCCTGAGTGATAAAGGTAAAAGTAAAAGGTTAAGAGGTAAGAGGTGAAAGGTAGCTGAAGAAATCATAATATTTACCTTTTACCTTTTCCTTTTTCTCTTAATAGAATGAAGGCTTTATTACTCGGCGACTATAGCAACGTACATGCAACACTGGCCGAGGGTTTGCGGACTCTCGGCCACAATGTCACTGTGGCAAGCGACGGCGATGGGTGGAAGAATTTCCCACGCGACGTTGACCTGAGCCGCAAGGGTAGGAATGGACTCGTCCACTACCTCCGACTGTGGAGCAAGTTCCATGAGTTCCGTGGCTACGACGTCGTGCAGATAATAAATCCTGTGTTCTTGCCTTTGAAGGCCGAGCGCATCTGGCCGTTCTACCGCTTTTTGCGTCGCCACAACAAAAAGATTGTCATGGGGGCGTTCGGGATGGACTATTATTATATAGATGCGTGTCTGGATTGCAAGACATTCCGATATAGCGACTTCAACTTCGGTTCGCAGCTACGCCACTATCCCACGGCAGATGCATTCCGCTGCGACTGGTATGAAGGACGCAAGGGGGAACTAAATCGCCGCATAGCCTCCGACTGCGACGGCATCGTCAGCGGACTATACGAATATTGGGCGAGCTATCAGCGGATAAGTGCATTAAGGGAGAAACTGACCTATATACCCTTTCCGATAAAGGTTTCCAACGCAGAACCGAGTTCTTCGCCCTCCGAAGAAAAGCTTGGTGATGTTTGTACCTTCTTTGTAGGCATCCAACGCGGCAAGGAAGAGTATAAGGGTACCGACGTCATGCTGCGTGCCTTGGAGCGTGTGGAACGCGAGATGCCCGACAAGTGCCGTATCGTGAAAGTCGAAAGCGTACCTTTTGCCGAGTACGTGCGGCTCCTGCAAAGTTCCGACGTCCTCCTTGACCAGCTATACAGCTACACGCCAGCCATGAATGCCCTCGAGGCTATGGCGCGTGGCATCGTCGTCGTCAGCGGCGGCGAGCCTGAAAACTACGAGATTCTCGGCGAGTCAGAACTGCGTCCAATTGTCAACGTCCAGCCCGATGAGGACGACGTATATCAGAAGTTGCGCCACCTCGCTACGCACCCTGAAGAAGTAGCGCGCCTGAAGAGAGAGAGCGTAGCCTACATCCAACGGCATCATGACCACATGGAGGTTGCTGCCAAGTTTGTCGAATATTGGCAAAGCCTCATATAATAAAATGTATATCAAGCAATTCCTATACACAACTCACACCTTAGTATGAAGAAACTTTACACACTCATTTTGACAATGCTCGTCATGAGCACGCTGCCAAGTGCGGCACAGTTGGTAGAACTCCCTCATGGAGCAGTCCCTGAGGAATATACGCTTCGCGCTGTGCAGTATAACAGTACGCCGAGCGGCTGGCAGCAGACTCTGCGCGAGGAGAATATCTTCGTAGCCTTCGTGGGCGACGACGTATATGTGCGCGGCCTTGCCTGCTGGTTCCGCGAATCGTATGTGCGCGGCCATTTCAACGACGCAGGCGACATCGTATTCGCCAGTGGACAGTATGTTGGCTCTGATGACTACGGTCCCGAGTATCTTATAGGACTGCTTGTGCCAACCAACGACGGAGATGACTACACGCTTACGGACTATATTTTCAAATTCGACGAGGAGGAGCGCACGCTGACATTGGATGTGAGCTGCATAATCGGAGAGTCCGGCGCAAGTAATCTCACAGACCAGCTCTACGACTACATAGACACTGCCGTTCTCACCCCTGGCAAGCTCCCCCTGCCACCAACTGTGGAACTTCCCACTGGTGTCGAGACTGAGACGTGGTACCTCTCTGCCATGCAGGACGGTGATCAGGTCATTCGCCCATTATCTGTAGGTTTTGATGGCGATGATGTATATGTGCAGGGACTTTGCGAATACCTCCCGCAGGCGTGGGTAAAGGGCTTTATGAACAGCAACGAAAGAGCTACCTTTGAGTCTGGACAGTTCTATGGCCAGGTTGAGGGCACAAACCTCTATTTCCTCGGCTATGACGGTTTCCAGGTTAAGGACGTTGAGTTCAGGATGAACCGCGAGCAGGGATGGATGGCAACGGAGGACTTTGTAGTCCTGAATGCCAGCGACAGCGAGTTCGACCCCTTCATATACTATTCAGAGGTGGAGCTCAGCCGCTCCGTGCCGCAACCGAATGTTCTTGTTGAGGTTCCTAACGGCTTGTCCTCGGAAGAATATCTCCTCACGGCAAAGAACAACATCTATAACGAGGGAGATCCCAAGAAAGGCATACCTGCAGGGTACGAGCAGGAAGACTATTCTGCCACCGTGAGGATAGCGTTTGACGGAAAGGACGTGTATATACAAGGCCTCTCCTCCGACTGCCCCGATGGATGGGCAAAAGGAACACTCAGCAACGACGGCGGAAGCGTGACGCTCCCCTGCGGGCAGTATCTTGGCTCGTTCCAAAGCACATATAGTCTGTATCCCTACTATCTTGTGGCTACCGATGCCGAAGGCAACTTCGCCGATTTGCGCTTTAGCTACAACGCCCAAACGCACACGCTGAGCAGCGAGCAGGACATCTACATCAACGCTTCACGCCTTTACCTGAACTACTACTATTGGTTCACGGATATGGTTATGCAGGCTGCGCCCGATGTGGCAGCAACGCCGGCAATGCCGTTGTTCAAGAACTTCGTATTCACAGGCACCAACAATCCTTACGTGGAAGTGCGCATTCCTTCATACGACACCAACGGCACAATAATCTCGCAAAGTAAGTTGAGCTATCAGTTCCTAACGAGCATCGACGAGGATGTTCAGCCGCTTGTATTCACGTCTTTTGACTACGTGGATATGCAGGAAGATATGGTCGAGATACCATACACATTTGGACGCGAGTGGCGCTACGATTTCTACGACAACTATTCCAATACCGACGACAAGACCGTATATCTTCACTTCCCAGACGAGGATGTCCGCACGTGGCAACTCCTTGGCGTGCAGAGCATATATCGCGGTGGAGGCGAAGTACACAAGTCCGAGATTGCGTGGTACGACGTAGAAGCATACTTCGAACTCAACGGCATAAACTCAGTGCAAAGCTCGGAGAAAGCAGCCCAAATACACGACCTCCAGGGACGCCGTATGCAGGCAGAACCTCAACGCGGCATCTACCTCATTGGGGCAAAAAAGGTGATAAGGTAAAAAGTCCTTAGGAGAGTAACTCTTTTGCTACGGCTTCGGCGCATCGCTCGCCATCGATGGCAGCCGACACTATGCCGCCAGCATAGCCAGCCCCCTCGCCGCAAGGATAAAGCCCCGGCATATTTACAGACATAAGGCTCTCGGCATCGCGAATAATACGCAGCGGTGCCGAGGTTCTTGTTTCTACACCTATCACGACGGCTTCGTTGGTGAGGAAGCCGTGACTCCTGCGTCCAAACATGCGGAAGGCTTGCTGGAGACGCGATGCGATGTCGTTAGGCAGCCAGAAGTGTAGGGGAGAGGCTACGAGTCCGGGTGTGTAGCTGCTCGCAGGCAGGTCGGCACTTAGGCGTCCGTTGACGAAGTCCGCCATGCGCTGCGCGGGTGCCGTCTGGCGGCGACCTCCCTGTTGCCATGCCATACGTTCAAGTTCTTCCTGATATTCAAGTGTAGAAAGGACACCTTCTTTTGCGGGCACTTCTACCACCATGCCGCTGTTGCTCCACCGCCCGTTGCGATGGGATGGACTCATGCCGTTGACTACGACTTGCTCAGGACCGCTTGCGGCAGGCACAACGACACCTCCAGGACACATGCAAAAGCTATAGACGCCGCGTCCTTCGACCTGTCCTACGAAATTGTACTCGGCAGCTGGCAGGTAGCGTCCGCGTCCCTCGCGGCTGTGGTATTGTATGCGGTCGATGAGTGTGGCGGGATGCTCGAGCCTTACGCCAACGGCTATTCCTTTTGCTTCGAGTTGCACGCGCTGAGAGTGGAGGTGGCGGTAAGTGTCGCGTGCAGAGTGTCCTATGGCGAGGATGACGGGTCCCATGAAGGCTTTGCCCTGAGCAATGACTCCCTTCACTACGCCGCTCTCGATGATGAGCTCCTCGGCTTTCGTCTGGAAATGAACTTCGCCGCCGCAACTGCGAATCTGTTCGCGCATGCGCTCAATGACGCCAGGAAGGCGGTCGGTACCGATGTGGGGATGTGCGTCTATGAGAATGTTTGGGGATGCACCATGCTGACAGAACACGCGGAGAATCTTCTCTACGTTGCCGCGCTTTTTGCTTCGCGTGAATAGCTTTCCGTCAGAATATGCACCTGCGCCACCTTCGCCAAAGCTATAGTTGCTTTCGGGATTGACGATATGCTCTCGCGAGATGAGTGCTAAGTCGCGTTTGCGCTCATGGACGTCGCGTCCGCGCTCAAGGACGATGGGGCGCAGTCCGAGTTCGATGAGGCGCAGGGCGGCAAAAAGTCCGCCAGGACCTGCTCCGAC
>ONWB01000134.1 GCA_900321445.1 uncultured Prevotellaceae bacterium | reverse complement strand
ATAACAGCGAGGAAGAGCTCGTTGGTGGTGGTGGTCTGCATAATGATATTATAAAATGTGTCGCGGTGCGACCAGAGGAACGTGGCAGCGGACTAATGGCGCGCATTGTCTCACGCCTGCAAAGCATCGCTGAAGTTGCTGGCTATCACACAACGATGGTATTTACCAAACCCGAAAACCTTGCTCTTTTTCGCGACCTCGGCTATGTCCTTATAGGCCAGGCTCCCAAAGCAATTTTGCTCGAAAGCAGTACGCAGAGACTAAACCGTTTTAAGGATAGCCTACAAGCATTATGCAACCCAGAAGGCGACACTGGCATCATCGTGATGAATGCAAATCCATTCACACGTGGGCACCAGTATCTCATCGAAACGGCTTCGCGCAAGGTTGCACACCTCGTCGTTATGGTTGTCAGCGAGGAGAAGAGTGATTTCCTCTTCTGCGAACGCATAGCAATGGTACGCGAAGGGACAAAGCACATTCCAAATGTCGTTGTCATAGAAAGCGGACCGTACGCCATTTCTGCTGCAACATTCCCAACGTATTTCCTAAAGGAGCTTTCCGATGCAGCGGAAACACAAATGCTGCTTGATGCAGACGTATTCGGCCGCCATATCGCACCTGCGCTTGGCGCCAACGTACGCTTCGTTGGCACAGAGCCTGAAGACATTATGACGCGACGCTACAACGAAATACTAAAATCCACATTCAACACCATCGAAATAGAGCGACTTAAGGGTATCTCGGCATCGCTCGTACGAAAGGGGAATTGGGAAATGGCGGCTCCCACGTCACTGCCATACGTATATTCATACTATGCATGCAAAGCTTTGATTGCTGAACTGAATCTGACACCTAAACCCGGCTTGGTGGATTGCCATGACAGCGGAGCGCACAAAGATATGGACTATGCGCTGATGCGTAGAAGCATCTTTGCCCTACGCCCATATTTCAGGGAGGTAGCCGAAGCCGCCGACGATATCGTAGCTTTGAAGGAAATAGGGATACGTGCCGAAGCCGCGATGTTAGATGCAACTGGCGGTGTGAACACACACAAAGGAGCACTCTTCTCTCTCGGACTTACAATCGCGGCTGCTGCAAGCTTCAAAGGAAAGACATTCTCGCGCAAGGAACTTCAAGGGCGCATAATACAACTTGCCAATAAATTCCCTGATGCGCAGGCTACCCATGGTGCAGTCGTCAGACGCCGATACCCTGGTACAAAAAGCGCATTGGAAAATGCACGCGAGGGATTCACGCTGGCATTTGAGGCCTGCGACGCTCCCACCGAACATGCGGCATTATTGTATATTGTAGCGCGCCTTGACGATACGAACATCCTATACCGTTGTGGGGCAGAAGTATTGATGGAGGTTAAAGATAAGGCAGCGCAAATGCTGAAAGAAGGCTTCGACGAGAAAGACCTCATGGCTCTTAACGATGAATACATCCGCCGCAACATATCTCCTGGTGGTGCAGCCGATATGTATGCCTTGAGCGTACTCATACGACTGATAGTAAATTAAAAAAGAGAAATCAGAGATTAAAAATGATATATACACAGACTCTTTGAATACTTGACCCTTTGAACTCTTTATAATGAAACCAGAATACACAGACATCTATTTGGATTATCGCGAGGGCGAAGAGTGTCCTTGGGCATATAAGTATCCACGGCCGTCAGTCACTGCCGACTGCCTGCTTTTCTCAAAGAACGAAAATGTGCTCTATGTGTTGTTGATACGACGTGGCGGAGAACCTTTCAAAGGTTGCTGGGCTTTTCCTGGCGGATTTTTGGAAACAGGAATGGAGGATGTGGAGCAATGTGCGAGGCGCGAGCTTTTGGAAGAAACAGGACTTACGGCTGGCGAACTCCAGCTTGTAGGAGTTTACAGCAAGCCTGGCAGAGACCCACGTTGTCCTGTTGTGACAGCAAGCTATTGCGGTTTTGTAGAAATGACGGAGCCACATGGCGGCGACGATGCAGCAGAAGCGCGATGGATTCCCGTAGATAGAGTCGGTGAGTTGGCTTTCGACCACTCAGAGATGTTGAAAAAGGCGCTCACCATAATAAATAAGGTAATAAAATGAAATATACAACCTTTATACTTGACCTCGACGGAACGCTGCTTGATACACTTCAAGACCTTACGGCTGCCGTAAACTATGGATTTCGCCATCAGGGATTCGAAGAAAAAACAATAGAAGACGTTCGTCGTAATGTTGGAAACGGCTACGCGCGATTGATTGAAGCCCTTGGTGGCGATGATAAAGTCCTGGCAGGTTTCAGCGAGTACTATGCAGCCCACTGCATGGATCTAACACAACCATACGATGGCATAATGACAATGCTTCATGAACTGAAGAAGCGAGGTGCACGCATGGCAATAGTCTCTAACAAAGGACAGGTTGCCGTAAGTCAACTGCGAGAGAAGTTTTTCGATGGACTTATAGATATAGCTGTTGGCGAAAGTGCCACGGTGCGTCGTAAGCCAAACCCTGATGCCGTCATAGAAGCCATGCGCGGACTTGGAGCTTCTGCTGAAGAAACCGTATATGTGGGGGATTCTGAGGTGGATATCGAAACAGCACGTCGTGCAGGACTGCCATGCCTGAGTTGCACATGGGGTTTCCGCACAGAAGAACATCTTCGAAAGCATGGTGCTACGCATCTGCTACACTCTCCAGACGAACTTGTAAAGTATTACTCAGAGTAACCAAAGTCGTCCGAGTTCTCGGAGTACTCAGAGTTTTCGGAGCTCTCGGAATAGAAAGTCGCCTCCTCGATGGCGGCATCATAGCCAGTAAGTGCAGCAAAAGGTGCAAACTGTGCTGCGCGTGCCATCATCGACATACGAGGATGCGTCTTGGAAGTGTGATGCGGCAAACCTATGATGTCGTCGTATTGCTCAGAGTCGCGCTCATTCAGATTCTTCATGCTTTGTGTCCTCCTATCTGTTGGTTACGTTGCTTTGCCGTAGCACCTTCGTCGAAGTTTACGCCCTTCAAAATAGCGTTTTTACCATAGCGTCGCTTTATGGCAAGTTGTGCCTCCTGTAAGCGACGCTCTTTCTTTTTTGCTTCTTCCTGACGATGGTGTTTCTGTTCGAGCTCTTCAGGGCTGGTGAAGAGGTCTGGCTTTGGCATACCTGCGTCTTTGGGAAGGCGTGCCTCACTCAAAACGTGGTTGGTGGTAAGGTTTATGCGCCTAACAAGAAGGTCTGGATTGATAATGCGGTCATAGAGTTCCATTGTAGCATCTACAATCTTTCTTGAAGAAGAAGTATGCGCCTCCAGGTTAGCTGTGCCATGAGCATGTTTGGGCGTGCGGCGACCATATCTGTCGATGGTGACTGGCCCCATATATTTCTTTGCGATTTCTGGGCGCGAAAGACTCTCAACATCGTAGCCAATCGTAAGGACAAGTTGATTCGTAACCATACGTTTCGCGACAAGGTCGAGGGCGGCAGCTTCTGCCATCTCACGAACTACGACACGAGCCTGTTTAACACTATATGCACTCGTCAGTACCTGTCCGCTACTGAACGAATTGTTTTCAGGCTGATATGCTTTGACATAGTCTATCGTACATGGTTCCCAGCCCCATGCGTGGTCAATGAGAAGTTCCGCATTGACGCCAAACATGCGGTACAGAAACTCCTCGTTTCGAATAGAGAGGCGCGCAAGTTTTCCCATCGTATCGATACCATAGGGGATGAGCTTGCCAGCAATTCCGCGTCCTACGCGCCAGAAATCAGTAAGGGGTTTGTGGTTCCATAGCTTTTCCCTATAGCCCATCTCGTCCAATTCCGCTATTCTCACGCCGTCGGCATCTGCAGGAATATGTTTGGCTACGATGTCCATAGCCACTTTTGCCAAATACATGTTCGTTCCTATGCCCGCCGTCGCCGTTATGCCTGTCGTGCTAAGCACATCGCGAATGATGCGAATAGTAAGCTCATGCGGAGAAACTCGATATGTAGGAAGGTAGTTCGTAACGTCCATGAACACCTCGTCGATGCTATAGACGTGGATGTCTTCCGCTGCCACATATTTCAAGTAAGTACGATATACCTGCACGCTGACATCTATATAATGAGCCATGCGTGGTGGAGAAACGATATAGTCCAACTCCCAGTCTGGGTGTTCTTCCAATTCGATGCTGCTCGACGACCGCCCGCGAAAGAAGCCATTTGCCTTTTCCAGGCGTTCGCGATTTACTTTGCGGACCTGCTGCACAACTTCAAACAGTCTTGGACGCCCCCCAATGCCACATTGCTTCAAAGATGGCGAAACGGCAAGGCATATCGTCTTGTCAGTCCTACTCTTGTCTGCCACGACAAGATTTGTCGTCAACGGATCAAGTCCTCTGGCGACACATTCTACTGAAGCATAGAACGACTTCAAGTCGATAGCAATGTATGTCCGTTTCTTGTCTGACATAGGGTTTGAAGCAGATATCGGCGCACAAAGGTAGGCAATATTCTTAAAAAATTGCGCAAAGTTTGCGTTTTTGAGCAAAAACCCATATTTTTGCCACTCGTATGGAAAACAAAACAAGTAATACTGGGCAAACGCATTCGCAACACAAGGATAGAATTGTGAATATTCCGTCTTTTTGCGACAGTCGCGGTTGTCTTGTCGTGTGCGAGCACGAAGCGTGCGAACTCCCATTCCGCCCAAGGAGGACGTTCTGGATTACAGGTGTCCCAGAAGGGCAGGAGAGGGGAGGCCATGCGCATCGCACATGCTCAGAACTTGTTATTGCTGCAAATGGGAGTGTCTGCATAGACCTTACAGATGCCGAGGGTACAGAGACATACGTTTTAGATTCACCAGATCGCGGATTGATAATCCCACCTATGTGCTGGTGCCGACTCTACAACTTCTCCAATGATTGCGTGTGTGTATGCATGGCCTCGGAACCATACGACGAAACAGGCTATATTGAACGTAAGGATGAAATAGGCTTATGACAATAATACCATATAGCGAGCAGCACAAGGAACTTTGGGACACGACGCTTAGGCAGTCGCGTTTCCCAGCGTTGCTATTGGAACGTGGGTTCATGGATTACCATGCCGACCGCTTTGAGGACGCTTCGCTAATGGTTTGTGACGAGAAAGGGCGCGTAGAAGTGCTCATCGCCAGCAGCATACGTCGCGATACGAATACCATTGTGTCGCATGGTGGTCTAACCTATGGCGGCCTTATCCCTTCTGTGCATGCAGGAATCAAGGAGATTATGGAAGCCCTTGGCCTTGCCTGCGAACATTATCGCTCCTTAGGTGCTATACGTTGGATTCTCAAACCTGCGCCATGGGCATACTGGTCAATTCCATCGGAGGAAGTTCTATATGCAATGACGCAACATGGAGCCGTATTAAAAACGCGGGCATTATCAAACTGCGTGGCTCTCGATGCTATGCAGAATGCCTTTGGACAGACTGAGGATGCTATTCCCCAATTCTTCTCAGAAATGCGACGCCGCCATGTTAGGAAATGCCGACAGGAAGGTGTAAAGGTCATGATTCCAGACAATGAATCCGATTCGCTCGAAAACTTCTGGAGCATCCTTACCAAGAACCTTTCACATCGTCATGGCGTAGCCCCCGTACACAGCATCGAGGAGATGAAACTGCTGATGCAGCGCTTTCCAGAAAGGATATATCTTGCAACAGCGATGAAAGGTGGTGAGATGCTGGCAGGATGCATATTTTTTATTGCCTCACCCCAACTCGTACATGTTCAATACATCTCTGCGGCTGACGAAGGGCGCAACAACAACGCCCTCGACTTGCTTTTTGCGGAACTTGTAGGAAAAGTGGCAACAGAATACAAATATCTTGACTTTGGCATTTCCACGCTCCACGATGGCACGGGCATAAACGAAGGACTTATGTTCCAAAAGCATGGCTACGGAGCGCGTGGAATGTGCTACGATACTTATGAAATAGCCTTATGA